>JAZUKQ010000267.1:0-5801 GCA_045643325.1 Kiritimatiellia bacterium | reverse complement strand
AGGGCCGCCATGTAGCAGGCGATGCCGTTGCCGGCCGTCTCATGGCTGTGGAACTGGATGTGGGTCTTGCCCTTGCCGGCCTTCTCGAGGACCTTGCGGGCGGCCTTCATCGTCTCGCGGACGGTGGAGGGCTTGGAGGTGCCGGAGGCGTCCTTGAAGCAGAGGCGGTCGAAGGGGATACCGGCGTCGATGATCTGCTGCACGCGGGAGGCGTAGAACTCGGGCGTGTGCGTGCCCTGGTTGTCGACCCCGGGGGGCAGGCCCATCATCGTGACGACGACTTCGTGGTGGAGGCCGGCGTCGTGGATGCACTGGCCGGACCACTTGAGGTTGTTGACGTCGTTGAGGGCGTCGAAGTTGCGGATGGAGCTGATGCCGTGCTTCTTGAAGGTCTCGGCATGGAGCTTGATCATGTCGGAGGGCTGGGAGTCCAGGCCGACGACATTGACGCCGCGGGAAAGGGTCTGGAGGTCCGCGTCCGGGCAGGTCTTGCGGAACTCGTCCATCACGGCATAGGCGTCTTCCTGGCAGTAGAAGTAGCAGGCCTGGAAGCGGGCGCCGCCGCCGGCCTCGAACCAGCGGATGCCGGCATCGTAGGCCGCCTTGACGGCGGGCATGAAGTCCTTGGAGAAAACGCGGGCGCCGACGACGGACTGGAAGCCGTCGCGGAACGCGGTGCACATCACTTTGATCTGTTTCTTGGCCATGGCTTGTTTCGGTGTTTCGGTGAGAGAGATTGCGATTGCGTTCGGCCGCATTCAAGAGCGGCCTGAAAAGGAGATTAGCCGCGGGCGCGCTTGACGGCGGCCGCGATGGCGAGGGCGACTTCGGCGCCGGCGTCCTTCTTGGGCGCGGGGGCCTTGGGCTTGGCGGGCTCCGGATCGGGCAGCATGAAGGCGAGCTTCGGCACAACCTTGGCGGCGCCCTTCATGACGAAGATGAGAATCGTGAGGAACAGATACACGGATGCCATGCCGGCGAGCATCAGGATGACGCCCTGAAGCACGACACGGTTATCGACGGCGGCGAGAATCGGAAGCATGAGAACACTCCTTGGGGTGGCGAAAAATTTGGGCGAGATGATACCACACCCTCCCTCCGGAGCGCAATTGAAAAATTCGCTATTTCGCTATTTCGCCGTACTTTTGACGCGGATCGCGCCCTGGCCCACGATGCGCTTCCCGTCGGTCTTCACGCTTTTGTCGCGGGATTTGTTCATCCAGACGCTTCCCGGCGCCGCGTTCCGTCCGGCGATGCGGAGGGACGCGACCTCGATCTCGCCCTGAAAATCCAGCGAGAGGACGCCGCCGCCCTCGATCTCGAGCGCCGTGTCCGGGGCGAGCGCGTCGGGCGCCTTGAGGGTGAGACGCCCCCGGTTCCCGTTCTGCTTCTCCTCGCCGTCGATCCGGACCGTCCCGGGCCCCAGCCGGCCGCCCTTCTCCACGGTGAGGAACCCGTTGCGGACGAGCGTTCCGCCGGTATAGGACCCGATTCCGCGGATCACGACCGCGTCGTCGCCGGATTTGGTGAGTTTGAAGCTTCCGCCCTTCTCGCGGATGAGGCCGTCGATATAGAGCGGCGACGCGAGATGGCGGTTCTCCCAGCGGAACTCCTGCTGCTCGCGGGAATACCAGGGATTGCCGAGTTCGAGGTCTCCCGTCAGGACCACCGCGACGCCGGCGCCCAGGCGGAATCCGTCCTCGGGCGTCCCCTTATGGTCGCGGTACGCGTAGAGCCGGGCCCCCGCGCCCCCGATGCCGACGGCTCCCTGAAGCCGGTTCGTCGCCCCGTCGCAGGCGATGCCGAGACTCACCCCGGCGGGCAGCGCGTAGCCTTTGCGCCCGCCCTCCGGCGCGCCTCCGATCCGCGCGCCGGGATGCCGCCAGACCTCCGTGGCCCCGGGGCGCAGGACGATCTCGTCCTTCGGGGTGAACGCGTCGCACTCGACAAAAAGGAACGTGTTGGTCGAAAACAGCGCCTTGCCGAGGCCGAGCGCGCCGTTGGACGCGACGGCGACCCCGCCCGTCTTCACGAGCATCGCCGAAAACGTGTTGTCGCCCGCGAGACGGAGCGTCCCGTTTCCGGTCTTCACGACCCCGACCCGCTTTCCGGAGGGTGTCCGCACGGCGCAGGGGAAATCGAGCTCGGCGACCCGGTAGCCGGTCGACTCGTCCGTACGGTCGACCTGAATGACGGTGTTCGTCGAAAGCTCGACAAAACCTTCCGGAGCGACATGGAGCTTGGCTCCCGAATTGAGCGTGACGTGGAAACCCCCGCCGCCGACCTTGACGGACCCGACGGTATGATGCCGGTCGTCCATCGTCGCGGCCTTGGCGCCGTTCCACGAGCGGGCGTCGCCCGCGTGGATGCGCGCGTTGCCGTCGAAGACCAGGTCGTATCCTTTCCCGGGCCCCCAGACGCCGGACTTGCTGGAACAGAGCCGGACGGACCCTTTCTCCGCCGTCACATGGACGGGGCCGCGGCCGAACGCGAGAAACGGCGGATCCAGGTTCTCGCCGTTCACGCCGGCAAGGGAGCCCTCCTCGACGACCGTGCCGCCGCTATAGTCGTTGTCTCCGCACGCGAGCGCGAGAAACCCCTCGCCCCGTTTGACGATTTTCAGGCGCGCCCCGTCGAGGCTGTCCGAGACAAACCCGCGGATGGCGCACACGCGTTTCACCTCGAACAACCGCGTGGACTGCCAGTTCCCTTGGTTGTACGGGGTGGTGGTGTCGAACGTCAGCGTGGCCTCGCCGTCCGGAGCGAGCGGGGTGACGCTGGCCTTCGTGTCGAAAAAGACCGCGGTCCAGGCCCACTGGCTGCCGCCGGTCTTGACGACGAGGTCCCGCTCGAACTCGATCGGCACGTCGACGACCTCCCCCATGGTCCGCGTGTAGTCGAAGAGCGCGGGCTTCCCCAAGTTCTTGAAGCGGAGGACCGCCTCGTCGCCGTCGGCGAGGATTCCCCCGTAGATGGACTTCTTCGAGCCTTTGACCGTGAGCTCCCCGACCGTCACGGGCCGGCGGACGAGCAGGTATTTGCAGATGTCCGGAGTGTCGACGACGGCATGGACTCCGTCGCCGTCGGGAAACACGTCACCCGTCCAGTTCGCGGGGTCTTCCCAAACGGACATCTGTTCGATGGAGCGGTCCGACCACCGGATGGCGTCCGGGTCTTCGGGAACTTTATGGGCCGCGGAGGCGGCGCACGCCGCGGCGGTCCAAAGAATCGCGGAGATGAGTTTCGTTCGCATGGCCGAGAAGTATACCATGCGGACGCCTCGGACGCAAAGCGCGGCGGCGGAAACGTCCGGAACGAACCCTTTTTCCCTCCCCTCCCCTCGCCCGCAGGTTTTCCTACTTCAACAGGGCGATCCGGCGACGGATGTAGTCGAGGAGGAAATCCATGGCCACGTCGTCCGGATATTTGTTGGCGTTGAAGCAGAGGTCGTAGTTGCGGCTGTCGCCCCAGCGGCCGGCGCTGAAGCGGTTGTGGTAGGCCTCGCGCTTCTTGTCGTGGCGGAGAATCTTCGACTCGGCGTCCTTGTCGTCGAGCCCGTAGATGCGTTTCACGCGCGCCATCTTGCAGTCCCAGTCGCCCGTCACGAAGACGGAGATCAGTCCGGGCCAGTCACGGAGGACATGCTCCGCGCAGCGTCCCACGGCGACGAACGACTCGCCCGCGGAGGCCTTCTCGAGGAGAAACTTAAACTGGATGTTCGCGACATTGTCCTCGAGGGAGCTGGTGACGCCGTGGACGGTCCGGGAGAGGCCGAAGCGGCGGGGCGCCTCGTCGTACTTCCGGAGAAGTTCCGGAGAGATGCCGTTCTTCTCCGCGAGCCGGTCGAGCATGTTGCGGTCGTACAGGGGGACGCCGAGCCGTTCGGCGAGCTTCGCGGAGATTTCGTGTCCGCCGCTTCCGAACTCGCGGCCGACGGCGATCATGAACTGGGGCATGGGGAGGACTCCTTAGAGGTAACGGACAAAAATGCAGACCATCGAGATGGCGAGGACTATTATAGTCGCGGGGGCAAGCTTTCTGCAATAGGTGCCCCAGCCGATGGGATATCCCTCGTTGCCGGCGACGCCGAGCCCCACGACATTCGCGGAGGCGCCGATGGGGGTCGCGGACCCGCCGATATCCGTTCCGATGGAAAGCGTCCAGGCGAGCGTCTCGACGCCGGGGGCTCCCGCCATCGAGGAAAGGTTGCGGACGACGGGAATCATCGTCGCCGCGAACGGGATGTTGTCCACAAACGCCGAGGCGACGGCGGACACCCAGAGGATGATGACGACCATCACGCGGGCGTCGCCGCCGCTCACCTTCGCGATGAAACCGGCGATGTGCTCGAGGACGCCCGTGCGCTCGAGCCCGCACACGACGACGAACAAGCCGATGAAGAAGAGAAGCGTCTTGTAGTCGACCCGGCGGAGCAGCTTTCCGGCGTCCTTCCCGGCGCAGAGGAGCGTCAGGACCGCGATGAAAAGGCCGATGGTCGCGACCGTGAGACCGGTCGCGGAATGGGAGACGAGCAGGACGACCGCGAGGCCGAAGATGGCGCTGCTCGCGGCGAACGCCTTCCGGCTCTTGATCTTCACGGCGGCCTCCAGCTCCGCGGGGTCCGGGCGGACGTCCTGGGCCTTGAGGTCGCGGCGCATCGTGAGGTAGAAAAACAACACGGTGACGACGAGCGTGAGGGCGGCGACGACGCCGGTGTTCGCAAGGAAGTCGAAGAACGTGAGGCCGAGCGAGGTTCCGACAATGATGTTGGGAGGGTCTCCGCACATGGTCGCCGAACCGCCGAGATTCGCGCAGAAGACCTCCGTGAGAATGACGGGGATCGGGTTGAACTTGAGCATGCGCGCGAGCGTGATGGTGACCGCCGCGAGGAAAAGAATGACGGTGATGCTGTCGATGAACATCGAGAGGACCGCCGAAAGAATCATGAACGACACGAAGATGCGGACCGGCTTGAAGTCGACCAGCCTGGCGATCTTCATGCAGAGCCAGGAGAAGAACCCGGCCTCGGCCATTCCCTCGACCATCACCATCATGCCGCCGATAAAGAGGATGGTGGCCCAGTTGATGCCGCCCGACTCCTCGGCCGCCTCCCCAGCGGCGTACCAGAAGCCCCGCGTGCCGATCTGCTCGAGGGCCACCGCGTTCCAGGCCGCGGCCGGGTCGCGAAGTCCGAGGCCGAACACCAGAAGAAGGACAAGCGCGCCGGAGACAAGCGTCACAATGTGTCGCGGGAACCGGTCCACCACGACCAGAGCGAACATCACGACGAAAATCAGAATTGCGGCGATCTCGGCAAACATGTGGACACCTTCAGAGACAGGCGGGGTGGAAACGGCCGCGACGGAAGACGGGCCGCGGCGGAAAATGGGCGCGCATTATCCCACAAACCGTCCCGAGAAGCAAGGAAGAAAAGAGGACGGACATTTCCCGTTTCCAGGAGCGAAACGCCCCCCAGTCGGCTTCGCCGACAGCCCTCGCGGAGGGAGCCGGCAGCGCCCGATTGCCACGACGCGCGGCAGCCAAGCGGCGCACGATGTACTCCCCCAGCCGCAAGCGGCAGCCCCCTCGCGGAGGGGGCCGGGCTGCGCCCGAAAGCGAACGCGCGAAGGGGGCCGGGCTGCGCCCGAAAGCGGACGCGTGGAGGGGGCCGGAGCAACTCCGCCGCCAGCGCCCCCGCGCCTCCCCGAAGACGCCTCAGCCCGCCGTAGGCGCCTCCCTCGAGGGAGGTGGCGCGCAGCGCCGGTGGGTGTCGCCTCCGCCCCGGAAAACACCCCCAGTCG
>JAZUKQ010000266.1:0-15972 GCA_045643325.1 Kiritimatiellia bacterium | reverse complement strand
CGGCCCCTCTACTACCTCACCGCGGCGGGCGTGGTCAATGTGGGGCTCAATCTCTTCTTCGTCGTCGTGTTCCGCCTCGACGTCGCGGGCGTCGCGCTCGCGACCGTCCTCTCCAAATGCGTCTCCGCCGCGCTCATTCTCCGCGCCCTGTCGCGGGAGGAAGGGGACATCCGCCTCGATTTCCGGAAAATCCGGATCGAGCCGCGGGTCCTCGGGTCGCTCGTCCGCGTCGGACTGCCCGCCGGAATCCAGAGCGCCTGTTTCGCGCTTTCCAACACGGTCATCCAGAGCGCCGTGAACACGCTGGGGGTCGACGCGATGTCGGGCAACGCCGCGGGGCAGCAGATCGAGGGCTTCGTCTGGGTCTCGGGCAACGCCTTCTCGCTGGCCGTGACGAGTTTCGTCGGGCAGAACTACGGCGCGCGCGATTTCGGGCGCATCCGCTCGTCCGTCCGGTACGGTCTCGCCTGCGTGGCCGTGGCGATGGGGACGATGGGGGCGCTCGGCATACTTTTCGGTCCCTGGCTCATCGCGCTTTTCGCCGGCAAGGACCCGACCGTCGTCGGCTACGGCATGAGCCGGGTGCGGATCGTCCTCTCGGTCTATTTCCTCTGCCAGTTCATGGATATCTACGCGAACGGTCTCCGGGGCATGGGGCAGTCCGTCCTGCCGATGGTCAACACGATTCTCGGCACGTGCGTCCTCCGGATTCTCTGGGTCGCCTTCATCTTCCCGCTCTTTCCGAGCATCCCGTGCGTCGCCCTCTCCTGGATCGCCTCGTGGATCGTCACCGGCGGCGTCAACGCGTTTTTCTTCTACCGGGAGTTCTTCAAGCTGAAACGGCTCGACGCGGGCGCGTGAGCCCCGCGGCCGGCGCTCCCTCCGCCCCCGCGCTGCGGTCCGGGAAAGGCCCCGGAGGCCGCGTCACCGGGCGGCTTTCATCGCGCGGCGCACACGGCCGATGTGCCACGGAAACAGAAAGTGGAACGCCGAGGAGCGGACGGACATCTGGCGGAGGAAGAGCGGGCGGACGGTCCGCCACGTCTGGCGGAGCGGGGCGCTCTCGGACGGCCGCGCGAGGTCCTCGGCGCAGACCTCCTCGAAGAACGGATCGGGGTTCCGCAGCAGGTCGCGGAGACGGCGGCGGGCGCCGTACCGGACGGCGAGATGGAACGCCGCGCCGAACCCGAGGGCGACGGCGGCGGAGATGCCGATGTCGAGAAGGCCGCGCGAACTGTACCACGCGGCTCCCTCGGCCACCTTGAAGACCCAGCGGCTCAACGCGAAATATCCGCCGAGTCCGACCAGCGCGGCGAGGACCGCGGCGCCCAGCACGGAGCCGACGCGGGCGCACCACTGGGAACGGCGGGCGCGGAGAAGAAGCCGGAGCTGGAGCTCCAGCGCGCGGAGATCCTTCTGGAGGGAGTCCACCAGATTGTCCGTCCGGCTCTGGCCGGCGTTGGAGACCTGGCTGACGAGCTCGCCGCGGTGGCGGTCGAAGTCCGCGAGGGAGAGGACGGGGTTCCGCCGCGACTCGGACTGCGGAAGAAACGTGGTGAAGACGGTCGGAAGATCCTTGACGGGGAGGACGTGGGCGAGGTTCCAGCAGAGCGACCCGTAGGCGCGCGCGAAGTCGAACATGCTGTCGAACGTGTCGCACTTGTTCATCAAGATCCGGAGTTTGAACTCCAGGCCGGCGAAGCACTCTCCGAGCGCGGAAACGGTCTCTCCGGTCGTTCCGGGCTTCTCGGGATCGAACAGGAAGAGGACGAGGTCCGCGATCTCCGCCGCGTGGCGCACGGCGGGGAAAAACGGGTAGTCGCGCGCGGCGGAGTCCGTCGCCGAGCCGATCATGCCCGGGCTGTCCAGCAGCGTGATGCGGCGGAGAATCGGCCGGGGGCGGATTTTTACGCGGAGGTGCCGGAGGAAGTCGGGGCCGAGCGAGCGGAGCGCCGCGAAATCCGCGGGGAGCGCGTCCAGCGCGGCGGGGCCGTTGACGTCTTTCTCCGTCTCGCCGTAGACGAGCACCGTGAACCCGTCGTCCGTCGGGGCGACGCCGGTGTCTTGGACAGGGGGCGGGTCGAGCAGGTAGTTGATGAAGGAGGACTTGCCCGAGGAGTGGTTGCCGAGGAACAGGACAATCGGCGGCGCGCCGGGGGTCACGGCGTGGCGCCGGAGCGGGCATCCGGCCAGATCTCCGAGCTTCGCGAAACGGCGGAACTGGCGGTCCATGCGGACCTCTTCGGGCGAGGGTTTCTCTTTCATAGGAAAAATCTTGTAGGCATTCGGTCCCATTATACGCGGAACTTCCCGACACGGCAAGGCGGGGCCGTTCCTTTCCCGGACGGTTTCCGGTAAACTGTCCGGCGGTGCGGAGCGCGTCTGTTTCCGGTGTTCCGTCCCACAGGGAAATGAAAATGAAAAATTTCAAAATCGCCTTTGTCGGCGCGGGCTCCATCACGTTCACCCGCAAACTTCTCTCGGACCTCCTGACCGTTCCCGAGTTCGGAAACGTCGACGTCTGGTTCATGGACATCAACGAGCGGAACCTCGACATGGTCCAGCGCCTCTGCCAGCGCGATGTCGACGCCAACGGACTCGCCATCAAAATCCGTGCGACGACGGACCGGCGCGAGGCGCTCCGGGACGCGAAGTATGTCGTGAACTGCGTCCGCATCGGCGGCCTCGACGCGTTCCGGACGGACGTGGACATCCCGCTCAAGTACGGCGTCGACCAGTGCGTCGGCGACACGCTCTGCGCGGGCGGCGTCATGTACGGCCAGCGGGACATCGCGTTCCTCGAGGGTTTCTGCCGCGACATCCGCGAGGTCGCCGCGCCGGGCTGCCTCCTCCTCAACTACTCCAACCCCAACGCGATGGTGACGTGGTACTGCAATCAGTACGGAAAAGTCCGCACGGTCGGCCTCTGCCACGGCGTGCAGGGCGGCCACGCGCTCATCGCCTCGGCGCTCAAAATGGATGTGAAGGAGGTCGATATCGTCTGCGCCGGCATTAACCACATGACGTGGTATGTCTCCGTCAAGCACAACGGCGAGGAACTCACCGGAAAACTCTACGAGGCGATGCGCTCCAACCCCGATATCGCGCGGACCGAGAAGGTACGTCTCGACATGATGAGGTGCTTCGGCTACTTCAGCACGGAGTCCAACGGCCATCTTTCCGAGTATGTCCCCTGGTACCGCAAGCGCGCCGGCGACATCCCGCGCTGGATCGACACCGGCTGCTGGATTAACGGCGAGACGGGCGGCTATCTCCGCGAGTGCACCGAGCAGCGCGACTGGTTCGAGTCCGACTTTCCGAACTGGATGACGGACAAACCCCGCGAGTTCAAACCGGAGAACCGGACTCATGAGCACGGAAGCTGGATTGTCGAGGCGCTCGAGACCGGACGCGTCTACCGCGGCCACTTCAATGTCGTCAACAGCGGGGCGATTTCCAACCTGCCCGACGACTGCATCGTCGAGGTGCCCGGTTTTGTGGACACGTTCGGCATCAACATCCCGCCCGTCGGCGACCTTCCGATGGGGTGCGCGGCGGCGTGTCTCTCGAACATCAGCGTTCAGCGGCTGGCCGTCGCGGCGGGCGCGACGGGCGATGTCGCGCTGCTCCGTCAGGCGATGATGATGGACCCGCTTGTCGGCGCGGTCTGCGACACCGCCGAAATCTGGCAGATGACGGACGAGATGCTCATCGCGCAGGAGGAATGGCTTCCGCAGTATGCCGACGCGATCGCCGATGCGAAGAGGCGCTGGGCGGAGGCCGAGAAAAACGGAACGCTCATCCCGACAATCCGGACCGAGGGCGCGGTCCGCCAGCACATCAAGACGGTCGACGAGCTCGCGGCCGAGCGCCGTCCGAAGAAGTAGCCGTCCGAAATTCGCAAGCCGGGAAAACGGCGGTGGGGAAGATGTCGTTTTCTTGAAAAGGGACGTCCGCGGAAACGGGGCTCCGTACCGGGGCCAGGATATGATATTCTGTCCGCGCCGGCCTGCTCAAGACGTCTTGTCCAGGGCTTCAGGCGAATCACACCGCAGCACGTCCGATTTCCGCCGTGAATACAGATTTCTCCCCCGTCGCCGGCTACATGGCGAACGTCACCTGCCTCCAGAAACATGTCCCCGGATGCGACATCCTCGTCGCGCGGGACCATACGACACTCTACCGGCACCGCTGCGCCCCGGACGGCTCGCCCCTTCCTCCCCCCCCGGCTTCCGGGGAACCTCTCTACTACATGTACTCCTGTACGAAGCCGCTCACCGTCACGACCGCCCTGCGGCTCGTCGAGGAGGGACGGCTCGCGCTCGACGCACCCGTCGCGGACTATCTTCCGTCGTTCCGCGACGTCTTTCTCCTGCGGGACGGCGTCCGCGTCAAACCCCAACGCGCGCCGACCGTCCGCCATCTCTTCACGATGACCGCCGGGCTCGACTACACGCTCCATTCCGAGTTCACCGACGCGGCGGACAGGGCGGCGGGCGGGCGCGCCACGACGCGCCGGATCGTCGACGCGTTTCCGCTCCGTCCGCTTCTGTTCGAGCCGGGAGAGCGGTTCCAGTACAGCCTCTGCCACGATGTTCTGGCCGCGGTCGTCGAGGAGGTCGCGCAGACCCGTTTCTCGGACTACATGTCCCGGATTCTTTTCGAACCGCTCGGCATGGCCGACAGCACGTTCGACGAGGACCGCGTCCCGAAGGAGCGCATCGCCCCGCAGTTCGTCTGGGACGGCGGGCGGCATGCCGTCGTTCCCTGTCCCAAGGAGAACCGGTTCCGCCTTTCCGGACGATACGAGAGCGGGGGCGCGGGCCTCATCGCCTCGGTCGCCGACTACGCGAAATTCGCCGACACGATGGCGTGCGGGGGCACCGCGCCGGACGGCTACCGCCTTCTCAAGCCGGAGACCGTGGCGCTTCTCCGCACGGAGCAGCTCAAATCGTTCGTCATGAACAACAATTTCTCCTGCGCGGCGGGTCCGGGCTACGGCTACGGGCTCGGGGTGCGCGTCCGGCTCAATCAGGACGAGGGCCAGCGCAGTCCGGTCGGCGAGTTCGGCTGGGACGGCGCCGCCGGGGCGTACGTGATGATGGATCCGGTGAACCGCCTCTCCATCACGTTCGGAATGCACGTCCTGGGCTGGCCCGGCTGCATCGGCTCCGACCACGCCGTGCTGCGCGACATGGTCTATGACGTGCTCGGAATCCGCTAGGGCTTCCGCCGCGTCCGCCTTCCGTCTCCTGTCATTTTCCGCTTTCCGCCGCGCCGGACAAAATCTCCGAGAGCGCGTTGACGAGCAGTCCGACACGGGGACCGGGGCGCGAGGCCCAGGTCTCGGCGAGGACGTGGACCCGGCCGGATCTCGCGGCGGGGAGCGCGGGATACGCCTCAAGCCACTGCGCCCGGAGCGCCTCCGCGTCGGAGACGGCCGGCGCGATCTCCACGACGATGTCGGGGGCGGAGGCGGAGACCTCCTCGGCGGAGATTTTCGCGTACGGAGACGCGACCGCGCAGGCGTTCGTCGCGCCGAGCAGCCCGAGGATGTCCGTGTAGAACGACTCGGGACCGGCGACATGGAGCGTCTCCAGCGTGCCGGGTTTCCGTCCGACACAGACGAGGACGCGGGGCGGCGGAACGGACGCGGGGAGCCGGGACACCTCAAGAAGGTCCTCCAGACCCGCGGTCCATTCGATGACGGTCTCCGGGCATTCGAACAGGTCGCCGAGCCGGGTGAGCGAGTCGATGATGTTGGCGAGGGACTGCGTCCGGAGAAACACGGAGAGGAGTCCAGCCTTGTCCAGTCCCGTCTTGAGCGCCTCCTGCGACGTCGTGCCGAATACGTAGTCCGGCTTGAGCGCGGCGAGCTCCTTCACGGACACTTTTCCCCCGACCGACGGAATCTCCTTCGCGGCGGGCGGGAAGTCGCAAAGCGGCGAGCGCGCCACGATGGAACCGCCGAGACCGAGGAAGAAAAGCGACTCGGTGACGGAGGGGTCGAGCGAGACGATGCGGAGCGCGGGGGCGGGAGAGACGGGGGCGGGGGCCGGAGACGCCTTTTTGGAGCGCGAGCACCCGAACGGAAGGAGGAGAAGCGACGCGGCGAGAACGGAGACAGCGGCGAGAAAAAGGCGACGCGGAACCGAAGAACCGCCGACAGCCCGGAATTTCCGGATTCCGGAAAGACGGATTCGCGCGCGCGCCTTCGTTTCCATGGCTATCGCTCCTCGGCCGTGTCCTCGGCCTTCGTGTCGGAAGCGGGCTCCACGGGGTCGGAGGGAGGCTCGGCCGCGGGGGCGGAGGAAGAGGCGGCGGGTGGCTCATCCCCTTCCGCGGGGGCGGAGGAGGCGGGTGGCTCTTCGGGGACTTCTCCGCGCTCCTCGGGCGTGCGGATCCGGCCGAATTCGAGGATGTCCTCGGCGTCGCGGCCGTCGACCGTCTCTTTTTCGAGGAGAAGGTCGACAATCTGCTGCATCTCGCGCTTGTGGGACTGGATGAGCCCGAGCGCCGTCTTGTGGGCGGTGTCGATGAGCTTCGAGATCTCCTCGTCGATGGCGCGGGCGGTCTCCTCGCTGTAGTCGCGGTCGTGCGAGCTGCGGGCGAGCTCGCGGCCGAGGAACAGGTGCTCCTGGCTGGAGCCGAACGAGCGGGGGCTGAAGCGGTCGCACATGCCCCACTTGCAGACCATCGACTCGGCGAGCTTGGTCGCCTGCTGGATATCCTGGCTGGCGCCCGTGCAGATGTCGGGGAGGAACGTCTCCTCGGCCGCGCGGCCGCCGAGGGCGATGGCGAGCTGCGAGGTGAGCTTGGTGCGCGAGACGTGGGTCGTGTCCTTGGTCGGAAGGAACATCGTCGAGCCGAGCGACATGCCGCGCGGGATGATGGTCACCTTGTGGACGGGGTCCGACTCGGGGGAGAGGATGTTCACGACGGCGTGGCCGGCCTCGTGGATGGCGGTGATGCGGCGGTCCTCGGCGTCGATGACGCGGGACTTGCGCTCGCGGCCCCAGAGCACCTTGTCGCGCGCCTCGTCGATGTCGTCCATCCCGACCTCCTCGTGATTGTGGCGGGCGGCGATGAGGGCGGCCTCGTTGAGAAGGTTCGCGAGGTCGGCGCCGGAGAAGCCCGGCGTGCCGCGGGCGACGCGGGTGAGATCGACCGATTTGGCGAGCTTCACTTTCTTCGCGTGGACCTTGAGGATGGCGACGCGGCCGTCGAGCGGCGGAAGGTCGACGACGACCTGGCGGTCGAAGCGGCCGGGACGGAGAAGCGCCTCGTCGAGCACGTCGGGACGGTTGGTCGCGGCCATGACAATGACGCCGGAGGACGTCTCGAAGCCGTCCATTTCGGTAGGGAGCTGGTTGAGCGTCTGCTCGCGCTCGTCGTGTCCGCCGCCGATTCCGGAGAAGCGGGAACGGCCGACGGCGTCGATCTCGTCGATGAAGATGATGCACGGGGCGTTTTTCTTGCCCTGCTCGAACATGTCGCGGACGCGGGAGGCGCCGACGCCCACGAACATCTCGATGAAGTCGGAGCCCGAGATGGAGAAGAACGGGACGCCCGCCTCGCCGGCGATGGCCTTGGCGAGAAGCGTCTTGCCGGTGCCCGGAGGCCCGACGAGCAGGACGCCGCGCGGAATGCGGCCTCCGAGCTTGGTGAACTTGTCGGGGGCCTTGAGAAACTCGACGATTTCGGCGACCTCTTCCTTGGCCTCGTCCTCGCCGGCGACGTCGGCGAACGTGACCTTCGCCTTGTCGGCGTTGAGTTGGCGCGCGCGGCTCTTGCCGAACGCGAGGGCGCTGCTCCCCGAGTCGCGCATCTGCCGGATGAACAGGAAGTAGAATACGACGAAGAAGAGGAGCGTCGGGAGGAGATTAAGGAAGATGGCGAGGGCGAGGGAGTTCTGGGACTTGTAGCGGAACGGCACGTTGTTCGCCTCGAGCAGCTCCTGAAGCCGGTCGCCCGCGAGGACGTTGACTTTGAAACTCTCGGGGACGACGGAGTGTTTGGCCGGTTTGTCCCCGCTGTCGGGAAAGACGATTTTGGCGCCCGACGCCGGAGCCTTCGTCTTGCCGTAGAGGACGGTTCCGCCGGAACTGGTCTGGCTGATCTCGACCTCCTTCACGGCGCCGTTCTCGACAAGCGCGAGGAACTGGGGCGAGTAGGAGATTTCCTCGGCCTTCGGATCGCCGGCTCCCCAGATGAAGACGGTGGCGGCAATCATGACGAGCAGAATGATCCAGCCGAGAATCATGCGGGAGGCGGGAACGGGCGCCTCGGGACGGGGAGGCTGAGCGGGGCCTTTCCCGTTTCCTGACTTGTTTTCGGGAGACGGAGGGGGCGTGGAAGGGGCTTTTTTATCAGGTTCGCCGGACATATGAAGAAGAGACGTCCCGGCATGAAACGGCCGGGAAGACGCGGAAAGAGGCTGTGGAAAAAGTTTTCGCGCGCGAGGGCGCGTGAGCGGATGAAAGAGTATAGCGGGATGGGGTGTCCGGGGCAATCCAAAATTTGTGAGGGGGCGCGGCAAAATGTCGTCCGGCCGGGCACGCGTTCTGGGCGCGTTGGACGCCTAGGGCACCCCCACCTGCCCGGCGGGCGTGCGACGGACGAAGCGGGCGGACAGATCCGCGACACACCTTCCGGCGGCCGTCCCGGACGTCCGGTCCGCAAAACAATCACCTTCCGATGTCCTCCTCCCGCACCTCCATCCCGATGTTGATTTCTGTTTGCAGAAACTTTCGGAACGATTTCTCGATGTACAAGTTCAAAAGCAAAATTTCGGTTTTTATTATGGATTTTGAAGATTTTAAGAAAAATGTGCAATATAGGATTTTATTTCTATTTCAATATGACGCCTTTGGCGGGCGCGGCGGTGTGATTCTCTGTAAAAAGTCAAACGCTGAAAATCCGATGGATTCCGGCGCCGAGATCCGGGACGGAAATGCCGGGGCGATATGGGTGGGACCTTGCCGGGAAATGCTATTCCGGGCGGCGGACGCCGGGAAGCTGTCGGCGGGGCGTCGAAGCGGCGCATCCCTCATGCTTTGTGCCGAATCCCTCCAAAACTTCGGCAACCTTGCAACATGGCAACGGTCTCGTTCCCGCTCTTGACGCACATCCTCCATCGGACCTGGAGACAATCCGGACAAAGTTTTGCCGCGCCTTTTTTTTGAAGTTTACTTATATCACGAAAACCGATACACTATCCGACAATCACACGGAAGAATCGGCGCGTTTCGGTTTTTCATGTGTGCGTTGTATTGGATTTTGCAGTCGTTTTCGGTCTGATGATTGTGAAATTCATTGGTTCTTTGACATACCGCCCGACAGTTTTTCGGGCGGGTTGCCGGCACCGCGCGAGCGGGAGTCCGGCGTGACCGACGGCCTCGGGTGAGGCCGGACAGTCAAAACAACTTAGCGTTCTACGCGACGTTGGCTCAAGAGAAACGTGGAAAATTTCTGAAAGGGCTGCGTACGAGGGAATGCGCCACGCATGGCGCATTCTCGTCGTGTTCCTTTCTGGGCGATTTCCACGGCCTCTCTTGAAACACAGACGGGAATTGCGCCCTTTCTTTTCCCTGAAGTGTGTCGGAACTCATAAAGGGTGGATGTCCATCATCCAAGGGGAAAGGAACGTCAGTCATGTTCTGTAAAAAGTGCGGAAAAGAAGTTGATGCAAACGCTGTTGTTTGCTTGGGATGCGGTTGCGATCCTCGCAAAGGCAACAAATTTTGTCCGAACTGCGGGGTCGCGGTTAATCCTGAGCAGGTCGTTTGCCTCCAGTGTGGGAGTTCGTTGAAAGGGACGAATTCGAGCCGCGGCGGAGCGGTTGCTTCAGAAAAGTCGAAGACAATCGCCGGCTTGCTGGCCTTTTTTTTGGGAGCGTATGGCGTCCATGAATTCTATCTCGGAAACAAGGGATCCGCCATTACTCGTCTCGTCATTTCGATTGTCGGTCTCCTTCTCGTTGGAGTGCCTACTCTCATAATGTCCGTCATCAGTATTATCGAAGCTGTAAAGTACTTTTGCGGTTCAGATGATGATTTCCAGTCCACATATGTCGAAGGACATAAGGCCTGGTTCTAAGGTTGGTGGGAAAAAGGGACAGACTTCGGGTTCTTCATAAGAAAACTGAAGTCTGTTCTTGTTGAGTACGCATACTTGTTCCGCTTTCCAACGAGGTTTTCACGACCGGCGATGCGTGGAGCGGGTGGAGGACGCGGAGTCCTGTCGTGTCGTTGCGCCCAAGCTGTCACTACAGCAGGGACAGCCGCGCCTCCTGCCTTCGGTATCTGGCGCCGGAACGGTTGAAAAGGGAAGACTGGGGTTCTTGAACGCCAGGTGCGGGTGCACCATATCTCTGCGTGGCGGAACAAGGTTTTCGTGACGTGGTGGGAGGGGAATCCCGGCTATCCTCCAGTTTGTTCCGCGGCGTACAAGTTCAAAAGTTAAATTTCGGTTTTTATTAGGGTTTTTGAATGGTTTAAGAAAGAGTTGCAATATAGGACTTTGTTTCTATCTCAGTATGTCGTCTTTGGGCGGGGGCGGCGGCGTGATTCTCTGTAAAAAGTCAAACGTTGAAAATCCGATGGATTCTGGCGCCGAGATCCGGGACGGAAATGCCGGGGCGATATGGGTGGGACCTTGCCGGGAAATGCTATTCCGGGCGGCGGGCGCCGGGAAGCGGACGGCGGGAGGATGACGAGGCGGCGGGACGCTGCCTCCGGAAAACTACCGGCGGGCGGCGAGCCGGCGCGCGGCTTCGGCGCGCTCGCGGCATGTCGCCTCCCAGCTCGGGAGGGCCGCGCACCGCGCCGCCAGGTCCGCCAGGACGTCCGGAACGGCGATTTTCTGCGGACAGACCGCCGCGCACGCCCCGCACCGGAGGCAGGCCGACGGCCTCTTTTCCGCCGGAAGCGCCTCGACGAGCATCGAGGGCGTCAGATTCGTCGAGAAGCGGAGGTCGTTGTACGCCCGGAGAAGCGTCGGGATGTCCAGCCCCTGCGGACAGCCGTCGCAGCAGTAGCGGCAGGCCGTGCAGGGCACGCCGTCCTTCATCCCCTCGGCGACGTCGAGCAGCAGGGCGCGCTCCTCTTCGGAGAGCGGCGCGTCCGAGGAGAACGTCTCCACGTTCCCGGTCATCTGTTCCATCGCGGACATGCCGCTCAGGACGACCTTGACCTCCGGAATCCCCTGCAGCCAGCGGAACGCCCAGGAGACGGGCGAGGCGCCGGGTCGGGCCGCGCGGAGGCGCGAGGCCGCGCTTTCCGGAAGCGTCGCGAGCCTGCCGCCGCGCGCCGGCTCCATCACCCAGACGGGAAGGCCGCGCGAGGCGAGCAGGGACACCTTCTCGCGCGCCTTCTGCAGCGTCCAGTCCATATAGTTGCACTGAATCTGGCAGAACTCCATCTCCGCGCCGTGGCGGTCGAGGAACCCGGCGAGCGTATCGAGCCCCGCGTGCGAGGAGAAGCCGAGATGCCGGACGCGGCCGAGCCTCCGCTGCTCGACGAAGTAGTCGATGATGCCCCACCGGGGGTCCTCATAGACCCCGACGGACTTTTCGTAGACATTGTGGAGGACATAGAAGTCGAAATAATCGACGCCGCACTTCCGCAACTGGTCCTCGAAGACCGCCGCCGGGTCGTAGGTCTCGGCGATCTGGTGGCCCGGATATTTGTCCGCGAGGAAAAAACTCCCGCGGGGATGGCGCGCGAGCGCCCTCCCGAGAACGATCTCCGACATGCCGCCGTGATACGGATAGGCCGTGTCGAAGTAGTTCACGCCGTGCGCGAGCGCGTAGTCCACCATGCGGAAGACCTGCTCCGCGTCGATTTCCCCATCCTTCTGCGGCAGGCGCATCGCCCCGAACCCGAGACGGGAGAGCGTCCGCCCCTTGAAAGTGCTTGTAAGCATTTTACTCCTCGAGAATCCGGAGGGTCTCGATGGCCGTCGCCCTCCGCGTGGCCGTGTCGATGTCTACCAGAGCCCCCTCGAGGACGGCGCGGCCCGAGGCGACCTCCAGCCGCGCGGGCATGCCGGAGACGAATTTCTGGACCACGGTCGGCACGTCGCGCCCGATGACGGAATCGTACGGCCCGGTCATTCCGAGGTCGGTGAGATAGGCGGTACCGCCGGGAAAGACCCGGGCATCGGAGGTCTGGACATGCGTATGCGTGCCGACGACCGCGCTCACGCGTCCGTCCAGATAGCGGCCCATCGCGATGTTCTCCGAAGTGGCCTCCGTGTGGAAGTCGACGACGATGGGGATGTTGCGCGGGAGCGCGGCGAGCGCGGCGTCGGCCGCGTGGAACGGGCAGGAGACCGTCGGAGCCATGAAGACACGGCCCTGGAGCGCGAGGACGCCGAGCGGGCCGAGCGGGGTCTGGACGACCGCGGTTCCGCGGCCGGGGCACTCCGGGGCGAAGTTCGCCGGACGGACAATCCGCTTCTCGGCGGCAAGGAAGGTCCCGATGCCCCGCTGGTCCCAGGTATGGTCGCCGAGCGTCAGCGCGTCGATTCCATAGTCAAAGAGCTCCTTGGCGATCTCGGGGGTGATCCCGTTGCCGCCCGCGGCGTTCTCCGCGTTGACGACCGTCGCGTGCGCGAGCGACTCGCGGCGGTACCGCGCGACGACCTCCTTCAGAATCCGGCGTCCCGGGGCGCCCACGACATCTCCGACCAGCAATACTTTCAAAAAAGGCCTCTTTCCATTTTGCAATCCGGACGCAGTATAGCAGAATTCCCGAATCACGGAATCCGGGAGCAGACTCCGTGGACGAGCAGATACCGCTCGCGGGCGAGGGCGAGCAGGGGACCGTCCGCCTTGGGATTGTCGGTATACATGGCCCGGACGGTGTAGTCTCCGAAAATCTCCCCGATACGGCGGATTTTCTCGCCGCTCTTGCAGTTGGGGCCGACGAGACGGCCGGTCTTCGTGTCGCAGCGCGTCCCGACGAGTGTCACGTCGCCGAGAAGGGGCATGGCGCCGCGCAGCTCGAACTCGGGCGAGGCGGAGGCGATGACGACCGGGAGGTCGCGCGGGCGCTCCGCGTACCACGCTCCGAACCGGGCGCGCGTGCTTTCCAGGGACCAGAAGCGCTCCGCCTCCGCCTCGAGGTCCATCCGGCCCGCGAGCGCGGAGAACAGCGCGGTCTTGAAACGCGTCAGGCCGCTCCGGCCCAGCGCGAGCCGCAGGGCCGCGGCGGCGATACCCGGCAGGGCCGAGACCAGCCCCGGATGGCGGCGGAAGGCGTAGCGCACGAAATCCGCGGTGGAGTCCCCGTCGTAGATTGTGCCGTCGAAGTCGTAGACGTCCAGTTCCATGAGATGATTCCCCGGGCTATGCCTCCCCGTCCTCCTCCGGAACGTCGTGCGAATGGAGCCAGAGCGCGGCGGCCGCGAGCAGCGCGTACCAAAGGACGGAGAGCCACGGCGTCCAAAACGAGACATCGAAGTTTCCTCCGGGAATCCGCGAGCAGAAGTTCGCGGTGCGGAGCATTCCCTGCACGAGGAAGGAGGACACGCAGTTGAACGGGACCTGGAGCGCGGGATGGACCAGTCCGAGAAGCATTCCGGCGCAGGCCGTGTAGACCATGATGGTTCCGAGGAACAGAATGGGAATGTTGCTGAGAACGGAGACCGGGGTCATCTGCGCGAAAACCGTCGCGGTGATGGGCGTCGCCGCCGCCCACGCGGCGACGGAGGTCCCGAGATTCTCGCAGAGGAGCCGCTTGAACTCCCGGCCCGCGCGGACGAATCCCGGGGGGTGTCTCCGGATTTCCGGATCGGTCCCGGCTTCCAGGGCGGCCTCCAACCGGTCCGTCTCCGGGCGGAAAGGCCGCGTCAGATGGAGGAGGCGGGCGTTCAGCGGCCGGGCGAGCAGGAGAATGCCCGCGATGCTCGCGAACGAGAAGACGAACCCGATGTCGTACAGCTGGCGCGGGTCCACGGCGAGCAGGGCGAGCGCGGCGCCCCCGAGGGCGGTCGGGGCGTCGGATTTCCGGCGGAATAGCGCCGCCCCGTAGTAGAACGCGGCCATGACGCAGGCGCGCTGGGCGCTCGGACGCGCACCGGTGAGCAGGACATAGACGACCAGCACGGGCAGAAGCGCCAGGGCGGTCCGCGCGCGGGAAAGGCCGAGAAGGTGGTGAAGCAGCCAGAAGAGCACGGTCGCGATGGCCATCACGTGCAGTCCGGAGATGGCGAAGAAATGGATGGTGCCGGACTGCTCGAAGACATCGTGGACCGCGCGGGGGACGTCGGAGCGGTATCCGAGAAGCACGGCCCGGAGCACGTCCTCCGAATAGGGATGGGACGCGGGGATTCCGAGGGAGAGCCGGTCGGCGAACGCGTGCCGCAAGTTCCAGAGCGCCATGCGGGGAATCATCGCGTTTCGTTCCGGACGCCGGGAATATCCGTCGCGCGGCGAGGATTTGAGCACGGGAAACGGATTCGCGGAATGTTCCGCGGGGCGCGTTTTGAACGACCCGCCGAACGTCCATCCCTCTCCCGCGCGGGGCGCTTTCGGCGAGACGGGGCGGGAGATGAACGAGACGGGACAATAGAAGTCGACGTCTACGGAAAACGGCAGCGGCGGAAGCCCCGCGACGTCCCCTCCCCCCTCGGACCGGAGATCCTCCACGAGGAAGCGGAAGGACATCCTCGCGCCGCCGTTCGGGAACGCGAACCCCTCGGGGTCCGTGAGAATCCGTCCTGTCGCGGAGACCTTCGCCTTGTCCCCGGCCAGTCTTTCGAGAAACGTCAGGACGGGACGGTCCTCCAACGCCGCGGTCCGGCCGTGGACGGCCCCGAGCAGGAAGACCGCCGCGAAAAGAAGAGGCGCGACGGAAATCCCGCGGCGGCGGACAGCGAACGGGAGAAAAAAGGCCGCGGCCGCCAGGAGAAGCGCCGGAACGGCCGGAACCGGGCAGAGCAGCCCCGTCAGACACCCTCCGGCGAACACCAGGGCGATTCCGGCGAGCAGGCGGGCCGGGCGCAATGTTGGCAGAGCGGAGGACATCGGCGGAACTTATTTCTGGGTCTCCAGCGGCTCCAGCCCGTACCGGACACGGTGCCGGCAGAGCGTGGGCTGGATGCCTTTGAGGAACCCGTCGGGGAGAATCTGCGCCACGTGAACGGTGTGGCCGCGGGAACAGGCCTCGTCCTTGTTGCGGCGGAGGAGCTCGTTGCGGAGCTTGAGGTCGTCGGAGATGAAAAGGAGGGCGGACGCGGGCTTATAGAGCGTGGCCGTGCACTCGAAGAGGGCGTCGGCATGGCGGTTGACGAAGTCCCGGTCGTCGACGCGGCTGACGGCGTCGGCCTTCTTCATCTCTTCAAGGATGGCGAGCGCCTCGCCGGCGCGGGTCCGCCGTTCCTCGGAACGCTCTTCGGACTCGTTCTCGCGACGCTTCTGCTGCGCGTTGACGCGGAGTTCCTGCTCGACGGCCGAGAGAATGTAGACGCGGCGGCCGCTCGCGGCGAGAATGGGCCGCATCCGATCCCAGAAGGGACGGGCGCCCACATGCATGAGCGCGCAGGTGTCGAGGAAAACGCAGCATTGGAGTGCGGCGGCGACAAGAAGAAACGTCTTCTCGTCCCAAGGTTCGGGGAGTTTCGCGCCGGGAGGGGGATCCGCGGCGGCGAGCTGGACCCGGATGTCGGGGGCTTTCCCGGAGAAGACGAACCGGGCGCATTCCTCGGCTTTTTTGAGCAGGACGCGCGGGTTGGCGCCGGGGTGGCGAACGCGGACGGCCTTCGCCCAGGCGGAGAGCGGCAGCACCTTCCGGGGATCCCATCCGGCGGCCTCCAGAAACGCCTCCGTGAGGTCGTCCTCCAACGGACGCGGCGGGGGCGGCGGGGGGGCGGGTTCCGGAGCGGGCGCCGGTTCCGGACCCCGCTGGGGTTTCCGCGCGGGAACCGGCTCTTTCCTCGGAGCGCTTCCCGCGGGGGAGGAGGAGGCGG
>JAZUKQ010000265.1:0-2825 GCA_045643325.1 Kiritimatiellia bacterium | reverse complement strand
GACACCGGTCACGGAGACGGCGAGGGCGACGCCGAGCCGGCGGGAGGGGCCGAGCCCCATCGCCTCGGCGGTCTCGCGGCTGACGGCCCCGTGCGCGCGGAGCGTCTCCCCGGGAACTCCGAGGACATTCTCCTTCACCTCGTTCGCGTAGCTTACGATTCCGCCCGCGAAGACGTCGGATACGCCCGCGACGGAGGTGATGTCCGCCGCGATGCCTCCGCCCGTGCAGGACTCGGCGGTCCCGAACATCACGCCGCGCGCGCGGCAGGACGCGGCGATTTTCCGGACGGCCCACAGAACGCGCTCCTCCGCCCATCCGGGCTCTCCCATGTGCGTCACCATCCGCCGGAAGTCCGTCTCTGAAATCATGGATCGTCCCGCTTTCTCCGGAAGGTCTTCCGGCTAGTGTTTTTCCCCGCCCCGGACGGAGGGCATCTCGGCGTCTTTCCCGAGAACGACCTCGAACATGCCGTCGCGTCCCGTGAAGAGGAGCCGCTCGCCGTGTCCGTCCGGCTCCAGCCGGCGGTCGAACCGAGCGCCCGAGAGTCGGACGAACCACATTTTGAACGCGGCCCATCCCGCGCGCTCGCGCCATGCGCCGGGGACGCTGTCGTCGAGAAGCCCGAATCCTTTCGCGCCGAGGCGCCAGAAGACCATTTCCCGCGCGAGGCCGGAGGCGAGGCCCATGAGGTACGTCCGCACCATGTAGGCGGCCGCGGTCTCCTCGTCGACGCTCGGATCGCCCGTGCGGACGCCCGGGGAGACATACGGGGAGCCTACGGGGGAGTAGACCCCCTCGCCGGCGAGCGGCCAGTTGAACTCGCTCACGATGAGACCGGCGCCCGCGGCGCCCGTGACGGACGCGATAGCCCGGAGAACGGCCATTTTCCCGACCGCGTCCTGGCCGGCCTGAAGGCCGTCGGGGCCGCCGCGCCGGTCGAGGTACAGGTGCTGCGAGAGGGCGTCCCAGCGCCCCCGCGCGCGCATCAGGCGCCACAGGGAGCCCAGTGTGAAGTCGGGCTCGAAGTCGATGACGCCGGGCCCCACGAACAGGACGCCGGGGTAGTCGCGGCGCCAGTTCTTGACCGGGGCGTAGAGGGCGGCGGCGTCGTGGAAACCCCAGCAGCCCCACTTGACGCGGTTGACGGCGTGGCCGACCTCGACCCATCGGACGAACTCGCCGACGGCGTCGAGCGTCTCGCGCCCCATCGCGTCCCATGCCTCGGGCGAGATCACGGAGCGGCGGTCCTGGACAAGCGCGACACTTACGCCGACGCCGGCGCCGGCCCACCTCCGCGCGATCTCGAGACGCTCCTTCCGGCGCGCCGGACTCTCGTGGGCGTAGACGCGGAGCAGGATGTTCGGAAACCGGCCGTCCGCCTCCTCGGCGAGTTCTGAAAGAAGACGCCATTCCTCGCCGAACGACTCCTCCGTGCCGGTCAGGGCGAGGACCATGCCGCGTCCGACGTCCGGAACCGGATGACTGTAGGCGAGGGCTTTCTCTTTTCGGAGCTGTCCGCGGAATCCGCCCCGGAAGAGCGCCCAGAGCGCGGCCCGGACGCTGATGGAGATCCGGTCTCGTTCCATCAGGCGGTGGCGGTCGCGGCTTTTGAACGCGCCGATCGCCTGGACGGAGCGGCGGTCCCAGATCCAGATGTCGCGGTCGTCGGGATACTCGCCGTCGGGGGAGGGGGAGGTTTTGCGGAACGGATGACGGATTTTCCGCGTGGCGCAGTGGAACGCGTAGGCGGCGCGTTCCGAGCGCTCCCGCTGGAGAAAGGCCTTGGGCGGAACATCGCCCCGCCAGTACATCTCAAGAAAGACCCGGAGAAGGTCGGAGGGCAGGTGGATCCTGGAGATGTCCCTCGCCCGCTCCTCCAGCGTGAGCGGGCGGCCCATGCAGCGTCCCCGGTTGAGGTCGAGGGTCCAGACCTCGAGACAGTCCGTTCCGGCGTCCTGTCCGTCCTCCGGTCCGGCTTTCCGCATGCCGGCCCGCGGGTCCCGCAGAAAGATATTCTGATTCCCGAGGTCCCGGTGGAGAAAGCCGGCGTCGTGCATTTCGGCGCAGAACTCCGCGACGAGCTGGAGGCGCGCCATCCAGGTCTCGCAGAGCGCGCCCTCCGTATACATGTCGACGGCCTCGCGCCGGAAGCTCCGGAGGCCGGGGACCTCGCGCGTCACGAGCCAGCTTTCGACGAGACGCCGTTTTTCCCAATGTTCGACGACGGCGAGCGGCTCGGGCGCGCGGATGCCGCGCTCGAAAAGGTAGGCGGAGGCCTGATAGGCGCGGAACGCCTTGGTGCCCTTGCCGCCCGCGGCGATCCGGTTCTTGAGAAGGCTCTGGCGTCCGAACCGTTTTATGACCATGTTTCCCGCGCCGCCCGGATCGCGGACAAGCTCCGTCCGGTTGCGTCCGTCCTGGAGCACGGTCCGCCCCTCGCCGCCCGAGAGGCCGCCGGAGAGAATCCAGGCGCGGACCGCTTTCTCCGCGGGGCCGGGATGGATGAGCATGCGGCCGGCCTCGCCGGCGCCTTCCCACCGGGGAGGGGCGGGGAGGGCGTTCTCCTCCGGGGGCGCGGAGAGACCGCCGGTCTCGTCTTCGAAGAGCGCCCGGGCGCGCTCGACGTCGAAGCGGATCTGCGCGGCGAGGGCCTCGGGGTCCGGAAACGCGCGCTCGTCGCGGAGCCGGGCGAGGAAATCGAGCGTGACCACGCGTCCGTAGAGGTCGCCCTCGTAGTCGATCAGGTGCGCCTCGATGGTCGCCTCCGGATGCCCGTCGCGGAAGGTGGGCCGGTGTCCGATGTTCACGACGCCGGCCGCGACAA
>JAZUKQ010000264.1:0-3961 GCA_045643325.1 Kiritimatiellia bacterium | reverse complement strand
GTCACACCCGTTCCCATTCCGAACACGGAAGTTAAGGACCTCATCGGCGAGAGTACTGCAGGAGTCGCCTGCGGGAGGGTAGCACGGCGCCGGGTTTTTCTTTTTAACCCGCGCCCCCGCGCCGCCCGGCGGAGGGGGGGGGGACGGACCTCCCTCCGGAACCTCCTTCCCGAAAGGAACTTCCCGCCGTTCCGAGGACCCAGGGGCGGATCGCGGACGGGAGATACGATTTCCATGATTCTGTCTCTGCGGTTTCAGGGGAATGTCTCGACGGAATTTTGGTGAAGACTTCCTCGGGAAGGCGCGGGTTCCTCGATTTTCTCTCTCCCGCGTTTCGGTTCGGCATTCTCCTCGCGTCGTTTCTCGTTTCAGAAGGTTGTTTCGAGGAAATCAACGAATCCTCTTGACTTTTCCGCGGATTCCGTCATAATTCCCTTCTCTCTATGCCGCAGTGTTTTCGCACGCGGCGGTTCTTTTATATTCACGCGATGTCCCCCTCTTCCGATCTTTTCCTGCAGAAGACGGAAACGCTCCTTGAGGCGCTTCCCTATATCCAGACCTTCCGGGGCGAGATGATTCTCGTCAAATTCGGCGGTTCCGCCATGGAGTCTCCGGAGCAGATGGATTCTATCCTCAACGATGTCGCGTTCATGTGGACGGTCGGAATGCTTCCCGTCATTGTCCACGGCGGCGGAAAGGCCATTTCCCGGGCGCTCACGGCCGCCAATATCCCCACGACGTTCGTCCAAGGCCTCCGCGTCACGGACAAAGCGTCGATCGACGTGGTCGCGGACACAATCAAGAACCAGGTGAACAAAGAGGTCGTGCGCCGTCTTGAAGCATTCGGCGCGAAGGTCGAGCCTCTTTCCGGCGAAGCCGTCTTCCACGTTCACAAGAAGACCGGGAAGGATCCCGATACCGGCGCTTCCGTCGACTGGGGGTACGTCGGAATCCCCGACGCGTGCGATACGGGTCCTGTCCGCGAGATTCTTCACCGCGGAGCGATTCCCGTCGTCTGCCCGCTCGGAATCGGCGACGACGGCGCGCTCTACAACATCAACGCGGACCATGCTGCCGCGGCGCTCGCCAAGTCGCTCAAGCCGCGCAAACTCGCGTTCGTCTCCGATGTTCCCGGACTTCTTCGCGATCCGAAGGACCCTTCGACGCTGATTTCCACCCTTCGCCTCTCCGAGGCCGATGAGTTGATGGCGAACGGTGTCGTAGGGGGCGGAATGCTTCCGAAAATTCAGTCCTGCCTCGACGCCATCCACGCCGGCGTGCGCAAGGTACACATCGTCGACGGACGTCAACCCCACTCGCTTCTTCTTGAAATCTACACCCGGACCGGTGTCGGAACGGAGATTACCAACGCATGAGCACCAACGAACAAATCGCCTCCCTCTATTCCAAGTACGTCATGAACACCTACGCGCCGAGCGTCACGCTCGTCCGCGGACAGGGAAGCCGTGTCTATGACGCGGACCGGATGCAGTATATGGATTTCACCGGCGGAATCGCCGTCCAGGCGACCGGTCACTGCCATCCGAAGGTGACGGCGGCCATTCAGGATCAGGCCAAGACGCTGGTCCATTGCTCCAATCTGTTCTATAACACGAACCTCCCTCTCCTCGCGAAGAAACTTTCCGAACTCTCCATGGGCGGCAAGGTGTTCTTCGGAAACTCCGGGGCCGAGGCGAACGAGGCGATGATCAAGCTCGCGCGTCTCTGGGGCCACGAGGCCGGGCGTTACGAGATCATCGCGATGCAGAACTCGTTTCATGGCCGTACGATGGGCACGCTTTCCGCGACCGGCCAGTCGAAGATTCAGAAGGGGTACGACCCTCTTCTTACCGGTTTCCGCTTCGCCGAGTTCAACTACCTCGAGTCGGTCCGCGCGCTCGTGACCGAGAAGACCGCGGCGGTTCTTGTCGAAGCGGTCCAGGGCGAGGGCGGTGTCCTTCCCGCCACGCAGGAATTCATGCAGGGGCTCCGCGCTCTCTGCGATGAGAAGGGCATTCTCCTTCTCTGCGACGAGGTGCAGTGCGGCATGGGGCGTACGGGCAAGTGGTTCGGCTGGCAGAACTACGGCATCGAGCCCGACGCCTTCTCGCTTGCGAAGGCTCTCGGAGCCGGCGTCCCCATCGGCGCCTGTGTCGCCTCCAAAAAACTTTCCGATGTCTTCACCCCGGGCGCCCACGGCTCCACGTTCGGCGGAAACCCGCTCGCCACGGCCGCCGCGCTCGCGCAGATCTCCGTCATCGAGGAGGAGGGGCTCATCGCGAACGCCTCGGCCATGGGAAAAATTTTCCGCGAGGCCTTCGCTCCGTTCATCGAGAAGTACGACGATCTTCTCGCCGTCCGCGGTCTCGGTCTCATGAACGGTCTCGTCGTCAAGGGTTCCGCCAAGGAATACGTCGACGCCTTCCAGCAGCAGGGGCTTCTCTGCTGCACCGCCAACGAGCACGTCGTCCGCTTCCTCCCGCCCCTCAACATCACCGAGGACGAACTTGACCAGGCGATGGACATGATCGCCGACGCCCTCGAGGAAATGTTCGAAGAGGCCTAGGTCTCCAGGTCAGGAATCTCCGATGTCGGCCACACTTCTCGACGGCAAAGCCCTCGCCGCGACCATCCGGGCGGAAATCTCGGAAAAAACGGCCGCCCTCCGCGAGGAGCGCGGCATCGTTCCGGGACTCGCCGTCGTGCTGGTCGGCGAAAATCCCGCCTCCGTCTCGTACGTGACGGCGAAGGAGAAGGCCTGCGCGGAAACGGGCATGGCCTCGTTCCCTCATCATCTTCCCGAAGACACCTCCGAGGCCGATCTGCTCGCGCTTGTCGAGCGGCTGAACGCGGACACCGCCGTTCACGGCATTCTGGTCCAACTTCCTCTTCCCAAACATATCGACACCCGGCGCGTTCTTCACGCGATCTCGCCTTCGAAAGACGTCGACGGGTTTCATCCGGCGAATTTCGGGGCGCTCGTTTTGGGCGAGCCGAGCTTCGCTCCGTGCACCCCGCGCGGCATTCTCGAGATTCTTTCCCGCGCCGGCATCTCCGTCGCCGGAAAGCACGCGGTGGTCGTCGGACGCAGCAATATCGTCGGGAAACCTGTCGCCTCGCTTCTTCTTCAGGCCAACGCGACCGTCACCGTGTGCCATTCCCGCACGGAGGATCTCGCGTCGGTGACGCGGACGGCCGACATTCTTGTCGTCGCCACGGGACATCCGCACACGCTCACGGCGGACATGGTCAAACCGGGGGCGGTGGTCATCGACGTCGGCGTCAACCGCGTTCCGGACGCCACGAAAAAGAAAGGGTACCGTCTGATCGGCGATACCGACTACGAGGATCTTCTTCCGGTGGTCTCGGCCATTACTCCGGTTCCCGGAGGAGTCGGCCCGATGACCATCACGATGCTTCTTGCGAATACGCTTCAGGCGGCCGCCGGAAACTAGCGCCCGGTGTCGGTTCCGTCGCGGGGGCGGAGGGGGCGCTCTGAACCGTTTATTCGCTCACCGGATTCCGGTCGATGGAGTCCAGCCCGACGGGGACGAGCTTGAGACGGTAGACGCGCCCCGTGACCTGCGTGTGGTCCGCGTCCCACAGGAAATCGTAGGTCACGCCGTAGACGGAGCCGGAGGGAATGTCGAGAAGCGCGGGGGCGGAGGGCAAGGTGACACCGTACATCAGTGTGCGAAAAAGAATTTCGGGGAAACTTGAGGAGTAATAGCTTATTGGATTCCCGTTTCCGTGATCCATTGGAAGCGTCTCCGGAGAGGCGTATATGCCGCTTGGAATGCTCGTGTCGGCATTGCTGATATAGATGTCCAGCAGTCCGCAGGCGTGCCCGAGCTCGTGCGCGAGCATCGCGGGCGTGCAGCCGGTCTTGATGACGACGCCTTTGGAGTCGGTGGCCGCCTCGGCGGAGCCCCCGCCCGCGTACGCCCCGACCGCGAAGAGC
>JAZUKQ010000263.1:0-2300 GCA_045643325.1 Kiritimatiellia bacterium | reverse complement strand
CGATTCCCGGCCCGTTCCCCGCCCCCCCGATCTTGCTCCGCTACACTCTCCGGCGCCTTCTTCAACTGATTCCGACGCTTCTCGGAGTCTATCTGCTCACGTTCATTCTCTTCAACGTCGTCGGCGGATCCCCGGCCGCCGTCGTCCTGGGGGAGAAGGCGACCGCCGAGGCCATCGCGGAATACAACCACGCCCACGGCTACGACCTTCCGCTCGTCGAGCAGTTCGGCAAGGGGCTCGTCGAACTGCTCCGGGGAGACCTCGGCTTTTCCTCGGAATACCAGCTTCCCGTCGCGCGCGTCCTCCGCGACGGGGTGCTCGTCACCCTCTCGCTCACGGTGCCCATCCTGCTTGTGGGGACGGCCGCGGCATTGCTCGTCGGGCTCCTCTGCGCCGCGTTCCGGGGCAGGCTCCTCGACCGCGCGGCGCTCGCCTGCACCACGGCCCTCATGAGTCTCAACTACGTCGTCTGGGTGGTCGCCGGACAGTATTTTCTCGGCTTCAAGTGGTCGCTTCTCCCGCTGTGGGGCTGCGAGAACTGGATCTACTACGTCCTTCCCGTCTCCATCGGCGTCCTCTCGGGCCTCGGCCACGATGTCCGGTTCTACCGCACGGTCCTGCTCGACGAGATCCGCCGCCCCCATATCCGCACGGCGCTCGCCAAGGGCCTCTCCCCCGCCGCGGTCCTTTTCCGCCACGTGCTCCGCAACAGCCTCGTCCCGATTGTCACCAACATCTCGCTCTCCATCCCCTACCTCTTCACGGGAAGCATCCTCCTCGAAAGCTTCTTCGGGCTTCCCGGCCTCGGCGGCGTCGGCATCAATGCCGTCAACTCCTCCGACTTCGCGATGCTCCGGGCCGTCGTCCTCATCGGAGCCGTCCTCTACCAACTCGCGAACCTCGCGGCCGACCTCCTCTCCGCGGCGCTCGACCCGCGCGTGCGCCTTCTCAAATGACGGGACCCCGCGGACAACGGCGCACGGCCACCCGGCCCCCGGACGACGCCGCGGGCCACAATAATCCCGGCGCCTGCCGCGTTCTTCCGATATGCCTGCCGACCCGAATTCCGATGACGTGCTGATCGCGCGGTACCGCGACGAGGCCGACGTGACGGCGCTCACCGAGCTGATCGGACGCCTCACGCCGGCGCTTCGCGCGTACCTTCATGGGATGACCTCGTCGCCGGAGGAGCTCGAGGACATCTTTCAGGACACCTGGCTCCGCGTTATCCGCAAGGCGGGATGCTACCGGAAGCGGAACTTCCGCGCCTGGGTCTTCCGCATCGCCCACAATCTGGTCATCGACAACTCACGTCGCCGACGTCCCGACCTCTCGCTCGACGCCCCCGCGAATGCCGACGACCCGAATTCCGTTCCGCTCGTGGACACGATTCCCGACACCGCGCCCGGACCGGACGACGTCGCCGTGTCCCGGGACGACTCCGCCCGGATCCTCGAACTCGTCCGCGCCCTTCCCGACACCCAGCGGGAGGTCTTTCTCCTCCGGTTCGAATCCGGCCTCTCTTTTCTGGAAATCGCCGAACTCCTCCACATTCCCCTCAACACCGCCCTGGCGCGCATGCATTACGCCGTCACCCGGCTCAGAAAATCGCTGAACTCCTTCCGGACCTAGCGCTCCGCTCCGCGCTTCCCGGCCCTACGGACCTCCCCCTCCCCGCCATGAAACCCGTTCTTCCGCACGACGACGACCCGCTCAGCGGAGCCTTCACTCCGGCCGAGACCTCCGCTCTCCACGACGCCCTTCGCGCCCCCGCCCCCGCCCGGTCGCCCCTGGACGCCCTCCGCCGCGCCGCCGCGGAGGAGGGCGCCCGCCGCCCCGCCGCCCGCCGGCACGCCCTGTTCCGCGCCCTCGGCGCCGCGGCGGCCCTGATCGCCATCGTTTTCCTCGCGGGGCTCTTCTTTTCCGCCCAGGAAAACGGCATCCGCGACTCCGAGTCTCCCTCGAGCGTCCTCTCCGAGGGGGCCGTCGCCCTGCTTCTCGAACCGGACGATCCGGCGGCCCTCGTCTCGATGCTCTCCGGCTCCGCGGCCGTTCTCCGCCTTCAGGAGATCGGATGCGGTCTCGACGAAAACGATCTTCTCGACGCGGCCTATCCGGCCCCGTAAAATAAGGTTCCGCGCGGGCGGCCCGCGGCGCGGGAACACACTTATCCCGCTTTTTTGAGAAGCGAAATGAAGATTGTTGTTGTGCGACAAGCCTTTCGAGACGGTTAGAACGACGCAGGACTTTTTTCCACGCCGAGAAAATCGACCTATTCCATGCGGGAAACGAGGTCCTCT
>JAZUKQ010000262.1:0-7759 GCA_045643325.1 Kiritimatiellia bacterium | reverse complement strand
CATGCCGACCTACGACGTCGCGCGCCGGAACCTCCACAAGGCGGAGATCGTGAAGTTCAAGCAGACCTACCGCAACCCCGCGTCGGCCCACGCGATTTCCAATCTTAAAGGGCTTGTGGACACCATCAAGGTCAAGTCCCTCATCGCCAAGAAGAAGGGCGTCGAGGCGTTTCTCGCCGCCGAGAAGCTCATCCGCATCGACCCGCTCAACGTCCCCTTCTGCAAACTCTACGGCGAGGCCTCCCTCGCGGCCGGCATCCCGCGCGCCGGCATGATGATGCTCGAACTCCTCTGCGAGCACGTCCCCGGCGACCTCGACGCCATGGAGGCCCTCGGTCTCTTCTACAAGGAAATCAAAGAGTACCGCAAGTCCCAGGAGTACCTCTCCAAGGTGTTCCTCATGCGCCCGAACGACGGCAAGCTCAGCCGCGCGGTCAAAGAGGTCGAGGCGCTCGTCACCCTCAACTCCGGCATCGAGGAGGCCAACGAGACCGGCGACTTCCGCAAGGCCCTCGCCAACGAAAGCCAGGCCATCCAGCTCCAGCGCAAGGAGAAGGCGGTCAAGACCGAGGACGACGCCGAGTCCCTCATCCGCGAGGCCCGCGCGAAAATCGAGGCGGAGCCCAAGAACCTCAACTACTACCTCTCCCTCGGCAACCTCTTCACGCAGCAGAAGCGCTACGACGAGGCCCTCCAGGTCTACGACGACGCCCGCAAGGTCGCCGCGACCGACCCGACCCTCGACCAGCGCTACTCCGCGACCAAGACGCGCCAGTACGACCAGAAGATCGCCGCGCTCCGCGAGGCGGGCGACACCGCCGCCGCCGACGAGCTCGAGAACGAGCGCAACCAGTACGTCTTCGACGACCTCGTCGAGCGCGCCCAGCGCTACCCCAACGACCTCCGCATCAAGTACGAGCTCGGCCTCCAGTACTTCCAGTACGACTACATCGACGAGGCCATCCAGCAGTTCCAGGCCGCCCAGCGCAGCCCGAAGGACCGCGCCCAGGCCCTCTATCACCTCGCCCTCTGCTTCAAGAAAAAAGACATGCCCGACATGGCCGCCGACCAGCTCGTCCAGGCCTCCGAGGCCGTCATCGAGATGGGGCCGGAAAAGATGGACATCTTCTACGAGCTCGCCGGCATCTACTTCGACCTCGGCAACATCGACGACGCGGAGACCTACTACAAGAAGATCTACAGCTACGACATGTCGTACCGCGACATCTCGAAGAAGGTCGAGGCCATCTACGCCGCCAAGCGCGCGGCCCACGCCGCCCAGCAGCAGGCTCCGAAAGCCTAGTCCGGAGGACGACATGCTCCGCCAGCTCCCGCTTCCGGAAACCGTTCTCGGCTGCTCGGTCCTCGCGTTGCTCGTCTCCGGCTGCACGACCGTCGGAAACGGACGCTCCAGCCTCTTCGACTCCCGAAGCGCCTCCCGCTCCGCCTATTACGAAGAAGAAGAGCCCGAGGTCGAGGAGGAGGTCTGGGGCGCGCCGGCATCCTCCGGCTCCGCCCCGCGCGTCCGGTCCCGCGGACGGGTCCCCGCCCGCTCGGCCGCCGCGCGCGGCGACACGCGCCTCGCGGACCCCGAGGCCGCCGTCAGCCGCCACGAGGCCCAGTTGGCCGAGATGTCCGCCTCGCAGCAGAGCGTCATCACGCACGCCGACGGCACCGTCTCCCGCTTCCAGTCCGACGCCGCGTCCCTCCGGGCCGACATCGAGGCGCTGAAGTCCGAGGTCGCCGGCCTCCGCGCCGAGAACGCCCGGCTCAAGGCCGAACAGGCCCGCCAGGGCGCGACGATGGACGCCCTTCCCGAGAAGATCTCCAAGCTCGTCGCGGCCCAGATGCCCAAGGCCCCGCCTCCGCCCCCGCCCGCCTCGGGCTCCGGCAAAAAGACGCCCTCCGCCGCCGATCTCCCGCACTACGAGCATACCGTCGCCTCGGGCGACACCGTCTCTACCATCGCGCAGGCCTACGGCGTCACGTCCGCGGACATCATCCGCGCGAACAACCTCAAGAACGCCAACGCCATCCGCGCGGGCCAGACGCTCATCATCCCCGCCAAAAAATAGGCGGCCGCACCGGCCCGTTCCGCCGCGCACGCTCCGCGATATGCCTTTTTCCCCGTCCGAGCACCCGTGCGCGCGCGACCCCGCGCGCCGCGTCTGGTGGTCTCTCCCCAAGGCGCTCCTCCTCGCGCCGCTCGCGGAGTTCACCGATGCCGCCATGCGCGCCGTCCTCGCCCCGTACGGCGTCGATTTCGCCGTCACCGAGATGGCCCACGCGCGCGGCGTGAGGGAGGGCGCGCCCGCCACCATGCGTCTCCTCGAGACGCTTCCCGGAGACCCGCCCCTCGCCGCGCAGCTCTACGGGACGGAGCCCGACGACTTCGCCGGCGCCGCCGTCCGCGTCGAGTCGCTCGGCCGCTTCGACGCGATCGACATCAACTGCGGCTGTCCTATGCCGCGCATCCGCGCGTGCGGCGCCGGCGCCGCCCTGATGGAGGACCCCGCCCGGGTCGGCCGCATCGTCGCCGCCGTCCGCGCGTCCTGCGGACTCCCCGTCACCGTGAAAACGCGCGTCGGACCGCGCCCCGGGCTCGTCACCGTCCACGAGATCGCCGCCGCCGCGCGCGACAACGGCGCCGCGGCGCTCGTCGTCCACGGGCGCTACACCTCGCAGATACACCATGGCCCCCTCGACCTCGCCGAACTCGCCCGCGCCGTCGGGACAGCCGGGCTCCCCGTCGCCGTCAACGGCGGGATCCGCTCCGGCGCCGACGCCCTCTCCCTCCTCGCCGCGACCGGCGCGCGCGCCGTCATGGCCGGATGGGGGCTTGTCGGAGACCCCTGGCTCGCGGAGGCCCTCCGCCGGAGTCTCGACACCGGCGTCCCCGCCGAGCGCCGCGTCCCCGGCCCCGACGAGCTCCTCCGCGTCCTGCGGACCCATTGGGACGCGCTCCGCGCGCTCAAGGAGCGGACGCACGACCCGGAGTCGGGGCACTCCGTCGACGAGGAGCTCGTCCTCACCTTCCGGACCCAGTTCATCCGCTATTTCCGGGGAATCCCCGGCTCCGCGGCCTTCCGCGGGCGCCTTTCGGGACTTTCCACGCCCGAGGCGCTGTGGAGCGCCGTGACGGATCTTCTCGACCACGCGAAAAAGGACTCCGATGATCATCCAACGCATTGATCAGAGACTCGGCGACAACCTCCGGCGGCGCAAGACGGGCTGGGGGCCCCAGGTCTCCGTCGCCCTCTCCTTCCTCGTCGCCATCGCCGTCTGCGCGGTCCTGCTCATGCTTCCCGTCTCACGCGCCGGCGGGGGCTGGGGCGACGCGAAGGAGAGCTTCTTTCTCGCCACCAGCGCCGTCTGCATCACCGGGCTCTGCCCCGTCGCGTCGCTCGGGGACACGTTCACGGACTTCGGGCTCGGCGTCATCCTCGTCTTCGTCCATCTGGGCGGACTCGGCGTCATGACGCTCGGCACCTGCCTCATCAGCCTCCTCGGCCGCCGCATGTCCATGGAGGAGGAGAAGACGTTTCTCGTCGCCCTCGGCGTCAACCGCAAGGGCGGCATCCTCTCCCTGCTCCTGAAGACGGTCGGATTCACCCTCGGCTGGGAGCTCGCCGGGGCGGTGTTCTTCTCGCTCTGGTTCGCGCTCCGATACGGCATGCCCGCCGTCCGCGCCGCCGGCTTCGGCCTCTTCCACTCCGTCATGAGCTTCTGCAACGCGGGGTTCACCATTTGGAGCGGAAGCATGGCGCCCTATCTCGACGACCCGGTCCTCCTCGCCGCGACGTCGTTCCTCGCCCTCGTCGGAAGCCTCGGCTTCGTCGTCCTCGCCTCCCTCTCCCAGTTCCGCCCGTGGCGACGGAACCGGCTCGAGCGCGGACGGCTCGGCCTCCACACGAAAATCGTCCTCTGGGCGACGGGCATCCTGTGGGCCGGCGGCGCGCTTGCGTTCTACCTCTTCGAGCGCGGCGGCGTCCTCGCCCCGATGTCCGAGGGAACGCGCTGGACCGCCGCCTTCTTCCACTCGCTCGCGTGCCGCTCCAACGGTTTCACCGTTTTCGACGGCGCCGCGCTCGGCGGGTTCTCCCGCGCGCTCGACCTTCTGCTCATGTTCATCGGCGGCGCCTCCGGCTCGATGGCGGGCGGCATCCGCGTGACGACCGTCGCCGTGCTCCTCGCCGCGGTCGTCTCCACCGTCCGCAACCGGGACGAGTGCGAGATCGCCCACCGGACTGTCCCGCAGCGGGCCGTCCACGAGGCCATCGCGGTGACCGTCCTCTCGCTCTCCGGACTCGCCGTCCTCTGCGGCGGTCTCCTCGCCGCCGAGCACGCGGGACTCTCCATGGATCTCGTCTACGAGTCCGTGAGCGCGTTCGGCACCGTGGGTCTCAGCACCGGCGCGACCCCGGCCCTCGGCGGTCCGGGCGCCGTCTGCGTGATGGTCTGCATGTTCATCGGGCGTCTCGGCCCCGTCACCCTCGCCATCAGCCTCTCTGGCCGCGGGCGCGCTCGCTCCGTCCGCTACCCCGAGGAGAACGTGCTCGTCGGATAACATTCCTCCCCGCTTCCATGAAATCCTCCAAAAACTCCGTCGCCGCGCTGATTCTCCCCACGCTGTACGGGTTGTTTTTCGCCGCGCTGCCCCTGTTCGTCATTCTTCCGGGCACCCTCCGGTCCGCGCGCGCGAATTCCGACGTCCGCGCCTGGCCCGAGGTTCTGTGCACGGTCGTCGAGTCCTCGGTGCGGGAGCGCGGCGCCGCGGCCTACGAGCTCTCGGTGAAATACAAGTACGTCGTCGACGGACACGTCTACACGTCCTCGGGCGTCACTCTGTCCGGCGACTACGCGTTCAAGAAGGTCGCCGAACGGCTGCCGCTTCTGGAGAAGTACGCGAAGGGGAGGAGCGCGGTCTGCCGCGTCAACCCCGCCGCCCCCGGCAAGGCCGTGCTCATGCCGCCGAAGGCCGTCGCGAACATCGTCCCGATTGGAATCATGTTGCTGTTCGTGAGCGTCGGCCTCGCCATTGCCGTCTCTCCGTGGGTCTCCCTCGCGGCCAAGCGACAACGCGAGCGCGTCCCCCGTCCGCTTCCGGAGGCCCCCGACAGAAGCGGAGACCGCGCGGGGGCGAAGGACTTCGTGCTTTCTGTGGCCGGCGGCGTCTTTCTGACCGTCGGTCTCGCCGTGGCCGCGGGAATGACCCGCAAAAACATCCGCTACATGGGCTGCTCCCGCTGGCCCCAGGTGGAGGGGACGGTCCTCCGGTGCGATCTCCAGCGCTCCCACAGCAGCAAGGGAGGCACCTCCTACGGCGTGTACACCGCCTACGCCTACACGGTCGACGGTGTCCGCTACGAGAACGACAAGGACTCGCTGGCGGACTACAACTCCAATCTGCCTTGGCACTACGAGAACTTCCGGGAGAAAGTCGCGAGCCGTCCCGCAGGTTCCAAGGTGACGGTCTACGCGGATCCGTCCGACCCGGCGACGAGCCTCCTCGACCCGTCGTTTCCGTGGGACGGTCTCGGCTTTCTGATGATTCCGGCGGTGTTCGTCGCAGTCGGCGGCATGGGTTTCTTCACCGGGCTTCGCAGGATACGGGGGATGCGGCGGGCCCGCGCCCCGAGAGTCCAGTCCGGAACCACCCGTCTCTCGACGCCGTTCCAGGAGTGCCCGTTCGGAAAGATCAAACGGACCCGCACGTTCCTCCCCGGCGTCTTCTTCGCGTTGGTCTGGAATGCTTTCGCCTCGTGCGGACTCCTTCCATGCATCCCGCACTTCGTCCGTCTGTCGCGGAACGGCGGCACAGGCGTCTCCATGAAGTCCGTCCCCGCGGTCGTCCTCATGCTGGTCTTCCCCGCCGTCGGTGTCGTGCTCGCCGTGCTGGCCGTCCGGGAAATCGCCCGCGAGGTCTTGAATCCACACTTGGAGATCCGGCAGATCGGCGGAGCCTTCCGCTCCGGCATGGAGGCGCAGATGGAGTACCGTCTGGACCGGAACGCAGAGAAAGTGCGCGAGTTCGGCATCCGGATTGTCGGATACATGAAAGTCTCCGCGGGCGGAGGCAGGAACCGTTCGGTCGTCGAGCGCGAGTTCTTCAGCCGCGAGGTCTGCCGCGCGCGGACGCCGACGCGATTCGCGCAGGGCTTCTTCACCTGCTCTCCCGAGAAGAATCCGGACGAAAACGACTTCGACGGCGACGCCTGCGGACCGCACTGGAAGCTCGAAGTCAACGGGAAGCTCCGCTCCGGCGGCGCGTGGACGGACTCCTACCCGCTTTCTTGACCCCGGCGGAATCTTCCGGACCGGGAACATCCCCGCGGCTCCGCACGACTTTCTAGAGAATGAGAAAGACGGTCTCGTTGTGGCAGCCGGCAAGGACGACGTCGTTGCCGTCGCCGCCGCAATAGGTGACGTAGACGGTGCGTCCCGAGGAAAGTTTCACGGGCTCGCCTTCGGGAAAACCGGCGAAGGCTCCCTCGACGGGCAGCGTCCCGCGGTTGTCGACAAGCGTCACGCCGTCGTAGAGCGAGACGCCTCCGCCGTCTGCCAGCGAGAAGTCCAGCGTCGCCCCGTCCAGCACGATGCGGGCGGCGGCGTTCGACGCCACCAGCGCGGGCGTCCGAGCCGATGCGGCTCCGAGCGTCGCGTGGAACACGCTTCCCTCGCCGAGACAGAGGTGGCGGCCAAGCGTCGTCCCCTCGGCCAGCGCGACCACGCCGCCCTGCGCGACCAGGGAGCGGCCAAGCTCCGACCCGCCTTCCAGACGGCCGCCGCGCACGAGCACGGAACTCGCGGCGAGGACGCCGTCCAGCGAAAGCGTGCCGGCGTCCACGTATGTCGTGCCGGTGTACTCCTGGCGGCCGCGGAGCGTCACCGCGCCCTCGCCCTCCTTGAAGAGGTTGCTGTGCGGGGCGGGGTTCTGGGTGGCGGGGACCACCACGTCGGCGAGCGCGGCCTCGACCGTGCCGGAGCGGAGGCGGAAGCGGTAGGCTCCGAGGGAGGCGTCGCCCTCGACGAGGACGTCTGGAAGCGGGCCCTCTCCGCCGTCTTCGAGGATTTTTATGCGAAGGCGCGCGAATTCGGCGGCAAGGTGAGCGGCGAGCACGGCATCGGCTTTGCCAAGCGCCCCTACCTCGCCACGTCGCTCTCGCCGGCCGAGGCCGCCCTCATGCGCGGCGTCAAGGCCGCCTTCGACCCCAACGGCGTCCTCAACCCCGGCAAAGTTCTTCCGTAGCCGTTCCCCTCCGAGGGACGGCCCCTCGGAGGCGGACCTGCCGAGCCGCATGAGTCACTCCACGGCCTGCGGGCGAAGCACGACGGCGTAGCCGTCCCCGTCCCGTTGGACGGACCAACGAAGAGAGAAGGACATGGAAAGAACATCCAGTATGTCCACGACTGGAATGTCTTTGGCGGCAAGGGTTATGGCCGCTCCAGGACAGCATTCATCTTCGACCTCAAATACGACGGAGGTCTTCATCATGGGCGTTTCCAAATCCTCCGAAAACAAGGAAGGCTCCACATGGAGTTGCGCAAGCGCATCCCTCAACGGGGTTTGTTGGAAGTTTACTTCGGGAAGCACCACACTTCCAAGTCGCTTTTTAATCCGTATCTCTTCGCGGTTAGTCCATAGAAGTGTTCGCAGTACCGGCGGCGGGGAGGGTTTTGGGTGCCGTCAGCCCAAGTGCCTCCATCGCGCATCTTGACGACTTGGGGATCGGCTCCAGCTGCCAGCCGTCGCCGACGT
>JAZUKQ010000261.1:0-2264 GCA_045643325.1 Kiritimatiellia bacterium | reverse complement strand
TGGTCATCGCCCCGATCGCCGTCGGCGTGCTCGCGAACGAGTTCCTTCCGCGCGCCGCCGCCGCCGTGCGCGGCGCGATGCCGGCGTTCTCGACGCTGGTCATCGCCGTCATCGTCGCGGGGGTGGTGTCCGCGAGCGCGCGGCGGATCATGGACAACCTCGGGATCATCGTCCTCGCGGTCGTCCTCCACAACGTCTTCGGCCTGCTTCTGGGATATCTGGCGGGGAAGCTGTTCCGGATGGACCCCGCGAAAAGCCGGACGCTCGCCATCGAGGTCGGCATGCAGAACTCCGGCCTGGCGGTGTCGCTCGCCACGACGCAGTTCGCCGCATATTCTCTGGCCACCGTTCCGGGCGCGCTTTTCAGCGTCTGGCATAATCTCTCGGGCGCCCTTTTCGCGGCGTACTGCGCGAAAAAGGAGCGCGGGGCGGAGACCGGCCCCGGCCCCCGCGATCCCGGTCCGTAGGGCATTCGGGGGGAATCATGGCGATCGACTGGGAACGGCTGGCGGCTGACGAGAACGCCGGAGAGCGATGGCTGGCCGCGGGACCCGCGGGCCGCGAGGTCCATTTCGTCGGCATGGGGGGCGTCGGGATGGCGGGCCTCGCCCGGCTGTTCCTTGAGAGCGGCTGGAGGGTCTCCGGCTGCGATCCCTCGCCGAACGCGTGGATTCGGGCTCTGGTGGCGGACGGCGCCGCGTTCTCGCCCGGACACGGCGCGGAGCACGGCCGGAGGCTGGACGGCGGCTCCGGACTCATGGTCAGGACCACGGCCGCGCCGGAAGACCTTCCGGAAATCGAGGAGGCCCGGAAAAACGGAGTCTGTGTCGCGGGCCGCGGCGGAATTCTCGCCGCATGGATGAACCGGGCCGATCTCTCCGTCGCCGTCTGCGGCGCGCACGGGAAGACGAGCACGACGAGTTTCACGGCGGCGCTGCTGCGCCACGCGGCCGAGGCGCGCGGATGCACGTTTTCCGGACTTCCTCCGGCCGGAGCGGAGAGCGCGGCGCCCGCTGTCGGCTGGTGCGTCGGCGGATTCTCCCGGGATCTCGGGGCGCTCGCCCGGGCGGGGCGCGTCATGGTCGCCGAGTGCGACGAGAGCGACGGCACGCTCGCCGAGTACCGGCCCGGCGTGACGGTGGTGACGAGCGTCGAGTTCGACCATGCGGAGCACTACCGCGGCCGGGACGAGTACGAGGGGGTGTTCCGGCGCGTGACGCGCCAGACCTCGCGCGCCGTGGTCGCCGCGTGGGACGACGCGCGGGTCCGCGCCGTGGCGGAGGAGGCGGCCCGGGAGACCGGAGTCCGTGTTGTCGGATTCGGACTCTCGGAGGACGCCGAGGTCCGCGCGGCGGACGTCCGGGACGAGGGGGAGGGATGCTCGTTCGAGCTTGTTCTCGGCGGGACGCGCGCGGGCCGCGTGCGCCTCGGCGTGTCCGGCCGGCACAATGTCGCCAACGCGCTCGCGGCCGTCGCCGTGCTTCGCGAGCTCTCGGCCTTTCCGGCGGAGTGCCTGGACGTCCTGTCGCGGCTCTCGCTTCCCGGCCGGCGTTTCGAGACGGTGTCGACGGCAGACGGCGTGCGGGTGGTGGTGGACTACGCGCATCACCCGACGGAAATCCGGGCGGCGGTCTCGATGGCCCGGAAAGCGGCGGGGGCGGGGAGGGTCGTCGCCGTATTCCAGCCGCATCGGTATTCACGGACCGCCGCGCTCGGCCGAGACTTCCCGGGGGCGCTGGCGGGCGTGGACGAGCTGGCCCTCGCGCCGGTCTATGCCGCGTCGGAAAAGCCCGTTCCCGGCGGCACGACGGCGGACTTGTACGCGGTGTTTCGCGAGGCGGCGGGCGGGGGACGCGCGCCGGCGTATCTAGAGCGCCTCGCGGACGTCGTGCCGTGGGCGCGGCGGAGGGTCCGCCCCGGCGATCTTGTCCTGTTGGTCGGGGCCGGGGACATCGTGACATGCGCCGACGGGATGAAAGCCGAGGGGTGGGCCTCTCCCCCGGAGATTCCGCCCCGCGCCCCCGGAATCCGCGACGTGTCTCCCGGCGAGCCGATGGCGCGGCACTGCACCTACGGGGTCGGCGGCCCGGTCCGCGCGTGGGTCGAGGTCGGGAGCGAGGAGGGGCTGCGGAGCGTCCTCGCGTGGGGGCGCGCTCGCGGTGTGCCGGTCCGGGTCGTCGGCGCGGGAAGCAACCTTCTCGTCGGCGCGGCCGGGTGGGACGGCGTGTGCGCGCGGTTGAGGGGGACGTTCGAGGAAATCCGGG
>JAZUKQ010000260.1:0-19001 GCA_045643325.1 Kiritimatiellia bacterium | reverse complement strand
TCGAACGCCTGCGCCCCCGCCCCGTCCTGGTGGCCTGCGCCCCCGGAGAGCACGACAAGGCGAGAGAGGCCGTCGGGCTTTCGGCGGAAGAGGAGTCCGCGCCCGGATTCTCCGGGACGCTCGAAATCCGCGAGATCGACGGCGTCCGCGGTTGGGCCGACCTCTTCTCGGGAGGGGACTCCGCCCGGCCGGCCGTGCTTACCGTGAACACCGGCCCCATGCACGCGGCGGCGGCGGCGGGATGCCGGGTCGTGCTGATCGAGGGGAGCAGCCGGCAGCCCCTGTGGGCTCCGGCCGTCGCGGACGCCGTGGTGCTGGAGCATCAGGGGGAGGTGGCCTGCGCCCCCTGCCATCAAGTCGGCGACTGCCGCGCGTGCGGACGCGAGTGCATGCGCCGCGTCACGGTGGACGAGGTCCTCGCGGCGCTTTCCTACCAGAACTGATACGCGCCGAAGACGAGGACGTAGACGCCGAGCAGGAGGTTCGTCGTGACATGCGCCACGGCGGCGGCCCAGATGTCGCGCGTCCGGAGGAAGAACAGGCCGTAGAGGACGCCTGTCAGCGCGCCCATCAGCCACTCCGTATGTTCCGCGCCGAAGAGCGCCACGGTCACGAAAAAGGCGAACGGGGCGAATTTTCCGATATCGACGTCGAGAAAGTCGATGTTCTGGATCCAGCGGCAGAGGAAACCGCGCCAGAAAAATTCCTCGGCGACGGCGATGACGAACGCCGAGCCGGCGAGCCGGACAAGCGTCAGGGGCCAGCCGCAGACGGCGGGCGAGTAGACGCTTCCGGCGAGCGCGGCCGCCCGGTAGCCGTCGGGCACGACCTCGCCGACGGGATACAGCTGCCCCGCGAGGTCCGGAACCTCGGGCGCCACGCCGTCGACCGCCTCCAGCAGCACGTACTCCACCGGTTTCCGGAGTTCCCCGAACGGCAGGACGCACCAGCGCTCGTAGAGTTCGGAGAGTCCGGGAAGGAGTTTCTTCACGCACTCCGTCTCGAATCCGACCCAAAGCAGGAACACGGCGACACCGAGCAGCACGGCCGGAAGGACATTCTTCCGTTTCAGCGCCTCATAGTACCGCCACGGCCGCCAGAGACAGAGCACCAGCGCCCCCAGGACGGCCCGGACCGCATACGCGGCCGGCATCGTGAAGAGCCCCATCCCGGCGACGATGCTCCGGCCCTCATGGACCTCGGCGACGTTCGTGAGATGCGTCATCTGCACGACGAGGAGCGCGCCGATCCAGACGAAGAACGGGACGCAGTGCGCCCGCGCGGCCTTCGCCATCGCCTTCGCCTTGGGAGAGCCCTGCTTCGCCGCCTCTTTTCTCTCTTCGGCCATTTCGGAACCGCTCCGGAGGAGCCCCTAGAGGAATCCGTGCTCCTTATACCACTCGTACGCGAGCCTCAGCCCCTCGTCGAGCTTCACCTTCGGCTCGTAGTCGAGCTCCTTCATCGCGCGGGAGATGTCGAAGCCGCGGTTCTGGCGGTACCAGTCGACACGGCGCGGGAAGAGGGGCGGATCGCCCGGAAGGAGCTTCCAGAGACCGGCCACGAGGAAGGAGAGCCAGTACATCGGACAGAAGGGCAGATGGATCATGCGGCACTTCACGCCCATGATGTCCGCGATCTTCGCGACGATGTCCTTGATGTGGAAATATTTGTCGTCGGCGATAATGTACGTGCGGCCGCGGGAGGCGGGATGCGAGACCGCGAGGTCGAACGCGTCGCAGAAGTTCTCGACGTAGACGGGATGATAGAACGCGAGACCGTCGCCGAAGAACGGGAACCAACCCTTCTTGACCTGCCGGAAGAGCATGAGGAAGCGCGCGGGGTCCGCGGGGCCGTAGAGAGCCGTCGGACGGAGAATCGTGATGTCGAGGTCCTTCATATACTCCTCGGCGACGAGCTCGCCCTGGTGCTTCGTATACTGATAGTAGTCCTCGGGCTTGATCGGGGAATCCTCGGTGCCCGGCTTGGATTTCGCGGGGTCGCGGGGATTGAGGGAGGCGATGTTGCCGTGGACTCCCTGCGTGGAGCAATAGACGACCTTCTTGACGCCGAATTTCTTGCACGTGTCGAGAAGCGTGCGCATCGCGTGGATGTTCGTGTCGTCGTACTCGGACTTCGGGACGTTGATCTTGCGGAACGCCGCGGCGAGGTGGAACACGATCTCGCAGCCCTGCATCGCCTTCTCGATGTCGGCCCTCTCCGTGACGGTGCCGATGACGACCTCCGCGCCGAGCTTCTTGAGCTCGTCGAGGACGATGCCCTCCTGATTGTCGAGCGCGACGACGGCGTGTCCCTCGCGGAGGAGGTGCTTCACCAGATGGCTTCCCGTGAACCCGGTGCCGCCGGTAACCAAAATCTTCATGTCTTTCCTATCTTTCCTTGGAGGGAACCATCCGGACGACGACCGGAGTTCCCCAGAGTTTCCGCAGACCGAGCACACCGCAGGCCCCTTCGAGGAGCGCGGAGAGTCCGGCGCATTTCAGCGCGCGATGGACGACCATCGGCAAAAAGAACTGGCCGACCTTTCCGTCCGGCGCGTAGCCGTTCTCGGCGAAGGCGCCGAGAACCTCGGCATGACGGAAAAGCCGCCATGTGCGCGTGTTCTTCTCGAATTTCTTCTTCGCGTCGAACAGCGCGGGGGCGATGGCGTTGAGGCTCTGCGACGTCGGGTAGTCCGTGACGACCGGACCCGCCGAGACGCGGCACATTTCCTTCACGAGCGTCTGCCACGTCTCGCAGTGCGTGAGCATCCGGACGCCGACGACGGCGTCGAACGACGCGTCGCCGAACGGCATCCCGACGACGTTTCCGACGACGAATCCGCACTTCCCGTCGTTCACCAGGTCCTCGATCCGGTGGCGGCAGGACTCGGCGCTGGAGAGGACGGTCACCTTGTACCCGAGCGCGGCGAGAGGCCGCGCGAGCTGCCCGTGACCGCCGCCGACGTCGAGAATCCGCGCCCCGGGGGCGACCGTGCGGGAGAGGAGCCGCACGACGGCGCGCTCCTGGACCTTCAGCATCCACGCGCCTGTCGCGCCGCGGAACCGGGTCGCGTAGTCGTCGTTCGACGTCTCGATGTCCGCCGTCTCGGGATACCCGTGCGGATTGCGCGCGTCGGCCGGAACGGCACCGCTCATTTCGCCTCCGCGGGGTTGGTCTGGACGGCGCCTTTTCCGGGGAACACCATGGACGAGAGCGTCGCGCGGACACGGAGCGGCGCCTCGGCCGTCGCGCCCGAGGTGATGCGGACGTTCTTGAAAACGAAGAGGCGCCCCTCTTCGAACACCACATGGAAAAGGTCGTAGAAACTCTCGAAGTCCACATCGAAGCCGACCTCGACGGGGAACTCCTCGAAGATCAAGGCTCCGGCTCCGTCGTTGTGCTCGACCGGGGGAAGCGGGTGGACGCGGACGAGGTTCTGGATGCGGCGCTCGAGCGCCAGGTCGACCATCCGCTCGGCGGTGAGGAGCTGGACCATCAGGACGCGCGGGTCGTCCGTGGAGAAGACCTCCTCCGACATGCCCATCTCCGCCTCGGTCAGCTTGATGCCGAGCTGGTCGGCCTTGCGGCGGATGCGGTCGCGGGCCTGAAGGAGATGGACCTTGTAATCGATGCGGAGCACGTTGTCGCGCCCGTAGAGCGAGCTTCCGGAGATGGTCTCGAGCTTGGCGACCGCGTTGGTCCACTCGGCCTCGAGCATCGCGCGGACCTCCTTCTCGTGGTCGACTTTCGCCGCGAGCTCCTCCTTCGTCTGGTTCGAGAAGCCCATCTTCGCGAGCCGTTCCCGCTCGGCGGCGTTCTCGGCCCGCTGCTCCGAGATGCCGCGGAACGCGAAATGCCACACCGCGGCAAGAACACCGATCGCGAGAACGATGAACAGGACAATCTGGTTCCGTTCGCTGAGAACGTTTTTGAGAGGTGAGGTGAAGGCCATGCGGGAAGTATAGCAAAATCAGGGGGAGCGGAAAAGAGAGCCGCCGCTAGCCGCGCGACGCCCGGGCGATGGAGCAGGCCAGCTCCGCGTTCTTCCGGATGCCGTCCCAGTCCTTGGCCTTGACCAGCGCGTCCTTGGCGATCCAGGAGCCGCCGCAGGCCGCGATGAGCGGGCTTTTGAGGTATTCGGCCGTCGTCTCGGGCGTGATTCCGCCGAGCGGGATGAACTTGACGCCGAGGTGCTTATAGGGAGCCGCCATCGTGGTGATGGTCTTGAGACCGCCGAGCACGCCCGCCGGGAAGAACTTCTGGAGCGTGCACCCGAGTTCGAGCCCCTGCTCGATCTCCGAGGGAGTCATGACGCCCGGGGCGTAGCTGATTCCGAGATCCGCCGCCGCCTTCGCGACCCTCGGATTGAGCCCGGGGGCGACCGCGAACGCCGCGCCGCACCGCGCCGCCTCCTCCATCTGCTCGGGCGAGAGAATCGTCCCGGCGCCGACGATGAGCTCCTTGGAATAGGCGACGAGCCGCCGGAGCGCCTCCGGGGCCGCCGCGGTGCGGAACGTGAGCTCGATGGCGCGCACGCCGCCGTCGAGGAGCGCCTTGGCCACGGGTTCGGCGTCCTCCGGATCTTGGACGACAAGCACGGCGATGTTGCCGGAACGGGAAATCGAATCGCAAAGCGAGGGATCGAAAGCGGCTTTCATAGGACGAGATTTTAACGGCCGGGAAGGCCTTGTGAGGATGGATGTCCAGACGGATTTTCGGACTCCGCGGCCCCGTTATCGGGCGAACATCTGCTGGAACAGGCGGTAGAGCACGGGGCCGAGAAGGATGAGGAAGACGGAAGGGAAGATGAAGAGGAGCAGCGGGCCGAGAAGTTTCACCGGAGCCTCGTTCGCGAGTTTCTCCGCGCGGTCGAAACGGCGCTGGCGGATCTGGTCGGACTGGATGCGGAGGATGGCCCCGACGCTCACGCCGAGCTCGTCGGCCTGAACGAGCGCGTTCACGACGGACCGCACGTCCGGCAGGTCGATGCGCTTCGCCATCGTGCGGAGCGCCACGCGGCGGGTCGTCCCGAGCTGGACCTCGCGGATGACGCGGAGGAGCTCCTCGCCGAGCTCGTCGATCTTCCGGCGCTCGGCGTTGCGCTGGAGCGCCGACATGAAGTCCATGCCCGCCTCGACCGAGAGCGTGAGCAGGTCGAGGACGAACGGAAGCGACCGGAGAATCGCCCGCTGGCGCGCCAGGACCGCCTTGCGGAGCCACAGCGCCGGCTGCAGATAGAGGAGCATGAGGCCGAGAAGGTCCAGAAGGATCGCCGAGGGGCGGAGGGCCGGGGCATAGCGCGCGGCGCCGTGGATGAGCAGAATCCAGACCCAGCCGAAACAGACCGGGAGAAGGATTTTCAGGGAGAGGAACTCCCAGCCCGCGAGCAGCCCCTCGAACCCGCCGGTGATGAGCTGCGCGTCGGCCTTCTCGCGGGCGCGGGCCATGCCATCGGAGGTCATCATCGGTTTCAGGTTCGGCGCCAGGGGAAGCACGAGTTTGAAGGAAAGCGGCAGCCGCCGCTCCTGCTGGCGGCCGTCGGCGAGGGTGACGTACGTGATGGTCTGCGCCACGCCCGTCGCATACCACGCGAAGAGCGCGGCGGCCACCGCCCACGCGGCCATCAGCAGATAGGACAACATGCCTCTTTCCTTGGTTCGGTGTCCGAGACAGCCCGTCCCGTCCTAGAGCGTCGTCGGCGCGGGATGGTCTCCGCGGTTCTCCAGAAGATAGGCGGAGGCCATGTCGGCGAGATGGAGCGCCGCCACGGAGGGCCACATCGCCGCGCTGGCGCTGAAGGGGTCGGGATACGCGTTCGGGTCCTGCCCCATATGGAGCCGGATCATCGCGTACTCCTCGGGGAGGAGCTGGATGTAGCGCTGGATGAGATAGCAGGATTTCTCGCCATGCCCGACGGGGAACGGATCCTTGACGGTCCAGACTTCCTTCTCGACCCAGCGGTCGTTCTCCTTGACGTTCTTCTTCGTCCTCACGTAGAAGTTCGCCTTGCAGACATCGTGGAGGAGCGCCGTGAGCGTGACGGTCTCGGGGGCGATGTCGACCCAGCCGATCTCGACGTACTTCTTCAGGCACTTCCAGACGTTGAGGCTGTGGACGGCCAGTCCTCCCTCGCAGCAGAGATGGTATTTCGTCGAGGCGGGGGCGGAGTAGAAGTCGGTCGTCTTGAGCCAGTCCGCGAGCGCGCCGATGTTGGGACGCGCCAGGGCACGGAGCGCCGCGTCGATCTCCGCCGCGTTCTCGCGGATCTGGGACTCGGTCAATCTGTCGTCGATATCGGCCATGGGGCTCTCCTTACTCCGCGCGCTTGACCGACACGATCTTCACGGGCTCGACGGGGACGTCGTCGTAGTATCCGACGCGGCCGGTCTTGACCCCGGCGATGGCGTCGAGGACCTCGAGTCCCTCCGTGACCTTTCCGAAGACGGCGTAGCCGTACCCCTGCGGCGTCGGGGCGCGGAAGTCGAGGAACGCGTTGTCCTTATGGTTGATGAAGAACTGGCTCGTCGCGGAGTCGACGACCATCGTGCGGGCCATCGCGAGAGTGCCGCGCTCGTTCTTGAGCCCGTTGGCCGCCTCGTTTTTGACAGGGGCCTTCGTCGGCTTCTGGGTCATCGTCTCGTCGAACCCGCCGCCCTGGATCATGAATCCTTTGATGACGCGGTGGAAGATGGTCCCGTCGTAGAATCCGGAATCCACATACGAGAGGAAATTCGTGACCGTCAGGGGGGCCTTGTCCTCATACAGCTCGGCGGTCATCTTGCCGAGACTCGTCTCAATAATGACTTTTACCATGGTTTTCTCTGGTTGTTTCGGGGTTTCAGAAATCGGGGCGGCCGCGGCGCCCTCCTCTCCCCGCGCGGAGAGCGCGAGGGCGGCAAGACAGCAAAGAAGGAGTTTTTTCATGGGAACCGGACCCCTTTCTGGCGACGCATGCCGCCGGTTTTCTATTTCTCGGCGCCGAGGACGGCGGTCTTGTAGGGGCTGGAACGACCCTCGAGGTCGGGCCAGCGGCGCTCGAGCGCGGCCATCGCGATCTCGACGTCCTCGTGGACCTCCTCGACATTGAACGCGCCGACCGTCACCATGTCCTGGGGACGGAGCGAGGCGAAACTGAACGTGATGCCGACGTACGGGGAGCAGCGGCCGGCGGCCATCGACTTGATGGTCATGACGGGCTTCTTCGCCTCCTCGATGATCCGGCGGACGCCTTCGATCTCGATCTGCATGAGGAAGCCCATGCAGTTGTAGATCTGGATGTAGGTCTGGACGTCGTAGCCCTCCCGGTCGGAGTAGAGGACGAGTTCGGGCATGTGGGCGGAAAGGCCGGGGACCATGCCTTCCTGCCGGATCATGTCGAGATAGTCGGGCAGGCGGTCCATCGTGCCCTTGTTCTTGTTGACGAGCTGCTCCGCGCAGGAGTGGTGGATCAGGCAGATCTTCGCGCCGGTGGCGGCGGACGCCTTGACCTGCTGGCGGGCGAACGCGCGGGCGCTGTCGTTGTCGTCGACGTTGAGGCGCGGGGTGTCGATGATGGTGAGCGGCTTGCCGGACTGGTCCTCGGCCATCTTGATGCCCTTGAGGAAGTTCTCGCTCTGCGAGAGGTCGCAGGGCCCCATGACGGCGTCGATGTCGTACATGAGGTAGGCCTTCATCACCTCGGCCATCGTCTCGGGGGTGGCGTGGACGCGGGTGATCATGTGGTCGGCGGAGGCGCTCGTATGACTCCATCCCATCAGCCAGTTGGTGCCGATGAGCATGCGGGGAAGCGAAATCCCGTCAACGGACGTACGAGGAAACGGTTTCATAGTTTGTAGTGGGTATGGGGTTGAAAAAGCGGGGAACGACCCGCGGGAAAGAGGCGGACGAACGGAGACCCGACCGGTCTCCGGCCTAGTAGTTGAGCGGACGGACGCGCTTGACGCCGCGGTCGTTCACGAGGACACGGACCCGCTGTCCGGCGACGAAGACGTCCTTTCCGGGCTCTTGGACGATGGCCTCGACCACGCCGTTTTCGTACTTGACGGTGATCTCGATGCCGGCGCGCCGGGTCGCGGCGTGCTCGACGGCGGAACCCGCGACGGCGCCGACGATGGCGCCCGCGGCCGCGCCGACGAGGCGTCCGTTGCCGCCGCCCACGTTGCTGCCGACAGCACCGCCCAAGAGGCCGCCGCCGAGACCGCCGGCGGTCCCCTCGGTGCCCTCGATGGTCACATCCTCGACGGCGAGGACCGTTCCGGGATAGACGATGTTGCCCGTGCGGGCGTCGGAGCGCGAGTAGGAGTCGCCGGAAAGGCTCTCCAGCGCGGTGCATCCGCAGAAGCAGACGAGCGCGGACAGCGCGATAACGGCCTTGAAAACGTTCTTTTTCATCTTGAATCCTCTCTGAGGTTGAGGGTCCGCCCGTTCTTTCCGAGCGTGAAAATCACCGGTATCATACCGCATTCCGGGGCGGATGTCACCCGAAACGAGGGACTTTCGCCGGGCGGGCGAATATGGTATCCTTTCCGCGTTTCTGACTGGAGGGATGGCAGAGCGGTCGAATGCGGCGGTCTTGAAAACCGTTGAGGCGAAAGTCTCCGGGGGTTCGAATCCCTCTCCCTCCGCCAATTTGCTTAACAAACTACCTCTAACCTCTAACTTCTAACCTCAAACCTAAACGTGCGGCTGGCAAGGACGCGGAGAAAAAGTGAAAGGTAAGAAGTACGAGGTAATAGGTAATCAAGATGAGATGTAATTACATTGTCTCTTTCTTGATAAGGAATACCGCTTATGTCCGACTCGCTGATCCTGACAAAGGCGAAGGCATTGGCCATTCGTGTGGTGAAACTGCATAAGTACCTGCGGGGCAAGCGAGAGGCGACGATGTCGAAGCAGATCTTGCGCTGCGGCACGTCAATCGGCGCGAATCTCGCGGAGGCAAAATACGCGCAGTCGAAAGAAGATTTTATCTCCAAGCAGGCGATTGCGCTCAAGGAGGCGGGCGAGACTCTCTATTGGCTTGAGCTTCTTCGCGAGGTCGATCTCATTCCCGACAATGATGCCTACCGGGACTGTTTCAGGCCAGAAAGTCTATCGCGGTGCAGATGCTGTCGACAATCGGCGCTTCGGCTTTGCCTTCAGGCCGAACCGAAGCCACATAAAGCGTACGGTTGGTTTTCCATGTCTTTACAGATGTTCCCCGATGAGTAGCCACGTTGCAAGGCGTGTCTCCAACGAGTGAACCGATGATTTCGTCTTCCCATCCGCCGGTAATCATGATCACAGCTTTCGGACAAAGCATTTCGACGTCGATTTTCATGATTTTCCTGGATTGGTCGAGGATAGCATACCAGAGTGTGTTCGTCGGATTTCCCCCGATGGAAAAGGAGCATTTGCACAAGTTGCTCCATGCGATGTGCTTGTACCAGGCTTGGGGATGATATCTTTCGGTCACGGCTCGGATCACGCGCCAGAAAGGAGATCGATTGCCGCTCCAAAGCCGTTTTCCATCAGCACTTTTTTGATTGGACCAGCATTTGTCGATCCAGCTCATCTGTTCCGCGCTATTGAATTCGGACTCAAAGTTCTCGACCTCAATTCCCCCGGGCCATCCATTCGTAGCCCGCCCGACGAAGAGGAGGCCCTGTTGATTATCTATGGGAAACTCTTCGCCCCATTCTGTACAGAAGAAACTCAGTCCCCATTCCTCATTGAGCTGGCGGACGATTCCATTCTCCGACATCGCCACATAGTGCGGACGCAGAAGATCACGATACTTGTTACGCCATTTGTCTGTCATGGTCTTTTACCTCACGTAATGTCTTCCAACATAAGCCTCGACTCGCCGTGATGGGAGGACTTCCGCGCCTCCCAGCATTGTCTCCATGCCGCCCGGATTCCTCGTGCGCTACGGAGCGAGGTCTCCGTCCCGGGCCGCGCTTCAGCGTCCGGGCCGCGCCGCCTCTTTGATTTCTTTGAACTTGAGACCGAATCTGGCGAGATACTTCGAGAGACGGTCGGAGTCGTTGGCGGACCGTTTGGACAGTCTGGAGACGGCGAACAACTTCTTCGCGGCCGCCGACATGGTGTCGGACTCGAGGCAGACGGCAATCACATCGGCGAACTGGGCGAGGTCGAACCGGTCATAGCGGTCGGCGTACCCGAAGCCCAAAAACGTCGCGAGGTCCGCGCCGGACACGACGGGCGCCGGCGTCCCGGAATCGGGCTCCCCGGAGTCGGGCGCGGACCGGGCGATTTCGTCCTCGACCACGTCCAGGGTGATCCGTCCGCCCTCGGAGAGCGTGGCCATGCGCGTGACCATCGCGTTGAGGTCGCGAAAGTTTCCGTCCCAACGCGTGGCCGGGTCGAGCGCGAAGGCCAAAAACCGCTCGCGGGCCTCCTTGTTGAAGGAGATGTGCTTGCCGGAGATTTTCGAGAAGTTCTGGAGCTCGTACTCGAGATTCGGACCGATGTCCTCGCGCCGGTCGGCCAGCCCCGGCAGTTTGAAACTCCAAAGATTGATCCGGGAAAGGAGGTCGCGGCGGAACTTTCCCTCCGACACGTCCCTGCGCAAGTCGCGGTTCGTGCCGCAGATCAGCTCGAAGTCGCTCCGCTCGTCCTTGTCGGAGCCGAGCGGACGATAGGTCTTCTCTTCGATCGCCTTCAGGAGCTTCGCCTGGGCGTCGAGCGGAAGTTCGCCGATCTCGTCCAAGAAGAGAATGCCTCCGTCGGCCTCCTTGAGGAAGCCGTCGTGGTCCGAGCCCGCGCCCGTGAAGGCGCCTTTTTTGTAGCCGAAAAGAGCGGCGGAGGCGAGATCGCCGCCGAGGGTCGCGCAGTTGACCCCGACGAATTTCCCTTTGACCTGACCGGACTGCCTGCGGAGTTCGTATACGCGCTTGGCGAGCTGCGTCTTGCCCGCTCCCGTCGGCCCCGTGAGAAGAAATTTGTCGGCCGAACGGACGGCGACCCGCTCGATGGTCTCGATCAGCCGGTTGAACGCGGCGTTCCGTGTCTCGATGCCCTGCTTGAGGAAAGAGAGGTCCTCCTGACGCTCCACTTCGAACCGCTTGGCGAGCTTGTCGTAGCGGGAGAGGTCGAGATCGATGATATTGACCGTTCCCTTGGGATCCATGGAGTGGCGGACGCGGCCCTCCTTGGGCTGGGTCTGCACGAGCTTTCCGGGAAGGTGGCGCGACTCGGCGAGAAGAAAGAGGCAGATCTGCTCCACATGCGTCCCGGTCGATATGTGAATCAGGTATTGCGCGTTCTCGTTGTGGAAACAAGGACTCTTCGCGTAGTCGTAGAACTTGCCGTAGACCTCCTCGAAATCCCACGGATTTTTGAAATCGACGACGTCCAAGACGACCTCCGTGCCGGGTGAGACCGACCGGATGTCGACCCGGATACGTTCGGCGAGTTTCGCGTACTCCCGCTCGAAAACGAGGTGCAGCTCGTCGATCACCAAATCATCCTGCTGAACAAGCCCGATGTTCGGTCGCCAGGTATCCCAGCGGGAGGAACTGGGGCCGCCATGGGCGTCCTTGGTCGTTCCTAGGACGGAAATCGCGACAGTTTTGGTTTTCATAAAAAAACAGTATATCAGATTATAGCCGATTATAGAATATAATAATATTTGACATGAAAAGAATCCCGAATTCCGCCGAAGTTCCCTGTCACACACCTTGCTACATGTAGGCGGAACCGATGAAATCCGGCGGACGGAGCCGCCGAATCGGCACAGGAGGGTTCGATTCCCTCCTTCACCGGCATACAAAACAGGAAGAAGGTGAACAATGTTGAAGACCGTCACGATTGCAAGGGCTCTCAAGGAAAAGAACCGCGTCGCCGGACGCCTCGCGAAAGCGCGGCAGCTGGTGGGCAAGGAGAACTCCAAGGAGAAGAAAGTCCCGCGGGGCGTGGACGTCAAAGCGGCGTACTCCGAGGCGAAAGCGCTGCGGGACCGTCTGGTGTCCATCAAAACCGCGATTGCCGTCGCGAACCAGCCGATTGTCGGAAAAATCGTCGAACTGGACGAGGTGAAGTCCGAAATCGCGTATCTCAACGGACTGGATGTCCAGGAGGGCGTCTTCGAGGAGGCGAGCTACGGCAACAAGGTGGTGAAGGAGTTCGACGCCGTCATCCGGAAGGCCGACGTGCTGGCCGAGGTCGAGGCCCTGCAGCGGCGCGCGGACGAACTCCAGGACGAACTCGACGAGTTCAACGCCTCCACCAAAGTCGAAATCGACGTGGACTGACAACAGAATTTGAAAGACGCGTCCCGCAAACCGCTCCTTCTCAGGGCTCGTCCCTGAGCTATAACGACATTGATACCCGGTCTTCGACCACAAACCGTACAGGTTAAGGGCTTAGGCTGTAAACATCAGGAATCAACGAGTAAACCTTATTCGCGGTTTCGCAACGCGACTTTCACCCCGGGGCGGGGTTGTCCGCAAGCCTTCTGGCTCTCCGCGGACGCCCCGTTCCGGGGGCTTTCATTCACAACGAAGGGAAAACGCCATGTCTGACGACCGCCCGGCCGACAACTGTCTGATTCGCATCTCGCCGTTCACCAAGGACGAGGACGGGTACTACGCTTTTTCAGCGAAAGATCCCGTGTCCGGCGAACGCCTCGAGGAATATTTGAACCTTGACACGCTTCTTCAAGAGATGCCCGCTCTATCCTATACGGCCGAGGATGTTTGCGGGGCGATACTGACCTGTTCTTGTGGAGTTCCCGGTTGCGCGGGACTTTGGAAGCAGGCCTTTCGCGTCTCGGGCGGGACGGTGCACTGGTCGGTAAGGAAATACCAGAAACAGTTTGATTTTTACTTTGACCGGGAAGTCTACGAAATGGGGATGGTCCGGATGTTCCATGACCTGGTGGCGAATCCCCGATGTCCCGGCGCGCCGGAGGATTGTGAATGCCCGAGAGGGGAATCGCTGAAGAGGGAGCTTGCCGTTCAGTTTGACAAGCGCCCGTCCTTCTGGGACATGTGGAAAGAAGTCTGCGGCGATGAATTCATCGATCTCCGGGACGTGGATGAAGAAAAAGACGTCGCCGAAGAAAGCGATATCGAACCGGTCGAGAATATGCCGAAATGAACATGAGGCCGACGGAAAGGCAACGTGTGGTCTTCCGTAAAAACTATCTATCCGGATAGCGACTAGAAATCATTCGCGATTCTCGTTCGGACACGGGGCCGCACGAGCCGATTCCGGCCTGTCACATAAATTGCTTCTTATTCGCGGCCAACGAAAGCATTTCTGGACAACATCGGAAAAGGCATCGCGAAATGAAAGAGTTCATCACCATCGACGGATCGCAGGGCGAGGGAGGCGGGCAGATTCTCCGCACGGCGCTCAGCCTGAGCGCGATCACCGGCACGGAGATCGCGTTGACGAACATCCGCGCCGGGCGGGAAAAACCGGGATTGAAGCGCCAGCATCTGACATGTGTGAAGGCCGTCGCCGAAATCTGCGGGACCAACGTCTCGGAGGTGGGCGTCGGCTCCATGGAACTCGAATTCAAACCGGGTCCTGTCAAGGGCGGAGACTATCACTTCGACATCGGGACCGCGGGCAGCGTGACGCTCGTCGCGCAGACGGTCATCCCCGTTCTGCTCAAGGCGGACGCGCCCTCGACGGTGACGATCACGGGCGGCACGCATGTGCCGTTCGCGCCGATCTGGGAGTTCTTCGCCGAGACCTACCTGCCGGAACTGCGCAGGATGGGCGCCGACGTGGAGGCCGAACTGGAGTCATGCGGGTTCTACCCGGCGGCGGGCGGCGTCATCAAACTGCGCGTCCGGCCGTTCGACGCCGCCCGGAAGCCCGATGTCTACACGCTGACCGACCTCGGCGCCTACAAGGGCGGCAAGGTCGTGGGCGCCGTCTCGGGGATTCCCCGCGGAATCGCCGAGGCCGAAGTCGGAATCGTGGCGCGGAAGTTCCCCGACCTGCACCTCGCCGCCGACGTGCGCGAGGTGGCGGCGATGGGCCCTGGAAACTACTGCTACGCGCGGCTCGATTATGAGCGCTGCTCGGTCGTGTTTTCGTCCGTCGGAACCTTCGGCGAGTCCCGCAAGGCGGTGGCGAAAGAAGTCGTGCGGCAAGTGCACGAGTTTCTCCAAACGGGCGCGGCATGCGAGAAGCACCTCGCCGACCAGCTGTTAGTGCCGCTGAACGTGTTGATGGGACGCACGGTGTTCTATCATCCTGGTCGGGATTGCCGTGTCAATTGGTCCTTTGATGTACAGAAAGAAACAAAACACTATACGACGAATTTGGAGGTCATCGGCGCGTTTGACGCCTGCGACGCCCTGGAATTTATGGGGTGACGCGCAGAACCGTTGATCGCCGAGAGCGGACCGTCCGATTCGAGTGATACAAGGAAAACAACCATGAAATGGGAAAAGTTTGAAGAGGGTTATTCGGCGCCCGTGAAGAGCTGGTGCGAGAACTGCGAGGAAGGGGCCGTGAAGCAGGCCGCGAACCTCGCGAAACATCCGGCCGTATTCCATCATGTGGCGCTGATGCCCGACGCGCACCAAGGCTACGGCATGCCGATCGGGGGCGTGATCGCGTGGGCCAACGCGGTGATTCCCGCGGCGGTCGGCGTCGATATCGGCTGCGGCATGGTCGCGGCCGAGACGGACATTCCGGCGGAGCGCTTCGCCGACATGGCCTTCCGGCGCGCCTTTCAGGAGAAGCTCAAGACGCGCATCCCGGTCGGCGAGGGCGTGTCGCACAAGGAGCCGCAGGGCTGGGAGGGCTTCGAGGAATACACCGCGAACAACGGCATGCGCTCCGACCTCTGGCCGTCGAAGCTCGACCGCATGAACCTCGGGACCCTCGGCGGAGGCAACCACTTCGTCGAGCTCCAGAAGTCGACGGCGCTCGACGGCGCCGGCGAGCCGGAGGGCGGGTCGAAAGTCTGGCTGATGATCCACTCCGGCTCGCGCAACCTCGGCAAGCGCGTCGAGGAGCACTACCACCGCATCGCGGAGCGGTTGTGCGCGCGGTTCCGCGTACCGCTTCCGGACAAGGACCTCGCGTTCCTCCCCGTCGAGGAGGAGGACGGGCACCACTACTTCACGGACATGCTCTTCGCCCTCCGCTACGCGAAGGAGAACCGGCGCCGGATGATGACGGCGATGATGGAGACCGTCGCGGAGCTCGTCCCCGAGGCGGACTTCCTCCGCACGATCGACATCCATCACAACTATGCCGCGCTCGAGGAGCACTTCGGGCGGAAGGTGTATGTGCACCGCAAGGGCGCGACGTCGGCGAAGCCCGACGAGATCGGCGTCATCCCCGGCTCGATGGGCACGGCGTCGTACATCGTGCGCGGGCTCGGCAACCCCGACTCGTTCATGAGCTGCTCGCACGGCGCGGGACGCCGCATGAGCCGCGCCGCGGCGTCGACCACGCTGACGGTCGAGGAATGCGACCGGGCGATGGACGGCATCGTCTGCGAGCGCTGGCACAAGTACCGCGGCTACTGCCAGGCCAAGGGCCAGCCGTACCTCTCGGAGGCGCCCCAGGCGTACAAGGACATCGAGGACGTCATCGCCTCCGAACGCGACCTGGTCGAACCTCTCGTTCGCCTCGTACCCCTGGCGAGTCTGAAGGGATAGACAGAACGGATGTCCATGGATGCGATGGAAGAATTCAAGCGTCGTTTCGACAACGGGACGTGGAACTGCCTCGGTTACGACTGTGAAAACATCGTGACCGAGGCCGCCGAAAGCGGTCCGGAGACCCTCGACTACGTGCTTTCGCGGCTGAAGGAAATGAACGAGGACCTCTTGGGCATGGCGTACGCCCACGATGCAGACGGGTTCAGCGCCCTGTCGCTCTACGGCAGAGAACCCCGCCTGAAGCCGGTTTTTCTGAAGTACGGTTTCTTCCCGTATGACCTCAAGGATCCGCCGTTTTATGACGAGGAACTTTACGAGGCATACAAGAAACGACGCGACGACGAACCTGCCATGCTTCGGACCATGCGAAACATTGCTGAGAGGACGCACGCGGGACAACTCCGCAAAGACGGAATCACGCCGTACATCCGGCATCCGCAGACAGTCACGAGGATGATTGCCGAATGGGGCGCGACGTTCGGCTACGGCGGATGGCTCTTTTCGGTTGCGATGGGGCACGACGTATTCGAAGAGTCGCCGCGCGAACAATGGTCCGCGCTGGAGAAGGAGATTCGCAACTGCGGGGCGGACTGCGCGAAGGACGTGCTGGACGGAATCCTTCTTCTCACTTGCGACAAGGCGGTGTTCCCGGAGAAGCCGGACTACATCCGCCATGTCGCCGAAAAGGCGTCGGACTACGTCCTCGGGGTGAAAATCGCCGATCGCGTCTGCAATACGTTGGACTTTCTGAAAATGGCGGAAACGGACGCCTCGCGTGATTGGCGCGCCAAGGCGGCAGAGTATCTGGAAGCCGGTGCGCCTCTCTATGCTCGGGTGAGCAGTGACAAACTCGGCTTCTTCTTCGGGGACATCATCCTGCAAACGATTGATGCCTTGCGGGCAACCCTTCGCGGTGAACCCGCGGAAATGCCGCCGTTGCTGACCCCGCATCTGTGGTCTGGATGCCGAAGGAAGTCCTTCGAGATGATAATCGCGGGGCCGATTGGCGATTCGGACGATGAAAAGACAGAGGTCAAAGGGGCGGTTTCAGAGGTCGATGTGAAACTGCTGAAAGGTTTGGCTGCGGGGTTGAAGAGTTGATGCTACCTCCGCCCCCTGCAATCGCGGAGGACCAAGAGGCTTGTGGAAATCGCGGAGGCGGACGGGCTCCGCTTCGCGCTTGACCGCATCCACGGCCTGATGTACGTTTACACCATCAGACACGGCGGTGTAGAAAGTGTTTGGGAGCCATCATGGACATCATGGAACTAGAACAAACCGACAATCCCTCGGTCATTTTCCGCGGGAATGTCGGGGGCCGCGCCTACGGGACGGCGAACGCGCAGAGCGACCTGGACATCCGGGGCGTGTTCGTCGCGCCGTCCGCCGAATACGTCCGGCTGTCGCCGCCCCCGAAGCAGGTCTCCGACGAGCGCAACGACCGGACGTACTATTCGCTTCTCCGATTCTGCGAACTGACCGCCGAGGCCAATCCGACGACGCTGGAGATGCTCTTCCTGCCGGAAGACTGCGTCGTGAAGACGACGCCCGCGTTCGACCTTCTTGTGGAGAACCGAAACCTGTTCATCACGCAGATGGCGGTGGACAGCCACCTCGGATACGCCATGAGCCAGATCAAGAAGGCCCGCGGCTGCAACAAACGCGTATGGAACCCGTGGCCGGAGGAGCCGCCGTCGCCGGAGGACTACTGTCTTTTCCTGGGCGACGCGCGATGTCCGCCGAAGCCGTTCCGGGAATCGGGCGTGGATCTCCGGAACTGCCTTGCGACCCGCCTCTCGAAAAGCGTCGCGGAGGAAATCCTCCTTCTCTACGACTACGGGAAGGACACGGGCGGCGTCTTCCGCGGAGGAAAGCCCGTTGTCTCGCCCGTTTCCAAGGAGGACGCCGGCCGCTGCATCGGGGTGCTGGTGTTCAACCAGCATGCCTTCGAGAGCTCCAAGCGGCAGCACCGCGAATACTGGGAGTGGCGCCGGCACCGCAACGAATCGCGCTGGACGCAGCAGGAGCGCGGACAGCTCGACTACGACGCGAAGAACATGATGCACCTCACGCGCCTTCTTCTTTCCGGCGAAAACATCGTGGAAAACGGTGAACCCATCGTCCGTTTTACCGGCGAAAAACTGCAGACGCTTCTCTCCATCCTCCGAGGCGAATGGACATTCGACGCGATCATGGAGCATGCCGAGCGGATTCAGAAGTCGATTGAAACGGGCAAGGACCGCCTCCCCGCCTGCTGCGACCGGAGGCGGGTCGATGAACTCATCGCCGGGGCGATGGAAAGGTCGGGTTTCGCATGACAGAGCAAATCAAAGAAGCGCTGGCGACGCTGGAGCGCCAGCACAACAGCCGCATTCTCTTCGCCGTGGAAAGCGGAAGCCGCGCCTGGGGCTTCGCGTCGCCGGACAGCGACTACGACGTCCGCGCCGTCTACGTGAAGCCGCTGGACTGGTATCTTGGGCTTGAGGAGGGCGCGCCCGATACATGGACGGAGGCGTTGCCCGGCGACCTGGACATTTCCGCATGGGAGCTCCGCAAGGCCCTGCGGCAGTTGCTGAAGAGCAACGCCTCGTTCCTGGAATGGATCGGATCCCCGATCGTCTATTCCGACAGCGGGATTCTCGGAACACTGTCCGGCTTTGCGGGTCGCGCCTTTCATCCCGAGCATGTCGCCTTCCACTACGCGTCGATGTTCCGCCATGCGATGGAGGACCGGACGCCCGACGGACTGATCGGCGTCAAAAAGCTGTGCTATGCGCTCCGGGCCAGCGTCGCCGTCCAGTGGATTCAGGAACGGGGGACAATGCCGCCGACGGAGTTCGCGCAAGCCCTGGACGGCGTCACCATTGCGGGAGCAACGCGCCAGGCCATTGACGGGCTTCTTCTGCTCAAGTCCCGCGCGTCCGAAAAGGACCGGATTTCGCCGGACACCGCGCTTGCCCCGCTGCTCGTCGACAGGCTTGCCGAAGTGTCGGGAACGAAGTGGAGAGCCACTGCGGAAGAGACGCCCGTCTTGCGGACGGAACTGGAAGCGCTCTTCCGTGAAGAGGTGTATCAAGACAGAGACATTCGTCCTGTTTTCAATTAACGACCGAAAATGCGCCGGACGACCCCTTCGGCCATTTCGACCGCCGGACCCGTCACGCGGTAGGACGCCTGCGAAAGGAAGTCTCCGGAAATGCAACGCCCCGCCATATAGAGATTGTCGACCTCCTTGGCGCGCCACGCGCCGAGCGGAATCTGATAGGGGACCTTGATCTTCCGCCCCGCCGTGTGTCCGCCCGGAACACGGTTGTCCTCGCGCGTCACTCCGTGCACATCAAGCTGCAGTTCGCAAGACGATAC
>JAZUKQ010000259.1:0-16595 GCA_045643325.1 Kiritimatiellia bacterium | reverse complement strand
GGGAGGCGCCTGCGGCGGGCGGCGGCGGATACAGCGTGCCCGGGTGGGCGCGCTTTGCTCCCGTGGAAAATGGGGAATTCCAATAAACTTCTCCTTGCGGGGAAAGAGGGGGTAGGGTAAACTATGCGTTCCGTTTTCTCTCCAGCCGTCGGCGTCTTCCAGGGCGCGGCGCGGAGGCGTTTCCCCGCATTCAAGTAAGGTAATATTCCATGGCCAGCGTGAAGCACGTTCTCGTCGTCAATTCCGGTTCCTCGTCCCTCAAGTTCACCCTGTTCGACATGCAGGCGAAGAGCATTCTCGCCAAAGGGCTTGTCGAGCGCATCGGAATGCCCAACGCGAACCTCGTCTACGCGCGCACCGGCTCGCCGAAGGCCGAGGAGCTTGTGAAGGCCGACAACCATTCCCAGGCGCTCGGGCTCGTGACGAAGAAACTTATCGACCCCGAGGTCGGCGTCCTCAAGAGCCTCTCCGAGGTCGACGCGATCGGCCACCGCGTCCTGCACGGCGGAGAGATTTTCAAAGAGTCCACGCTTGTCACGCCCGACGTGCTCGCGAAGCTCGACACGCTCGTTCCGCTGGGCCCCCTGCACATGCCCGCGAATATCGGCGGCGTCCGCGCCTGCGAGAGCATTTTCCCGGGTGTCCCGAACGTGGCCGTGTTCGACACCGCCTTCCATCAGACGATGCCCGACTACGTGAGCCGCTACGCGATTTCCGAGGAGTTCTACAAGAAGTACGGCTTCCGCAAGTACGGTTTCCACGGCACCTCGCACCGTTTTGTCACGCTCGCGACGGCCGAGTTCCTCGGCAAGAGGCCCGAGGAGACGACCATCATCACCTGCCACCTCGGCAACGGCTCCAGCTGCGCGGCCATCAAGAACGGCAAGGTCTTCGATACGACGATGGGGCTCACGCCGCTCGCCGGCGTCGTCATGGGCACCCGCTCCGGCGACCTCGACCCGGCGGTCGTCCTCGAGCTTCTCCGCCACGGCATGAGCGTCGACGAGGTCGACACCCTTCTCAACAAGAAGAGCGGCCTTTACGCGGTCGGAGGCATCCAGTCCGGCGACATGCGCGACATGTGCGAGCACGCCGCCAAGGGCGAGCCAGCGGCCGAGATGGCGCTCGAGATGTGGGCGCACCGCATCGCCCTTTTCGTCGGCGGCTACTTCGCGGTCCTCGGCGGAGCGGACGCGATCGTCTTCACCGGCGGCATCGGCGAGAACAGCGTCGACTCGCGCGCCCGCGTCATGAAGCGCCTCGCCGCGCTCGGCTGCGTCCTCGACCCCGAGGCGAACAAGGGCCGCGGCGGTCCGCGCGTCATCTCGACGCCCGACTCCAAGGTCAAGGCCCTCGTCATCTCGACCGACGAGGAGCTCATGATCGCCCAGGACACCGCGGCGATCGTCGGAGCGTAGGCGCGCGGGAGCGCGGAAGGTCCGGAACGCGGACTTTCCGGGAGGGAGCGCCCGGCCTCCTCCCGCGCTGCGACAACGGCAGCTTCGCGAGGGAAGATTCATCCCAAGGAAAGGAATTTTGAGAATGAAGTCCGAACTACGCCCTGTGTTGTCCGCCATCGCGGCGCTGGCCTGCGCCGCGTCCGTTTTGCCGGCCCAAGTGCCCGGGACGCCGGTCGCCGCTCCGCCGGCGAACGACCCGCTGAACGCCGTCGTGAAGCTGGAGGTCGCGAAACTGGAGCCGGACTTCGTCACCCCGTGGAAAACCGACCAGGGCGCGGGCAGCGGATCGGGGGTCGTCGTCTCCGAGGGACGGATCCTCACCTGCGCGCATTGCGTGGCGGACAGCACGCACATCCGGATCCGGAAACAGAACGAGGACTCGTTCTACCAGGGAGAAGTCGAATTCATCGACAACGACTGCGATCTGGCGCTTGTCCGGGTCGACGATCCGGCGTTCATGGCGGACATCAGCCCCATGAGACTCGGAAAGACTCCGGCGCTGCAGGATACCGTCGTCGCCGTCGGCTATCCGGTCGGAGGAATGGGAATCTCCTTCACCCGCGGCATCGTCTCGCGCATCGAGGACATCCGCTACTCCCATTCGTGGTACACCCTGCTCGGCATCCAGGTGGACGCCGCGATCAATCACGGGAACAGCGGCGGCCCGGTGCTGGACATCTCGACGCTGGACATCGTGGGGATCGCGTTTCAGGGCGACAAGGAGGGAGAGGCGCTCGGATATATGATTCCGCCGGACATCATCCGGCACTTTTTGGACGATATCGGGGATTCCCGCGTGGACGGCTTCGCGATGTCGGTATTCAGCGTCCAGAGCCTGGAAAGCGAATCCGCGCGCCGCTATCTTGGGATGGACGGGAACCAGACGGGAGTTCTCGTCACCGACGTCGCGAAGTGTGTGTCGGACGACTTTGTGCGGGTCGGCGACGTGATTTTGGAGATCGGCGGCTATAAGGTCGCCAACAACGGCGTCATCCGTGTCGAGGGCAACGCGCGGCGCTCGTATCTCTACCCGGTCTACATGCGGCAGATCGGCGAAAAAGTCCCGGCGCGCGTCCTGCGGTCGGGGGAGGTCGTGGAGACGTTCATTCCCGTCATGAAGCGGAACTCGCGGGCGCGTGGATTCATCCACGACAAACAGCCGGACTACTATGTCTTCGGCGGATATGTCTTCACGACCGTCTCCATGAATTTCCTGCTTCTCAAACCGAGTTTCCACGATAATGTCCTGGAGGAAAAAGCCTTCCCCGAGGACGAAGCCGTTGCCATCTCCGACGTTCTGGCGGACTCCGCGACCGAAGGATACCTTGGATCGTACGGAGCGATTGTGCGCACGGTCAACGGCGTCAAGGTCCGAAATCTTCGGCACTTGATCGAGCTTTTCGAGAAAAACGAGGACGAGTTTCTCCGCGTCATGCTGGACGACAATACGGAATACGATGTCCCGCTCTATTTGGACGCGAAACAGCTCCGCGAGGCGACGCCGCGCATCCTGAAGCGCTACCTCATTCCGTCGGACCGAAGCGACGACCTGAAATAGCGGGCAACCGCCCGTTCCTCGCCCGGACCTCCGCATGGACGGGCGCCGCCCCGCGACGCGGGACGGGGCCATTCCTTCGGCGCGAGCCCCGGGCGCGCTATAGGGCGGAGACTTCGCAGGCGACCGGCTCAAGGCCGGGCGAGGTCACGGAGTCCGGAACGGGCCGCGCGGGGGCGGAGGCTAGGAGATCTGGGACGGGAAGACCGTGAGCGGTTCGCCGCCGAAGAGGAAGCGCTGCAGGGCACCGCGGTAGACGCTGTCGCGCGCCGCCTCGGAGAGTCCCAGCTCGTCGTAGATCGCGTCGTCGCGCGCCTGCCAGTCGCGGGAGTGCCGCGTGCCGTAGATCGGCGTTATGCCGTCGGTGCCGAAGAGGACGTGATCCTTCATGTCGTAGCCGACCGTGAAGAGCTTCGTCAGCACCTCCTTGCGGTAGATGGGCGGAGTGCCGGGCGTGATGTCGATGAACATCTCCGGCAGCGCGTCGCCCTGGAAATAGTGGTGGCTGTTGAGAATCTTCCCGTAGACGGCGATGCACTCGTCGTGCCACGGCCAGGCGACGTGCGCCAGGGCGAAGCGCAGACCCGGCACGGCGAGAAGCTCCTCGTAGTTTCCGGGGCGGGTGTACTTGCTGGAAGGCCGGCCGTCCCACAGGATGCCCGAGTGGAAGAGGACGGGCTTTCCCGCGGCGGCGATGCGGCGGTAGACCGGGAGCGCGCGAGGATCGCCGGGCATGAAGAATCCGGGCAGGACCTTGAAGCCGTACACGCCCTTCTCGAGGGCGAGGTCGACCAGCCGCTCCGCCCCGGGCGCGACGGGGTCGATCCAATAGAACGGGAAAAGATTCGGGTTGCCGGACGCCCACTCGAAGACATTGGCCAACGCCTCTTCGGGGGGCGCGGGCTCAGGCGCCTCCGTGCCGATGCGGTTGGGCGCCTCCGAGAGGAGCACGCCGCCGGTGATGCCGGCGTCGGCGAGGATCTTGGCGAAGCGCTCGGGGTCGGGCTTGCCGGGCATAACATGAATGTGGTTGTCGTAGCGGCCGGGGGGAAGAACGCGGCAGTCGGTTTTCATGTTTTTTGTGTTTTTATGGAAGGAGCGGGAAGAAATGCGAGCGGGCTAGTCGTCCTCGAAGGATATGCCGGCGTCGGAACCGTCGCGGCGGACGCGGCAGAGAAGCCCATAATCAAGAAGGCGGACGATCTGTTCCCCGGCATCGTTCCGGACGATTTCCGCATGCGCTCCGGGATCGAAGGCGGCGACCTCCTCCGGTGTCGCGCCGGGAAGCACCCAATACTCGTAGGAGGCGCCTGAAGGACCGGCGCCGTGGCGGACAAGGCACTCGAAGACCTCGCCCTTCCGCGGAGTCTTCGGACAGGCCCGCATAAAGTCCCGGAAGTCGCCGGAGCGCGACTCGACGGCGGCGGTCAGATTTTCCGCCGGGAAGCCGGCCGGGCAACGGACGATATATCCGATGCCCGCATGATGCAGACGGAGGTCCCTCGGGGATCCGTCACTTCGGGCCGCCGGCGCGGAAACGGGTTTCCCCGTCTCCAGTTCACGCCAGCCGGCGCCGTCCAGACAGAGCGCGGGACCGTTCCGGAGACTCTGCTCGACGGTCGTGACGACCGGTTCCGGCCGGTCCGAGGCAATGCCCGCGCCGAGACAGAGAACGAACTCCGGCGTGAAAATCCATGTCTTGTGCGAGACCAGCCCCTCCCGGTCGCACGTCATCGCCGTCGCGCCGACGGGCTGTCCCCCGGTCCGCTCCGAACCGGCCTGCGCGCCGTGAAGAAACCGGGAGCGGTTGCGGTCGTCTGGTCTCGCCAGACTGGGAGGAACCCCCTCCAGCGAGGTGATGCCGGGGACATGGCGCCAGTTCCAGAGCGGGTAGACATCGTCGTACTCCCGTCCGGAGACAAGGGTGAAGAGCGCCCCGTCCGCGATGTGGCCGCCGTAGAAATTGTCCTCGTTGACAATCTCCGTGCCGACGATGTCCGGCGAGTGCATCTTCACCGACGCCATCCAGCGGCCGGTACGGTAGACCGAATGGCCCGATGTCGAAAAATACTTGTATCCCGAAGGCGGAAGGGGGTCATGAAGGACCGTCCCGCCGCCGAGGTCCGGCTCCGGACGGCCCGGTTCTCCGAAATTGGACGCCCAGAGCGAGTCGCGGATCGCGACGAGGTCGGGGCGGCCGGTCCTGGCGAGCCACTCGGCGGAAAGGAGGGCGGAGCGCGCCTTCGTCCAAGAGGCTCCGGGATTGAGCTGACGGCCCAACGAGGAGGGCTCCATGCGGGCGCGCCAGAGAACGCGGGAGTAGCCTTCGCGGAGGAGGAAGGCGAGGGTGTCGAGCCGCGCGTCGCTCCACGCGTAGGAGGTGCCGGCGAGCGCGACGGAAAACAGGCTCTCGGTGGAGAGAAAGCTGAGACCGTAGTTTCCGAACTGCTCCTGATTTCCGTGCTGGTGGAAGCTTCCGTCGGGCTGAAGCCCTTCGACGGTTTTCGAAACGCGGATTTCCGAGCCGATGATGTCCAGCGCGGCGCGGACCGCCTCCGGGTCGCCGGCGACGAGGCCCCGGAAGAACGCCACCTGCGCGATCCAGACCTTGTTCTGTCCCGTATACCGTTCGACGGGCCGCGGCGCGCCGCGGAGATAGTCCGCCACGCGGGCGCGCTCGTCATCGGACATCCGCTCGAGCATGAAAAGGCAGGCCTGGCCGACGGCGAGCGTCGCGCCGATTTCGTTGGACCACCAATTGGGCCCCTTGGGACGCGTCGTGATCCAATAGGAGAGGGCGCTGTGGAACGCGGATTCCAAAACGGAGACGTCCGTCTCGTTCGAGGGCGCGGAAATCCCGGAATCCCGCGCGCCCTGCAGCCCGTAGACGACCCGGGCGAGCAAGAGAATCCGGGACGTGTGCTCCAGCCCGAGCCAGCGGGAGCGCGACGTGTTCTTATAGTCGATGTCCGGCCAGGAGCCGTCGGGCGAGATCGAGCCCGCGGCCGTGCGGGCGGCGTCCGGGTTGGCGGTCGTCTGGTAGATGCGGCCCGACGCGTTCAGCCCGGTGAAGGCGATGCCGAGATACTGGCGCGTGATCTGGAGAAGTTCGGGATCCATGTCTGACGCGGAAACGAGAAGAGGGACCGCGAGCAGGACGGCGGAAATGAATTTCTTGGCGTGCATGACTCTCGGTTCCCTCCTGGGGAATGACTGTCGGCGGGGGGGCGCGGTGCCCGGCGGAACGACGGCAAAGGACACGGAACCGACGGACGGCCCCGTGTCCTTCCGCCCGGACACGCGCGGCGACTAGGGGGCGGGGGCGACGACGACGCGGACCGCGGCGGCGGGGACGTCGTAGACGATTTTTCCGTCCTTCACGGGCACGGTCACGGCATCGGCCTTTCCGACGGCGACGGAGGCCTTTGTCCACGCGGGGGGAACCGTCGTGACGAGCGTGAGGGGCTCGTCGTACTCGGGGCCCGTCGCGAGCGCGAGGTCGAAGGAGGCCTTGCCGCCGGCGACCTCGGGGGCGGAGACCGTGGAAGCCTTGCGTTCGGCCTCATACTTCTGGACGGCGATCTCGGGGGCGACCCAGATGCGGTTCTCCTTCATGCGTTTCGCGGCCTCGGCGATGAGTTTCTCATGCTGGTCGGCGTCGAACGAGAGCCAGTCGCCGCCGACGCCGTGGCAGAGCATGGCGGCGCAGGAGTGGTTTTTCTCGGCGACATCGAGCACCCGGGCGATTCCTTCTTCCGCGGTGCGGATGAACCATCCGTTCTGATCGTCGGATTTCGCCATGATGAAGTTGTGCCGGAGGATTTCCTGGTTTTTCGCGAGTTCGGCGCGAAGCTCCTCCGCCGAGACTTTCCAGACTTTCACGCCGGGCTGCGCGAAAGAGAGGAGCGCGTTCTTGGAGAGACCGGCGACCTCGCGGATGACGGCGTCGCCTTTCTGGACCTCCTCGGCGAGTTTCCCGGTGTCGGGGACATCGCCATGACTGAAGGTATGGTTTCCGAGCGTGACCTCGGGGTGCTTGGCGGACGCGGACCACTGCTTCTTGGCGGCCTCGTCCCACCCCTTGGTGATGGGGTAGAACGTGCCGGGGACGTGGTATTTGAGAAGGACGGGAATCACGTTCTTGTGCGCGGTGGCGCATCCGTCGTCATAGAAGAAGACGACGGCGCCGGGGGCGTCGTTTTTCCACTGGGCGACGGTGGTCTGGAACACGGCGTCGTCCGCCAGCCCGGAGAGGACGGCGGAAAGCAGGACGGCGGAGGAGACGGCGGGGAGAGTTTTCATGGTTTTAATTTGTTTCAGCGGACGATTGCTCCGTCGGGGACGGAGCGGTGGGAGGAGTGGACGTCGCGTCGGCTTCCTGCTTCGGCCGATGTCCTGTATAGCCCGGGACATCGGTCGGGGTGTCCGGACCGGCCGGAATGCCCGCGTCGAGGTCGCGGAGATGCCGGCGGCACTCCTCGAACAGGGGATAGACGCGGGGAATGAAGTCGTCGAGGATCTCGAACGCGAGACCGGGACGCTCGGGGTCGACAGGTACGACGCAGGAGACATAGGCCCAGCGGGGGCGGTAGCAGGTGATCATGTCGTCGACGGACTGACGGAGCATGCGGCGGAAATGACTGTCGGTCTCGTATTCCGGATTAAAGAACCAGTAGGCGAAAATCGAGCCGCTCGTGACCTTTTTCCCGGTCTCGTTCCGGGCGGCGCCGGTGTACTCGAGAACGCGCACCTTCAACTTGTCGGTCGGAGAGATGGAGATCTCCCGCGAATACTCGTTCTGAATCTGGTTTCCCTGGGCGACGAGACAGACCTGGGGGCGGTGGATGCTCTTCCGGTCCGCTCCGGTGAAGACGGCGGAGAGCTGGACGTGGGGCCGGCCTGTGGACGTATAGATTTTCCGGAAGATGGGCGTTCCGGGAGGAAGCTTCGCGTTCTCGCCGACGGCGACGGACTCGAGCGGCGCGCCGCATGTCGAGCAGACGAGGTTCGTCCCCTGGCGCTGGGCGTCCGAGAGGTTCGACTCGTGGAAACTTCTGGCGCACTGGTCGTTTTGGCAGAAATAGATCTTCTCCCCGCGATATGGGCCGAGTTCTTTCGGCATCGTGAGATAGATGGGGCCTTCGGGACTGCCCCGAAACGTGCGCGGCACGGCGACGAGCGCGGTCGCGACGCCGATGAGCGCCAGAATGGCTAGGTGCGGGACGTACCGCGACGGAGGAGGGAGGCGCATTTCGATTTCCAGTCCTTTTCAAGAAGAGAGGCGGTTGCCATGAGGAGGAAAATGGCCAGGAAGAAGACCAGATATCCCGAGAAGTCGTGATAGACCTTCATGGCGAGGTCCTGCCCGATCCATTCGGCGACCATGCCGATGGTGAAGATGCGGAGCGTGTTGGCGAGCATCGCGAGCGGAACCGAGAGGAGGAAGAGCGCCCAGCGCCGGAAAAAGCCGCGGAGCCGGAACCAGGCGTACGGGGCGGCAAGCGCGGTCATGACGACGAGAGACCGGAGCCCGCTGCATCCGTCGGCGACCTCGAACTGGAAACCGCCGCCCGCCTTGCTGAGGACGACGGTCCCCTGGGCGACGGACGGGATGCCGATGCCGTTGAGCAGGAAGACGGCGAGCTGCGAGGCGGCGAGTCGGAGCCGCATCGTGAAATGCATCAGATGGAAGCCGATGAAGGCCAGGACGGTGTAGCCAAGGGCGAAAAGAAGCCGCCGGGCGACCTCCCACCCCCAGACGGCCCACGTGGTCGACCAGATCAGCGTCGCGAACGTGATGAGCGAGATCCGGGGCTGTTGGGCGCGGTAGGCGAGGACATGGAGCGCGAGCGAGAGGAAGACGCCGGCGAATCCCCAGGCGCTGACGTGTTTCGGGGCGGCCGCGAGCTCGTCGCGCTGAAGCCAGACGGTGTACAGGGCGACGACGGGCATGATCCAGGAGAACTTGAAGTTGTCGAAGCGCCACTGCATCCGGATCCAGGTGAAGACGGACGTGGAGCCGCTCTCGACGTTGTACTCGCTTCCGTAGCGGGAGTACAGAAAGACGGCGGCCGCGCAGATCGCGAGGAAAAGGACGGTCTGAAGCGGATCGAGCCGGATCCGCCGCGCGGGGGCGGATTCCTGCCGCGCCTCGGCGTCCCGCGGCCCGGGGTCCGGGCATGTCGTGTCTTGGGGAGAAGAGGTATCCATTCCTATTTCTTCATGAACTGGTCGCGCGCGACGGACTGGAACGCCTCGGGAAGACGCGCGCATTCTTTGACGATCGTCGTCACGCCCGGGTCGAAATTCAGGCGTTTGCAGAGCCACAGCCGGGCGAGCACCGCGCCGGATTCTTCCGAGTTTCCAAACCTCCGGAAAACCTCGTCGGGATCGATTTCCAGAATCCGGATGGTCCGCTCGATGGTGTTCGCGGAGAGCACCAGCGTGTAGGTGTTCCTCTGGAAGCGCGCGAGGTCTCCGGTGATGACGGTTCCGTTCGCCATCTTCAGCGTGATGTTTTTCCCGATCTGGTCGGAGAACGTCCGCTCGAACGCCCGCTCCGCGTTCACGGCCCCCTGGATCGTGTCGGAGAGCTCTTTCGGCTCGCCGTCCCGGAAAATCTCGGGCGTCTCCAGCGAAAGGCGGTCGAGGCACATCTTGGCGCCGAAGATTCCTCCGGAGGCCAGCGATTCCGCGAGTTCCCTCCGGACGGACTCCGTCCGTTCCGCGAGTTTCGCGAGCTCCTCCTCGCGGCGTTTCCGGGCGGACTCCTCCTCGGTCCGCCTCCGCACGTCCTCGAGATGGCGGCGGTGGTCCTCGCTGAGGGTCTCGACGGCTTTCCGGCGCGCCTCCTTGGACTCCTCGGCGTATCGGCCGGCATAGCCTCCGATATGTTCGACGGCCTGCTCGAACCGGCCTTCCGAGACCATCGCGGCCGCCTCGTCGACCAGTTTGTCGACAAGCGCCGAGACCTGCCGGGCGGTATATTCCCGTTTCCGCTCGTTGAGCTTCGCGACGCCCTGGTCGGCCATGGGCTTCATGGACGGATAGGAGTCCGCGACCTCGCGGAGCCGCGACACCCCCGCGTCGAATTCGGTCGGATGTCCGGCGACCCATGTCTCGGCCTCGGCGAGGGCGGCCCGGGCCTGTTCCTCGCGCTGCTGGAAGGCGTGGGTCTTCTTGGCGGAGTAGAGCATGGCGCATCCCAGCGCCGCGAGGACGGCGAGGACGGCGACGAGGACGAACGGCGTGAGCTTCCTGCCGGACGTCTTCTCTCCGGTCTGGATCCGTCCCCCCGCGGAGGAAGACGCGGCCGCGTTCGCGTTCAGTTTGATATGGCGGCCGTCTCCGATTTTCGCTTTCCTGCCGCCGCCGACTTTGATGGAGACCTTTTTGCCGGCGCGCGCGCCGACGGCCGCCGCGGGCATCTTTCCCGAGACGACGGTGCTCAGACCGGGGAGGGGGTTCTCGCTCGTCAAGGAGCGCCCCGCGCGTACCGCGGCGATGTCCTCCCGGACCTGAAGCCAGTCGGTCTGGCGGTTCTCGCGGTTTTTGGCGAGCATCTTCTCCAGAAGCGCGCAGAACGAGGCGGAGAGCTCCGGGACCACGTCTTTGGGGTTCGGGGCCTGGGAGCGGACCTGCGCGTCCATCGCCTCGCCGTCGGGCATGCCCGCGAAGAGCATGCGCCCGGTGGCGAGGTGGTACATCGTGGCGCCCAGGGAATAGATGTCGGTGCGGCAGTCGAGCTCCGACTGGCCGATGGCCTGTTCCGGCGAGATGTACTGCGGCGTGCCGTAGACATCGGACTCGGACTCGCCCTTTTTGATGGTCTGCGCGGTCTTGCAGAGCCCGAGGTCGAGAATTTTGACCGTCCCGTCGGAGTCGATCATGATGTTCTCGGGTTTGATGTCGCAGTGGGTGAGCCGGTTGGTCTTCCACGCGTATCCGAGCGCCTCGGCGACGCAGTCGGCGATGTTCAGCACGTCGGCCTCGCGCAGACGGCCCTTCTTCACGCACCACTGCGAGGTCGTGTATCCCTCGACAAGCTCCATGACGAAGCAGTAGAGGTCCTCGTGGAAAACGGCGTCGTACACCTGGACCAGGCCGGGGTGTTTCAGCTGCGCGGCGACTTTCGCCTCGTTGCGGAAGTGCTCGATGTCTTCGGGCGTCGGCTCGAAACGCGGCGAGAAAATTTTCACCGCGACCAGGCGGTCGAGGGAAATCTGCCGCGCTTTGTAGACCGTGGCCATCCCGCCGGCGCCGAGAGACTCGAGAAACTCAAAACCTTCTAGATTCATGAACAGGGAGATTTGAAGTTGGAACCCGACCGTTCATCGGGCGTCGCTTGACTACCGGAGGCCGCGTCCGTCGCCGCGGCAGGTTCTGCAGAAGTCCACGCCGGTTCCTCCGCAGACCGGGCAGTCGCCGGGCTCGGCGTCCTTGGCGGAGGCCTTCATTTTTCCGGTTCCCTTGCAGGACTGGCAGACGTCGACCCCCTCGCCGCCGCAGGACCGGCAGGACGAGCGCTCGCCGGTTCCCTCGCATTTCTTGCACGCGACGGCGCCCCGTCCCGAGCAGGTCGGGCAGGCCACCTCTCCGGAGCCTTGGCAGACGGGACAAGGCTTGCGGGTCTTGATCGCCGAGGACTTGGAGTCCAGCGTGTTCAGCGACTCCTCGACGACGAAGCCGTCCTCGCATCCTTTGGCCTTGCAGGGGATGCGGCCCGTCGCGCCGCATTTTTTGCAGTCCTCCAGCCCGAGCCCGACGCAGACGGGGCAGGGCGAGGCGGCCGCGACGCGGAGCCGGGCGCGCTGGCGGACGTCCAGCGCGTCGGAAAGCGACTGGGGAATCCAGGCGTTCCCCTCCGCGACGAGCGACATCGACTGGAACGCCTGCACGGCGTACTGCCGCTCTTTGCCCATCAGGGTCTTCCGCTCGTCGACCGTGCGGGGGCGGACGATCCGGCCGGCGCCGCGGCAGACGGGGCAGGGGGCGCCGCCCTCGACCGTCGTCGTGGCGGTCGTGCCCGCCGTGGAGAGTCCGGACATGCGGACCGCGCGCTTGCCGGACCCTTTGCACGCCGTGCAGGCGGCCGGGACGGTGGAGAGCGTCTGCTCGCACGCGCGGCGCTCCTCGAGCGCCTTTTTCCCCTGCGCGTCGTCGAACGTCCCCGGGAAGACCGAGGCGAGGGCCAGCGCGTTCTCCAGAAGGATCGCCGCCGCGCCGGAATGCCCTTCCTCGCGGATGCCCCGCGCGCGGAGGACGCAGGCCTTCGCCGCCTCGGCGGAGGCGGAGGAGACCGCCGTCGCGGAAAGCGGGGCGGCGGGAGCCGTCCCGTGCGCCTCGTGCGCCTCATGCGCGTGGGACGGCGCGGGCGGCTCGGCGGGACTCGAAGAGGCCGCGCCCCCGCCTTGGAGCCTCGCTCCGCAGTGCGCGCAGAAATTCGCGCTGTCCGAAGGGGCCTCGACCCCGCACTGCGGGCAGATCGTCAAGGCGCGCGCCAGCGCGCACAGACCCAGAAGAGCGGCGGCGAGCGCGAGTTTCCCGGAAACGGAAAAAAGTGTGAATGAAAGTTCGCTTTTCTTCATGGCAAAGTCCAAAGTGAAAAGGGAAGTTTACACCCTTTAATGTTAAAAAGCCAATCGTTTTTTCCGGTGGAAGTGCGGCGCGGAATGTGCGATAATGTTCCTTTCTATGGACACCTATCTTTCGATTTTCGACAAGGCCCTCCGGGACCAGCTCGCCGGCGCCGCCCAGGCCGTCTCCGCCCTCGCGGCGGAGCTGCCCTCTGTTCTGGCCGCGGCGGACTTGATGGTCCGGACGCTCAAAACCGGCCGCAAGGTCCTGACGGCCGGCAACGGGGGAAGCGCCGCCGAGGCGATGCACATGGCGGAGGAGCTTACCGGGCGCTACAAGTTCAACCGTCCCTCCCTTCCCGGAATCGCCCTGACGGCCGACGGGACGGCGCTTACCTGCATCGGAAACGATTTCGGCTTCGACGAGGTGTTCTCCCGGCAGATCGAGGGGCTCGGCGCGGAGGGCGACCTGCTCGTCCTGTTCTCGACCAGCGGCAAGGCGGCGAATCTTTCCCGGGCTCTCGACACCGCGCGCGCCCGGGGCCTGCGCGTCCTCGCGGTTCTCGGCCGCGACGGCGGACCGATGCGCGGACGGGCCGACGTGGAGATTCTGGCGCCCGGCGCCTCCACGGCGAACATCCAGGAATGCCACCAGGTGATCCTCCATCTGCTTCTCGAGGCCGTCGAACAAGCTTTTCCCGTCACCCCGACCCGATAATCCAAAGACACACACACCGGATGAAAAAAATACTGACCCTCGTCATGACGCTCGCGGCGGCGTCGGCCGTTCGCGCGCAGTCCGTCGGACTCGACCTCTCGCTCGAGTTCGACACGTATTTGGCGCATGAGATGATTCCGCTCAAGCTGACGGTGTCGAACCACGGCGCGACGCCGTTCATCATCGACGACTACGGGGCGTATGTCTCGAACAGCATCTCGATTTTCGTGAAACACGAGAGCGAGGGATACCTCGACCCGACCGTCAAGGCGAAGCCCGTCCCGAGCCTGATGCTGGCCCAAGGGCAGAGCGACGATCTGATCATCCCCGTCGACGCCTATTTCCCGATGCAGCGCACAGGCAAGTACACGGTCCAGGCGTTCGCGCGCCGGACGGTCGAGGGCCGCGCGGAGCCGGAGAGCGTCTCGTCGCGGATTCTCGTGTTCACCGTCGTCAACGGCATGGAGATCGGGTCGGAGAGCCGGATCGTCCCCGGCTCCGACAGCCTGTCCCGCCGCTATTCCCTCCGGTACTGGGCCCGCGGCCAGCACGAGGAGCTGTTCCTCCGCGTCGACGAGTTCCCCGAGGACAAGGCGGTCGCCCTGTTCCGGCTCGGGTATGTCGTCCGGTACGAGACCCCGAAAATCGAGTTCTTCCCGGACGGAAAGATCGAGGTCGTGCACCAAGTCGGGCGCGACCGCTTTGTCAAGACCGTGATCCAGTCCGACCTCTCGAGACTCGAGGTGGTCGACCGCCAGCGCCTTCTCGACCCGAACCAATCGCCTTACGCCCGCCACGTTCTGGAGCGGAACGGAGCCCCCGGAGCGGACGGCGACAAAGGATTCCGCCGAAGGGTCCACCCGGCCGCCTCCAAGCCGGAGAAATGATCTTCGCGTCCCGACTTCTCCGATTGGACGATTCTGTCTTCATACGCAACCTTAAATCAGCCAATTAACAACGCAATCCATGAGCAACGCCAAACCCCATAAGTGGAAGTTCTACCGCTACGAGAACGTCAATCAGGTCGTTCTCCAGTCCGCCGACGATCTTCGCGCCCTTCCGTCTCTCGATCCCAAACTTTGGATGGCCCTCACGCTCCCCGTCAAGGGGACGACCGCCGATCCCGCGACCATCGCCCTCATCGACGGCGACAAGGACGGCCGCATCCACCGCGACGAGCTGCTCGCCGCCCTTGAATGGACGATGGGCGTCCTCAAAGACCCCGCGGTCCTTCTGGAGCGCGGCGATGTCGTCCGCCTCGCCGAGATTGCCGACCCGGCCCTCGCGGAGTCGGTCCGCTATGTTCTTTCCGTCTGCGGGAAGGCCGACGCCGCCGAAATCTCCTTCGCCGACGCGACCTCGGCGGCCGCGACATTCGCGAAGACGCTTCTCAACGGCGACGGCATCGTCGTTCCGGACTCCGTCGGCGACAACGCGGCCGCGCGCGACCTGGTCGCCGCCGCGACCCAGGTCGTCCCCGGCGTGATGGACCGTTCCGGCGCCGCCGGCGTCTCCAAGGACTCCCTCGCCGCGTTCCGCGACCAGGCCAAGGCGATGCTCGCCTGGCTGGAGAAAGGCGCGGACAAGGCCGTCTCTCCGCTCGGCGCGGACACCGCGGCCGCCGCGGACGCGCTCCGGGCCGTCGCCCCGAAAGTCCGCGACTACTTCACCCGCTGCCGTCTCGCCGCGTTCGACGCGCAGGCGCTCGCCCCGCTCAACCGCTCGGCCGCCGACTACCAGGCGTTCGCCTCCGGCCTCCTCTCCGACGCCACGGCCGCCCTCGCGGAGTTCCCTCTCGCGACCGTCGCCCCCGAGAAGCCTCTTCCGCTCCGCGGCGCCGTCAACCCCGCCTACGCGGCCGCTCTCGAGGCCCTGATGCTCAAGGCCGCGCGACCGCTCCTCGGCGACGACGGGCTCGAGGCACTGACCGAGGCCCAGTTCCAGGAGATTTCGGCGAAACTCGCCCCGTTTGAGGCGTATCTGGCGGAGAAACCCGCCTCGGCCGTCTCCGGATTCTCCGCGGACGCCCTCAAGGCGCTCCTCTCCGACAAGACCGCGGCGGCCGTGACCGAGGCCATCGAGAAGGACGCCGCCCTCACGCCGCAGGCCGAGCGGATCGCCGACGTGGAGAAGCTTGTCCGTTTCCGCCGGGACATCCCGACGCTCCTCACGAACTTCGTGAACTTCATCCGCTTCTACGCCGGCGAGCGCTCCCTCTTCCAGGTCGGCACGCTCTATCTCGACGGCCGCGCCTGCGACCTCTGCATCGACGTGGTCGACGCCGCGAAGCACGCGACGATGGCCCCGCTCTCGGGCTTCTTCCTGATCTACTGCAACATCGTCCGCGCGGGCCAGCCTCCGCGCGAGATCGCCGCCGCCATCACCGACGGCGACAACGACAACCTCATGGTCGGCCGCAACGGCGTGTTCCGCGACCTGGACGGAAAGATCTGGGACGCGACCATCACAAAGATCGTCACCGCGCCGGTGAGCATCCGCGAGGCGTTCTCGTCTCCGTACAAGAAGTTCGTCCGGATGATCGAGGAGCAGATCGCGAAGCGCGCCGCCGACGCCGAGGCGGCCGCGGACGCGAAGATCACGGCTTCCGCGACCCAGGCGGTCGACGGCGCCGCCGCCCCTTCGGCGGCCCCCGCCCCCGCCCCGGCCCCCGCGGGAGCGAAAAAGCTCGACCTCGGCACCATCGCCCTCATCGGCACCGCGATCGGCGGCATCAGCGCGCTGGTCGCCGGCTTCCTGAAGGCGCTCTTCGGCCTCGGCTGGTGGCTTCCGCTCGGCATTGTCGGCATCCTTCTCCTCATCTCGGGCCCCTCGATGCTCATCGCGTATCTCAAGCTCCGCCGCCGGAACCTCGCGCCGCTCCTCGACGCCAACGGCTGGGCCATCAACACCCGCGCCCGCATCAACATCCCGTTCGCCGCGCAGCTCACGCAGCTCGCCGCGCTTCCCGCCGGAACGATTCCTCTCTCGATCAATCCGTTCGAGAAGAAGGGCCGCCGCCGCATCCTCCGCCTCAAAATCGCCCTCGGCGTGATCTTCGCGCTCGCGGTCGCGTGCGCCGTCGCCTACAAGCTCGGCGCGTACGACTGGGCCAAGGCGAAGTTCTTCCCGCCGAAGCCCGCGGCCTCCGAGGAGACCGTCGGCGAGGAGGAGAAGAGCGTCCTCGAGAAGGTCGCCTCGTCCGCCGCCGAGACGGTCGCGAACGTCGCGGAAAGCGCCAAGGACGCGGCGGAGACGGCCGCCGTGGCGGGCGACGAGGCCGCGGCGCC
>JAZUKQ010000258.1:0-9076 GCA_045643325.1 Kiritimatiellia bacterium | reverse complement strand
ACGACGCGCCCGGAGAGGGCCGGCCCGACGGGGACGGAGACGATGCGGCGGGTACGGCGGAACGTGGCGCCCTCGCTGACGCTGGCCTCCTCGTCGAGGATGGCGATGCCGACGGTGTCCTCCTCAAGGGAAAGAGCGAGGCCGGCGATTCCGTCGTCGGTCTCCAGAAGTTCGCCGTACATGGCGCCGGAGAGTCCGGTGACGCGGGCGATGCCGTCTCCGACGCTGAGGACCGTGCCGATTTCGGCATGGTCGACGGGGGCGGAGGCTTCCGCGATCCGGTTCCGGAGGAAGGCGGCGATTTCGTTGGGATTGAGCTGGACCATAGTGGTTTCTCTGGTTGAAACCCAAAGTATAGCATAACGCGTGTCCGGAAAATAGGGCCTTCGGCCTTTCTGAGTCGCGTTTTACAAAGAAATCGGCATATCTGCCTTGGAACGCTCCTCCGTTTCTCGTTCGAGGCACGCCGCCCCCGGGCGACGACGCCGCCGAAATCGCGAGCAAGGACGCCGTGCCGCGCCTTCCGGAGGACGCCGACGAGGACGCCGTGCAGGCCCGCAAGGACGCCATCGATCTCTCCCGCTACCAGGAGCGGGACGGAATGAGCGAGGAAGAGGCGCGCGTGGCCACGACCTCCGCCAGACTGACCGACGCCGTCCGCGTCGGATGCTTCGACTGGGTCGAGGAGCTTGCCGTTGTCGGTTCCCTGTCCGACGACGAGCTGGACGGCATCCGCGCAGGCGGAATTCCACGCTTCGAGCCGACGAAGCGCAGAGAGGTGTCTGCATTCAACCTCTGCGACGCGGGCGGCGGCGTACACTTCGACCGGACGGAATCCGCGCTGAGCATCCTCGAACTCCTGCAGAGCGACGAGACCGTGCAGGACAACGCGAAGATGCTGGCGTTCCTGCGAGACGTACCTCCGGAGCGGAAGGAGACCATACGCCTGTATTCAGACAAGGAGGCCGGGAACATCGGACGGTGGAACAATGAACTCCGGAAAGGCAACAACGGCCACTTGTCGCCGGAAGACGCCGCACAAGAGAAGACACTGAATGAGATTCTGGACGCCGCGCCGCCTTCGACGCCGTCACCGTAGGCTGCGGCAGGGTCCGCTCCGAGGCCCGCAAGTACTGCCTGCGCAATCTGCCATTAGGATGTTGTTCTCGTCATGCGATCGGGCCTGTTTTCAGGTTCTTCGATATTGTCCGAACCGTAGTGTCATTTTTATCGGAGAACGATAATAGGCGTATGGTATCGGTTCGTCATTCCGCGGTCGTTTCCACAAGATATCCGAGCGCGAGATCAAGTGCGGTCTCCATCGACTGGAGCGTTTGGCCGGTTCTTTCGAAGATCTTCCGCGCGCGTTCCCGGGCCTCGGCGACCGACTTGGCAAAAATGAATTTACGGTTCGGAAAATACTTGTCGAGGTATTTGCCACCGTCGTGCGCGAAGGCTACGGACTGTGTTGTCGCGTGTTTCAAGGTCTGTTCCCAGACGCTCTCGGCCTTGGGAAGATCGAGGTCGGAGGAGGGAAGCGCCCAGTCTCCAGGAACCGGTTCCGCGAGTCCCGACGCGGCGCGCAGCTTGATGGCCATCCGTCGGTAGCGCATCGCGGCGCAGTAGTGGAGGTAGATTTCTTCGCAATGTTGTTTGAGGAATCCCTTTACGCCCTTCCGGCGTCCGACAATCGCTCCGGACTCGTCTCGCTCGAGCGAGTTGTCGACAGACGCCTCCAAATCCAGAAGCGCGGAGCCGAAGCGCAGTGCCGCTTCGGTCGAGTTTTTCCGTTCGTTCCAAAGGTGCAGGAGCACGTCTTTTTTGGGAGGCGGATTGAGCGAGAGCCGCTTGACGACGCGCTTCGCGTTCGGATTTCCCAGACGGACAAGCTTTTGCCGATAGTCGTCGCGCGCCTGGAGGCGCTTTATCTGGCGGGCCAGCAGTTTGACGAACAGGGAGAAGAGGAGGAACGCATACGTGGCCGGAAATCCGTTGGAGGAACCGTCCGGAACCATTATCAATGTTCCGGAATGGAAAGAGTCCGGCATGAAGGGGATGCGGAACAGAAGGTTGAGGAGCGAGTCCCAGACGGAGGAAAGCTCGCGGTCATAGTAGAACCAAGCTTTGTGCGCGCGCCCGAAGAGGGCGTTGGCGAGCGGCGCGGAGGCGGCCATTTTCTTCTGCAGGCGCTTTCGGCTCCGCCGTTTCGCGGCCTCGACTTTCCGTTTGAACTCAGATTTGCTCTTGGTGGGCGGGATGACGAGACCGACGGGATGGAACGAGGAGTCAAGAGTGTTCATGGGGACGGGAAATGAGAATGTATTTTACGGAAACAAGGTATATCATATCTTGGGGACGTTCGTTCGTCAAGCGGAAATGATATTACGGTTCGGAAAGTTATCTTTTAGACCGAAAACGGACCATTTTGAGATGCGACATGGAAATGATATTACGGTTCGGACAATTCATTTTTGGAAGAAAACAGGCAACCTGAAGGCATGACGCGGAAATGATATTACGGTTCGGAAAGGTAACTTTTAGACCGAAAACGGACCATTTTGAGATGCGACATGGAAATGATATTACGGTTCGGACAATTCATTTTTGGAAGAAAACAGGCTACATGAAGGCATGACGCGGAAATGATATTACGGTTCGGACATGTCTCTGGCGGTCAACGGGAGAGCGGATTTTCCTGCGAACAGGTTGGCGCGAAGATAGAAAACCGGAATGGAAGATATGGAAAGGACAGGAAAAGATTGAAAAGAAAAGGAATGGCGCGATGTGATGGGAATCAACAGCGCGTTTCCGCTTGTCCTTTCGGGGAGTGCGTGGTACTATTCGCACAACGAAAGCATGGTGCGGCGCGTGTGCGGCGCGTGGTGCGGCGCGTGGTGCGGCGCGTGGTGCGGCGCGTAATGCAATGCGTGGGCGGAGCAGGATCCGGTACGTGGGCGGCGCGTGGGCGGCGCATGATGCAACACGTGCCGCGGTACGTGGGGCGGTACGTGGGGCAACTCATGGCATCTTCCTGACGGCAAAAAAAGATGCCGGAATGTCCAAAACGCTGAAATAAAGAGTAAAATGGTGCGCCTGGCGGGGTTCGAACCCGCAACCTTCAGCTCCGGAGGCTAACGCTCTGTCCAATTGAGCTACAGGCGCGCGTTATGCGGACATGCGGATAGGATAGCAGAACAGGCGGGACGTGGCAAGGGGGCAGAAGCGCTTGCCGGCGTCGGCGGACGAAAGAAAGCGATGGAATAATGAAAGAGAACGGACAGAGTTCAATCCCCGGCGCGTGGAAGGCCGCGCTGGGCGCCGTGCGGACGGCTGACGGAACACCGACGGGAACGCCGGAACGCGAACGCGCCGTGGCGCGTGCCCGCGCGTTGGTCGAGGCATGCGGAGACGAACGGCTCGCCCGGCTCGGCCGACTGCTGGTGCCCGGCGTGGACGCCCGGGGGCTTCTCTGCGTCCTTGTTCCGTTCGAGCGCGCCGCCTCCCGCGCGTATGTGACAGACGCGGACCTCGGCATCACAACGCAGGACGCGCCGGCCCGCGCGCCGGACCGTTTCCCGCTCTCGGTGGTGGCCGACAACCTTCGATCCGCGTTCAATCTCGGGTCGCTCCTCCGGACTGCCGATGCCGTGGGGGCGGAGGAGCTCTGGCTTTGCGGATATACCGCCGACATCGGGCATCCCGCGGTGAAAAAGGCCGCGCTCGGCGCCGACGGAACGGTGCCGTGCCGCCGCGCCGACGATGTCCGCGGGGCCGTCTCGGAGCTCCGGGGGCGCGGGGTCTCCATTGTGGCGCTCGAGACGAGCGAGAGGGCCGTCCCGGTGGACGAGTTCGAGTTCCCGTTCCCGTGCGCGCTTGCGCTCGGCAGCGAGCGCTTCGGTCTCGATCCCGAGGTGGTCGCGGACGCGGACGCCGTGGTCCGGCTGGAGACCTACGGCGTCAAGAACTCGCTCAATGTCGTCAACGCCTTCGCCGTCGCGGCCTATGCGGCGCGCCGAGCGTGGAACACGCGCGGGAAAGCCGTCGCGAGGTAGCGCAAAGACGTGCGCGGCGGGACGCCGCGTCCCCATGCTCCGGAGAGTCCGACGGCCTTTCGGGCCGTGTCCGGCGCGGTCTACTTCTCTTTTTCCTTCTCGCGCCTCGCGAGAAGTTCCTCAGAGAGCTCGTTGATGTCCTCGTTGACGGCGAAGAAGACGTTTTCGATGAGGAAGTCCTCCTTCTCCTTGGTCTTGCCGGAGTCGAGAACCGCCCGGAGACGGCGAAGCGCCTCGTCGGCCTCCTCGGTCCCGGGAAAGAGGGAGGCCATCTCAAAATAGATGTCGCGGGCCCGGTATGGCTCGCCGAGGGCGGCGTAACACTGCGCGGAGAGAAGGAGCGCGGCGGGGAACGTCTCGACGTCCTTGTCGGCGAACGCGACGGACTTGACGGCGCACTCGAGCGCGTAGGTCAGGTTCTTCTGGCGGACGGCGAGCGTCCCCTGCGTGAGCCAGTAGTGCCCGTAGGCCTCCTCATTCTCAATGGGTTCCTCGATTTCGGCGAGGCGGTCGGCGGCCTCCTGCGGCTTGCCCATGCGGAGGAGGCACTGGCACTGCTTGACGCGGGCGAGGGCTCTGGCGTCGGGCGCCCAGTCCGCCTTGGAGATGTTGTCCCAGATTTTATAGGCGCGCTCGTACATCGAGACGGCCTTCGCCTTGTCCTCCGGCGTTTTGGCCGCTCGCGCCGCGCGTGCCGCGAGCTTCATCATGACGACGGCGAGGCGGGTGGCGCGGTCGACCGCGTTGTTCTCCGGCATGGGAAGGAAGAGGAGCGTGGGGGTGATTCCCGCGGAGAGCTCCTTATAGGCCTCGGAGAACTTTTTCTCTCGCTCGGCGCGGAGCGCGGCGCCCTCGTCGAGCTTGATCTCGAAGTCGGAGCGGGCGATCTCGGAGAACTTCATGGTTCCGGCGATCTGGGCGGGATTGTCCATGTCCGCGTAGGCGAAGGAGGTCGCTCCGGCGGCGAGGAGCATGCACTCGAGGAGGGTGTTGGCGTCGTCTTTGAGGAGAAGCCGCGCGTGGACGGGACGGGACGCCTTGAGCATTCCGGCGGGAATGGTGCCCGCGGAGGCGGGTGTCTGCGCGGGGGCGGGGGTCGGGCAGGCCGCGGAGAGCGCGAGGGCGAAAAGGAGGGGGAGGGTGCGGCGCATGGGCGGAGAGTCTAGAGATTCTGGAGAAGTTTTTCGGCGTCGGCGGCCTCGGGGGTGTCTTTGAGGTCGGGGATGGAGAGGAATTCCTGGAGGACCTCGCGGGCCTTGTCGGGGCGGGAAAGCTTCTGGAGGCACTCGGCGCGACGGAGGTAGGCCTTGGCGGTCCAGGAGGCGTAGCCGCTGTAGAGAAGGTAGATCCGCTCGAAATAGGCGGAGGCCTCGAGGTAGTTCCTGGCCTTCATGGCGCAGATTCCGCGGCCGTGGAGCGCCTCGGGCCAGAGGGGCCGCCAGTCGCGGTTGCCGAGGATGTCCTTGTAGGCCTGCTCGGCGGCGTCGGTGTCGCCGCGCTCGGTGTAGAGCGTGCCGAGGGCGATGAGCGCCTTGCCGGCCTCGGGGGCGGAGGCGTAGACCTCGCGGACATAGGTGAGGTAGTCGACGGCCTCCTTATAGAGACTGTCGCGGAGGTCGGAGCCGCGCTCGGCGTCGAGCGCGCGGCGGTGGGCGTCGTCGGCGAGGACGATGCGGGCGTCGAGCGCGTAGTCGGTCTCGGGGAAGGCGGCGATCATCTCGCGGGAGGCGTCGAGGGCGAGGGCGGGCTTGCCGCGCGCGGGGGCCGTGTCGATGATGTACTGGAGAACGCCGGGCGAGGCGTTGGTGAGGGCGTCGGCGGAAAGGATGGCGGTCTCGAGTCTCTCCTTGTCCTCGGGGAGGATCTCGGGCTTATAGAGGAACATGCGCTGGAAGTGGAGCGTCAGGGTGGCGTTGTGGGACGCGACGGCGGCGGCGAGGGCGTTGTTGAGGTCGTGCCAGGCGATGCGGGACTGTTCGCCGGTGAGCTTTTTGGAGAGGCCGATCCACTCGTCGAGAATCATGTCGACGCCGATGTTCTTCCGGTCGCTTCCGAGGGACTCCATCTGCGTTCGGTAGTAGTGGAGGGCGTCGAGTTCCCCGTTGGTCTGGAGAAGGCATTTCCCGGACCAGTAGACGGCGAGGGGGATGTTGCTCTCGGGGACGTTCCTCTTGATGTAGTCCTGATAGAAGGCGTAGGCCTCGGCCCATTGCTCGTCGTCGGTGAGGATCTGCCCGCACTGGAACGAGCAGTGGTTGTAGTGCTCGATGTTGAAGTCGTCGTCGCCCGCGTGGCGGTAGTAGATGTCGAGGGCCTGACGGTAGGACGAGATGGCCTCGGGGAGGCGGCCGAGCGCGCCGGCGGCGTCGCCCTCTGTCATAAGCGCCTCGGACTTGAGTTTGGAGTCCGGGTAGCGCGCGACGAACTCGGCGAACATCTTCTCGGCGGAGGCGAACTCCTGGAGGCCGTACTCGCAGACGGCGCGGCGGAACGTGGCGTCCTCGACGTACTGGGAGCCGGTGTGGACGCGGACGACCTCGTCGAAGTCCTTGGCGGCGGGCTCGTAGTCGCCGGTGAAGAGGTGGGTCATGCCGGCCCAGTAGACGACGGCGGGAAGGAGCTCGTGCTGCGGGAACTTCTCGCGGATGGTCGAGAAGTGGGCGAGCGCGTCGTCGAAGCGCTCGAGCATGAAGCAGGCGTAGCCGCCGAGATAGCGGCAGTCGGCCTCGAGCTGGTGGTTGGGGCGGATCTTGAGGATGCGGTCGACATGGGAGGCGACGGTCTCCCACTTCTGCTCGCGCGCGTACATCTGCGTCATCATGAACGTGAGCGGCTCGAACCAGCGGCCCTCCGGATACTGGACGATGTATTCCTCGCCGATCTCGTAGGCCTTGTCCCACGGGGTGAAGCGGGTCGCGCACTGAAACGCGTAGAAGAGGGCCTCCTCGGCGAGCTCGCCGTCGGCGGCGTCGTGGAGGTGGAGGAACTTCTCGCAGGCCTCGCGGGAGCGCATCTGCTCCATATAGCCGCGCGCGATGCGGTATTCGAGGTCGTTGTCGTAGTTGTCGACGCCGTTCATCGCCTCGATTTCGGCCTCAAGCTCGCCGATGTTCTCCTGGAGGCGCATGATGACGCGCGGGTTGGACGGATGGCGGCTCTCGAAGTCGGACTTCTGCTGGAGGAGCTCCAGCGCCTTCTGGCTGTGCTCGATGATGGTGTCGTGCGGAAAGACGAGGCGGTGAATCCAGAGGGCCTCGCGGTAGCGCTCCTCGGAGAAGAGGGCGTCGCCGGCCTCGAGCGCGGCCATGTTGAAGGCGATGGAGCTGTTGGCGAACGAGGTGCGGGTGAGGAGGAACGGGACGAGCGGGTAGAGCTTCTCGAGCTGGATGGTCTTCAGGTAGGCGGTGGCGACGAGCGTCGCGGCCCAGGAGCGCCGGTAGGGGTCGATGGCCGTCTCGATGGTCTTGAGGAGCGAGGGGATGGCGTTGTCCCAGTCGTCCTGTGCGAGATAGCAGCGGGCGGTGCCGGCATGGATGTCGGAGACGAGGTCGACGGAGAGCGACGGGTAGCGCTTGAGCGCGGCGGCATAGGAGTCGACGGCCTTGTCGAGGCGCTTGGTGAAGCGCTGGGTGTCGGCGACGTAGACGGCGGCCTCGCCGGTCTTGTTGCCCCGGGGGTACTTCTTGATGAACGTCTGGAACGCGGGCTCGGCGGAGGCGAAGTCGCCGGTCAAGAAGTGGCAGAGCGCGAGCTGGAAGTAGACGTACTCGAGGGACTGGACGACCTCGGGCTTCTTGCTTTCTCCCTGAATCTGGATGAGCGCCTGGAGGTCGCCGATGGCGTCGGCGAAGGCGCCGGCCGCGAGTTTCGCGTTGGCGGACTCCCGGAGCTCGTTGACCGTGGACTGCGCGGGGGCGGAGGCGGCGAGGAGGGCGAGCGGAAGGGCGAGGAGGCGGAGATGTCGGAGCATGGAGGAAAGAGAATGCGGGAAAGGGCCTACTGCGCGTCGGGGGCGCGCTGGGGGAGAGGGCGGATGGCGAGCGGATAGCGCATCTTGAGCTCGGACCCGAGAAGAATCTCCACCCAATAGCTGCCCTCGGTCTTGATCGGGATGTTCATGAATATCTCGACGTTGGTCGCGGTCTGAAGCGTGTTCTCAAGGTGGATCGCCACCTCGCGGCCCTCGGCGACCACTTCGCCGTCGGGGGCGAGGAGGCGGGTGCGCTGGCGGAAGTCGCCCTCGCCGCAGCACCAGCGGTTGACGACGCAGATTTTCTGGAAGCGCGCCGGAAACTCGCGGACCGCGAGTCCGTCGAAGAGTCCGATGAGAAGGAATTTTCCGTTGCGTTCCTGGCGGACATCATCGCAAAGGAGGCTGGCTTGGAGGTCGGGGATCATCATGGCGTCGGTTGGAAGTTTGTGGTTGTAAATTCGTGAAACGGTTTTCCGGCCGTCCCGGGCGGGGAGACGCGAACCAAGACTGCCGTCGTTTGTCTCGACGGGATAAGGATATTCTAGCGAAGGACGGAGCGGAAGGGAAGAGGGGCGCGTGTTTCGGGGTCGTAGAGCGCGAGGACGCCGCGTTTGGCGCCGCGCCAGTCGTTGGACCGGGCGACAATGACGAGGCGGTTGAGCCCGGGGCGCGTCGGAATCCGGAAGGTCGACTTGGGAGCGTCGGGCACCAGCGCGTCGGGACCGACCGCGCGTCCGTCGCAGAAGACGGCGCCGACGCTCTTCTCAAGAAAGGCGGGGCGGCCTGTGCCCTCGAAGTCGACGATGCCGAGCGACCAGCGGGCGGCGCGCGCCTCGGGGGGGAGGCCGGCCTCCCGCGCCGCGAATCCCGGGTCGTCGGAGTCGAGCTCGAAGGAGACGGGGCCGTAGGTCGGGTCCTTCTTCATCGGGAAGAGCGGGAGTCCGTCCGCGGGGGCGGAGGGGAGGGAGAGGGCCGCGAGCCTCTCGTCGGTCCAGAGGACACAAGGGAGGCCGCAGGCGACGCGGAGCTCGTCGCGGACGAATCCGGGGGC
>JAZUKQ010000257.1:0-3726 GCA_045643325.1 Kiritimatiellia bacterium | reverse complement strand
CGTCTCCGGGTACGCCCTCTGCGTCGGCGAGCTCTGCGGCGTCGCGGCGTTGGCGCTGCTGTGACGCGGGCGGCGGAAAAGCGCGGAGGAGAGAACGGCATGAGACTGATTATCGGCGGGGCGTGGCAGGGGAAGCTGGACTACGCGAGGCGCGCGTACGGCGTGACGGACGCGGAGGTGCGCGAGTGCCGCGCGGACGCGGGGGCGGAGCCGGATTTCTCCGGCCGGTGCGTGCGGGGCGTGGAGAAGTTCGCGCTCGCGTGCGTCCGCTCGGGCACGGACCCGACGGCGTATTTCAAGTCGCACGCGGCGGAATGGGCGGAGAGCGTGCTCCTCTGCGAGGACATTTTCTGCGGGGTGGTTCCGACGGACCCCGAGATGCGCGCCTGGCGCGAGGCGACGGGGCGGCTCTGCGCGTATCTCGCCTCGGAGGCCGAGAGCGTGACCCGGGTGTTCTGCGGGATCGGCACGGCGCTGTGAAACTGGTCTTGATCCGGCACGGCCGCACGGAGGCGAACGAGCGGAGGCTCTATTGCGGGAGCACGGACCTTCCGCTGAGTCCCGCGGGGGCGGAGGCGCTCCGGACCGCGGGGGCGGAGGCGCTCCGGAGACGTTTCGGCGGGTTCCGGTTTCTGTCGAGCGGGATGCGGCGGTGCGACGAGACACTCCGGATTTTGTTCGGGGAGGTCCCGTTCGAGGTGGAGCCCCGGTTCGCCGAGATGGATTTCGGCGGGTTCGAGATGAGGGCGTTCGGGGAGTTGAAGGACGATCCGGCGTATCTCGCGTGGATATCCGGAGACAACGAGGCGAACGTCGCGCCCGGCGGCGAGAGCGGCCGGCAGATGGAGGCCCGCGTCTTCAAGGCGCTGGACGAGCTGCTCGGACGGGGAGGGGACGCCGTCCTTGTGACACATGGGGGCCCCATCGCCGCGATCATGGCGCGCCTGTTTCCTGACGAGGGGAAAAACCGGTACGAGTGGCTTCCGAAAAACGGCGGGGGATACATCGTGGAGATCGGAGACGGGGCGATTCTGTGGTCGCGGACGGGGGCGGACTGCTGAACGGCGTCCGCGCCTGGCCGACCGGCACGGCCGAGGATCCGCGCGCGGACTTTCCCCTCACCGTCAAGGTCCGCCTCCCCGACGGCCGGCCCCCCGCGAGGGCGGAGAGCCGGTCCCGGCGGAACTCGTTTGGCACGACGGCAAACCCTACGCGCCGGCGCAGGTCGTCCCGGACCAAGGAGAGGTCCGGATCCGGCGCGGCCGCTGAGGTTCCGGAGGCCGGGAGGCGGGACGTTTTCCCTTGCTTTTCCACAAAGAGAAACGTATACTCTCACGCTATCCACGGCGGAACATCCGCCTCCGGGGTCGGAGGTACGGAAGGTTCCGTCGTGACGTGTCTACACTCCTTCCCAACCAAACGACCCATGAAAAAAGTACTCATCCCCACCAAGCTCGATTCCGTCGCGGCCGACCTGCTTCGCGCGAACGGAAACTATGACGTCGTCCAGGACGACAAGACCCCGATGCCGGAGCTCCTCAAGGCGCATCCCGACACCCATGCGATCATCGTCCGCAGCGAGCCCGTCGACCAGGCCGTCTTCGACGCCCTTCCCAAGCTGAAAGTCGTCATCCGCGCCGGCGCCGGCTACAACACCATCGACACCAAGGGCGCCCGCAAGCGCGGCATCGACGTCATGAACACCCCGGGCGCCAACTCCAACGGCGTCGCCGAGGAGGTCGTCGCCTTGATGCTCGCCGACGCCCGCCACCTCATCCCGGCCGACATCTCCACCCGCGCCGGTCTCTGGGAGAAGAAAAAGTTCATGGGCCACGAGATTTCCGGCAAGACGGTCGGCATCGTGGGCCTCGGCCACATCGGCCGCCTCGTCGCGAAGCGCCTCTCGGGTTTCGAGTGCCGCGTTCTCGGCTACGATCCGCTGGTTCCGGACGAGAAGGTCCGTTCGATCGGCGTCGAGCCCGCCGACCTGGGCACCATTTTCTCGCAGTGCGACTTCATCACGCTGCACATTCCCGAGAACAACGAGACGCGCGGCATGTTCTCGGCCAAGTATTTCTCGATGATGAAGCCGGGCGCCACGCTCGTCAACTGCGCCCGCGCCGGCATCGTCAACGAGGCGGACCTCCGCGCGGCGAAGGCCGAGCGCGCGATCCGGTATCTGAACGACGTCTATCCGAAGGACGAGCCGGGCGAGAAGAGCATCGCCGCCGTCGCCGACATCATGGTCCCGCACCTGGGAGCCTCGACCGTCGAGGCCAACCTGATGGCCGCCCGCCGCGCCGCCGAGCAGCTCATCGACCTCGACGAGAAGGGCGTCACGAGCTTCATCGTCAACCGCGACATTCCCGACGGTCTCGATCCCGCGTTCTGCTCGCTCGCGTACACGCTCGCCGGCCTCGCGCGCACGATGCTCGGCCGCAACGTCCCGATTTCCCGCATCGAGACGAGCTTCTACGGCTCGCTCGCGCCGTTCCAGAAGTGGCTCTTCCTCTCGCTCCTCCACGGCATCTGGGAGGACATCGACCGCACGACGGACTACAAGACGGCCATCTCCCAGCTCGCGGAGCAGGGCGTCTCGTACGAGAACCGCGGCATCGACAGCTCGAAGAACTACGAGAACTCGATGACGCTCGACCTCCTCGGCCGCGCGGGCGGCGTCGAGCGCAAGGTCAGCGTCCGCGGCACGGTCGCCGAGGGTGTCTGCATGGTCTCGCGCATCAACACCTTCAACAAGCTCTACTGGGTTCCCCGGAGCGCCAACACGCTCATGGCGCAGTATCCCGACCGTCCGGGCGTCATCGGCACCATCGGGCGCATGCTCGCCGACGCCGGGATCAACATCGAGGACATGCGCAATCCGCACGACTCCGACACGGGCGACTCGCTCGTCATCCTCAACACCGACCAGCCCGTCCCCGAGAACATCGTCCAGGCCATCGCGGACGCGACGAAGGCGGCGTTTGTCGTGAGCGGCACCTTGTAGCGTCTTGGAACGGACATCGAGCGATGCCGGAAACGGTGGAGAGGTTTGAGAGGGTGAAACGGCTGATTCCGGCCGTGCCGGGGCTCCCGGACCTGCTCCATCGTTCATTTCAAGGCGGAGTCAACGTTATTTGAAACTTTCGCAGCCATGCCTATCACCGAACTTCTCGCGCGGAACGCCGCGCAGTTTCCGAACGACGTCGCGCTGGTGGAGATCAATCCCCAGTCGCTCGAAGACCATCACGTCACCTGGAAGGAGTTCTCGCTCATCGAGCCGAGCGCCATCGACAGCTTCCGGAGCGAGATCACCTGGCGCGAGTTCGACCGCAAGGCGAACCGCTTCGCCAATCTCCTCCTGTCGCGCGGATACACCCGCGGGACGAAGGTCGCGATCCTTCTGATGAACGGCCTCGAGTGGCTTCCGATCTATTTCGGCATCCTCCGCGCGGGCTGCCTCGCCGTGCCGCTCAACTTCCGCTACACGTCCGAAGAGATCACGTACTGCCTCGACCTGGCGGACGTGAGCGTCCTCGTCTTCGGTCCCGAGTTCATCGGACGCGTCGAGGCGATCTGCAACAAGATTCCGCGCGTGAAGGCGCTCTTCTATGTGGGCGACGACTGCCCGTCGTTCGCCGAGCGCTACGGCGACCGTGTGAGCTACTGCTCCGACAGCGCGCCCGACGTCCCGCTCACCGACGACGACGACGCGGCCATCTACTTCTC
>JAZUKQ010000256.1:0-3317 GCA_045643325.1 Kiritimatiellia bacterium | reverse complement strand
CTTCTCCCCACGTTCGCCGACGGGAAATACAAATCCTCCTTCGCCGGCGTCACCACGCCCTCCTACCGCGCGAGGATGGACGCGAACGGCGTCGTCGCGGTGAGAGGCATGGACGGCGACACCCAGTCCAAATACTACTTCCAGATCAAAGGCCTCGCCTCCTCGGAGGAGACTCCCTCCGGACAGAACTACACGGTCACCGTCCCGAAGAAGCTCGTCAAGGTGGAGTGCGTCGGCGCGGCGGCCCCGGTCGAGGAGCCGAAAGCGCTCGAGATGAAGTACACGTTCGACTGCGGCACCGCCCTCTTCGTCCGCTACGAGTTCGAGCCGACGAAAATCAAGACGGCCTGCTGGCCCGATCCCGCCAACCCGCCCGATCCCGCCCTCGCCAAAGGGAAGAGCAAGGACAAGCCCAAGAAGTCCAAGTCGAAAGACAAAGACAAGGACAAGGACGAGCCCGCCCCCCTCGCGCTCGTCCCGATCGACTACTCGGTCCGGATCACCATGCCGCGCCTCTACACGCCCGCCGACAACGGCGTCACCATCGACCAGCAGCGCGAGGACCTCGCCCCCTACTCCGTCGCGTTCACCCCGAAAGACGGGAAGAAGGCGGCCTATGCCATGATGGAGAAGGTCCCCCGCAACAATTTCAACGTCCCGATGAAGTCCGTCGAACTCCTCGGTCCCTTCCTCGGCAAGACCAAGATGCGCGTCGACCCGCTGTCCGCGACCTCGGACATCGCGTGCTACCGCTCCCCCTCCGACACCTACGGCTATCTCAACAACGGATACAGCATCTTTCTCCGGTCTCCCAAGAAAGGCGAGAAGGACCTCAAACAGATGATGGTCGTCACGCTCCAGTAGCCGGGTCCCGCCGCCGCTTTCCAACCATTCCAATCCACCAAATCCATGATAGCGAAACTCCTCCTTCTCCTTCTTTTCTTCGGCTCGATGATCGCCATCGGCCTGTACTGCCGCAAGCATACGGTCGACGTGAACGGCTTCGTCCTCGGCGGCCGCAACGTCGGCCCGTGGCTCACCGCCTTCGCCTACGGCACGAGCTACTTCTCCGCGGTCATCTTCATCGGCTACGCCGGCCAGTTCGGCTGGAAATACGGCATCGCCTCCACCTGGATCGGCATCGGCAACGCCGTCGTCGGCACGCTCATGGCCTGGGACATCCTCGGACGCCGGACGCGCGTCATGACGCAGCACCTCAACTCCGCGACGATGCCCGAGTTCTTCGGCAAGCGCTTCGGCAGCAAGCCCCTCACCGTCGGCGCCTCGCTCATCGTCTTCATCTTCCTCATCCCCTACACCGCCTCGCTCTACAACGGTCTCTCCCGTCTCTTCAGCATGGCCTTCCCCTCCATCGGCTACGAGCAGTTCATCGTGGTCATGGCCGTGCTCACGGGCATCTACGTCATCGCCGGCGGCTATATGGCCACCGCCATCAACGACTTCATCCAGGGGCTCATCATGCTCGGCGGCATCACGGCCGTCGTCGCCGCGGTCCTCCGCATGAACGGCGGCTTCCTCGGCGCGCTCGCGCGCCTCGCCCAGGTGGCCGACACCGCCCCCGCCGACCCGCTCGCCGGCACGCCCGGCGTCTTCGCCTCGTTCTTCGGCCCCGACCCCGTCAATCTCTTTTTCGTCGTCGTCCTCACCTCCCTCGGCACCTGGGGCCTTCCGCAGATGGTCCAGAAGTTCTACGCCATCAAGAGCGAGACGCAGATCCGCAAGGGCGGCCTCATCTCCACCTTCTTCGCGCTCGTCGTCGCCGGCGGATGCTACTTCCTCGGCGGCTTCGGACGCCTCTTCGACGGCAAGATCGACATCGCCGCCGAGGGCTACGACTCGGTCATCCCCGCCATGATCAAGGGCATGCCCGACCTTCTCATCGCCTTCGTCGTGATTCTCGTCCTCTCGGCCTCGATGTCGACGCTCTCCTCGCTCGTCATCGCCTCGTCCTCGACCCTCACGATCGACGTCATCAAGGGAAGCGTAGTCAAGGACATGTCCGAGAAGCGCCAGGTCTTCTGGATGCGCGTCCTCATCGTCGTCTTCATCGCCATCTCCGCCGTCATCGCCGTCGCGCAGTACAAGCAGGGCCTCCTTCCCAAAGAGCAGCGCAACGAGAACCTCGTCCTCATCGCGCAGCTGATGGGCGTCTCCTGGGGCGCCCTCTCCGGCTCGTTCCTCGCGCCGTTCCTCTATGGCCTCTACTGGCGCAAGGTCACGAAGCCCGCCGTCTGGACCTGCTTCGTCTTCGGCTCGGGCATCATGCTTCTCAACCTCTTCTGCCGCGGCTCGTTCCCGGAGATTCTCCGCTCGCCGATCAACTGCGGCGCCTTCGCCATGCTCGCGGGCCTCGTCATCGTCCCCGTCGTGAGCTGGCTCACCCCGAAGCCCGACCCCCGCAAGGTCGACGCCATCTTCTCCTGCTACAACGCCACCACCTCCGTTCCCGTGTCGAAAGACCTCGGCGACTGAGCCGCGGAGCGCGTTTCCAGCCCGGGGGGACTCTTCCCGGCGTCAGACAAAGCCCGTTTTTCCCGTAGGCGGCGGCGCCCCGGCGCTGCCGCGTCTTCTGAGGCACGTCCATGAGCACCTCCCTTCCCTCCGCCGCCTGGCTTTGGCATCCCGACACGGATTCCGACTCCGTCTGGGCCTCCGGCATCCAGTCCTCCCTTCCGGCCGTCACGATGCCGCGCAACCGGACCGGCTGGAACGGGCCACGCTTCCTCCGCTTCCGCTGCGCGTTCGGGGCCGGCTCCGAGGTCCCCGTCGTCCGGGTCTCGGCCGACGAGCGCTACGTCCTCCTTCTCGACGGCGCCGAGATCGGCCGCGGTCCCGACCGTTCCGTCGTCTCCCGCTGGGCCTTCCGCGCCTACACGCTCGCCTGCGCCCCCGGACCCCATGTCCTGGAGGCGGTCGTCTGGCGCGTCGGCCCCCACGCCCCCCTCGCCCAGCTCTCCTGGCGCGGCGGGTTCTTCCTCGCGGCCGAGGAGCCCTACGCCGGCGCCCTCTCCACCGGCGCCGCCCCGTGGACCGTCGCCCCGCTTTCCGGGACCGTCCCCGTCACCGACCTCGACCGCGCCGGCGCCCCGTTCGTCGGCTCCTCCTACGACGTCCTCGGAACCTCGTTCCTCGACGAGCTTCCCGCTCCGGAGACCTTTGTCCCGGCCGCCGTCGTCCGTCCGGAATTCGTCACAAACAAATACGGGCTCGCCCCGTCCGGATGGAAACTCTCCCCGACGCCCCTGCCCCCGCAGCTTCACCGCCCCCGCGCCCCCGGCTCGTTCCGCGCCGCCGAG
>JAZUKQ010000255.1:0-2131 GCA_045643325.1 Kiritimatiellia bacterium | reverse complement strand
CATCATGGACAAGCATTACGATCCGAAGGCCATTGAGGCGAAGTGGTACCCCTGGTGGGAGAACACTGGCAAGTTCAAGCCGTCCGGCAAGGGCGAGCCCTGGAGCATGGTCATTCCGCCCCCCAACGTGACGGGCATCCTCCACATGGGCCATGCCCTCAACGACACCATCCAGGACGTCCTCACCCGCTGGCACCGCATGCAGGGCCGCGATGTGCTCTGGGTCCCCGGGACCGACCACGCCGGCATCGCCACGCAGAACGTCGTCGAGAAGGCGCTCCGCAAGGAGGGCAAGCGCCCCCAGGACCTCGGCCGCGAGAAGTTCATCGAGCGCGTCTGGGAGTGGCGCAGGCAGTACGGCGGCACCATCGTCCGCCAGCTCCGCGCCCTCGGCTGCTCCTGCGACTGGTCGCACGAGCGCTTCACCATGGACGAGGGCCTCTCCCGCGCCGTCGCCGAGGTCTTCACCAAGATGTACGACGAGGACCTCGTCTACCGCGGCAACTACATCGTCAACTGGTGCCCCCGCTGCGGCACCGCCCTCGCCGACGACGAGATCGAGCACGAGCCCAACCACGGCCACCTCTGGTACATCCGCTACCCCGTCGTCGGCTCCGCCCTCGGCACGAAGGGCGCCCCGTACCAGGACTACATCATGGTCGCGACGACCCGCCCGGAGACCCTCCCCGGCGACACCGCCGTCGCCGTGAACCCCAAGGACGAGCGCTACCTCCACCTCCACGGCAAGAAGGTCGTCCTCCCCATCACCGGCCGCGAGATCCCCGTCCTCGCCGACGACTACGTCGAGAAGGAGTTCGGCACCGGCATCGTCAAGATCACCCCCGCCCACGACCCCAACGACTTCCAGGTCGGCAAGCGCCACGGGCTGGAGGAGATCAACATCATGAACGGCGACGGCACCATGAACGAGCTCGCCGGAGCCGCCTACAGCGGCCTCGACCGCTTCGAGTGCCGCGAGAGGATCGTCGCCGACCTCGAGGCCCAGGGCTTCCTCGACCACGTCGAGGACTACGACAACCAGGTCGCCCACTGCTCCCGCTGCCACACCGTCGTCGAGTCGCGCCTCTCCAAGCAGTGGTTCGTCCGCATGAAGCCCCTCGCCGTCAAGGCCGTCGAGGCCGTCAGGACCGGCGCCATCCAGTTCACCCCGAAGCGCTACGAGAACACCTACTTCAACTGGATGGAGAACATCCGCGACTGGTGCACCTCCCGCCAGATCTGGTGGGGCCACCGCATCCCCGTCTACACCTGCGAGTGCGGCCACGAGTGGGCCGCCACCGCAAAGCCCTCCGTCTGCCCGAAGTGCGGCGCCGGCGCCGACCGCATCACCCAGGACCCCGACGTCCTCGACACCTGGTTCAGCTCCTGGCTCTGGCCCTTCTCCACCCTCGGCTGGCCCGACAGGACCGCCGACCTCGCCCGCTACTACCCGACCTGCGACCTCTGCACCGCCCCGGACATCATCTTCTTCTGGGTCGCCCGCATGATCATGGCCGGCTGCAAGTTCATGGGCGACGTCCCCTTCCGCAACGTCGTCCTCCACGGCGTCGGCCGCGACGCCCAGGGCCGCAAGATGTCGATGGCCCTCGGCAACTCCCTCGCCCCCCTCGAGATCATCGGGAAGTACTCCGCCGACGCCCTCCGCTTCACCCTCATGCAGACGACCTCGCCCGGCGTCGACGTCTTCATCTCCATGGACAAGTTCGAGATCGGCCGCAACTTCGGCACCAAGATCTGGAACGCCGCGCGCTTCCTCCAGATGCACGCCTCCAAGGTCGACGGCTTCTCCTTCGCCGGCGCCATCGACGCCCCGGCCCTCGACCCCGCGCTCCTCTCCGACTCCGACCGCCACATCCTCGCGACGGCCGACGCCGCCCTCGCCGCCGTCGACTCCGCCCTCGCCGGGTTCCGCTTCCAGGACGCCGCCCTCGCCATCTACGACTTCGTCTGGTCCCAGTTCTGCGACTGGTACCTCGAGGACGCCAAGCGCGACCTCTACGGCGACGACGCCAAACGCCGCGAGCAGTGCGTGCGCATTCTCGCCGCGGTCTTCTCCCGCGCGCTCCGCATGCTCCACCCGTTCATGCCGTTCGTCACGGAGGAAATCTGG
>JAZUKQ010000254.1:0-7813 GCA_045643325.1 Kiritimatiellia bacterium | reverse complement strand
GGGGGGGGGGGGCGGTCGCCTCCGGGGTGGGGGGGGGGGGGGGGGGGGGGGGGGGCCGACGGCTCGACGGCGGAGAAGCAGTGCGAGGTGCGGGTCGTCATGCGGACGAAGACCGGGACGCGGAACCGCTCGGAGAGGTCGAACGCGGCGCGGGTCATGTCGTAGGCCTCCTGGGAGTCGGAGGGCTCGAGCATCGCGACGTGGGCGAACTTGGCCTGGTTTCGGTTGTCCTGCTCGTTCTGCGAGGGGTGCATGCCGGGATCGTCCGCCACGACGACGACGAATCCGCCGAGCGGGCCGACGAAGGTGTAGGTCATGAGCGGGTCCATCGCGACGTTGAGGCCGACGTGCTTCATCGCGCAGAGGGAGCGGGCGCCGTAGATGGACGCGCCGATCGCGACCTCCATGGCGACCTTCTCGTTCGGAGCCCACTCGCAGACGAGCGGAGTGTCGCGGTAGGTGGAGAGGTTCTCCATCACTTCCGTCGAAGGGGTGCCGGGATAGGCGGCGGCGACGCGGCATCCGGCGTCGTGGGCGGCGAGGGCGATGGCCTCGTTTCCGGAGAGAATGCGTTTCATGGGACTTCCTTTCGGGCGTATGTCTGGTTCTCTGTTCACTGCAGTCCGACCGCCTCGCGGGCGGCGAGGAGCGTCTTGCGGGCCTCGGCCTCGGCGCGCTCGGCGCCGTCGCGCAGGATGGCCTCGACGTGGTCGAGGTTGGCGGCGAGCTCGGCGCGGCGGGCGGCCGCGGCGTCGAATTTCTCGTGGTAGGCCTCGAGAAGGGCTTTCTTGGCGTGGCCGTAGCCATAGCCGCCGGCGCGGAGGCTGTCGGCCATCTCCTTCACCTTCTCGGGCGGGGCGAGAAGTTTGTAGATTTTGTAGACGTTGCAGGTCTCGGGATCCTTGGGCTCCTCGAGCGGCGTGGAGTCGGTGACGATGCCCATGACCGCCGTCTTCACCGCTTTCGGGGTATCGAAGAGCGGAATGGTGTTGCCGTAGGATTTCGACATCTTCTGTCCGTCGGTGCCGGGGACGGTCGCGACGGTCTCGGGAATGTACGCCTCGGGAATCTTGAAGACGGGGCCGTAGGCGTTGTTGAACTTGATGGCGATGTCGCGGGTCACCTCGAGGTGCTGCTTCTGGTCCTTGCCGACGGGCACGAGGTCGGACTGGTAGAGCAGGATGTCGGCCGCCATGAGGACGGGATAGGCGAAGAGCCCGTGGGTCGCCTCCTTGCCGTGCGCGAGCTTGTCCTTATAGGAATGGCAGCGCTCGAGGAGACCCATCGGGGTGACGACGGAGAGGAGCCACGCGAGCTCCTGCACCAGCGGGACGGCGGACTGGCGGAAGAAGACGGTGCGCTTGGGGTCGACCCCGCAGGCGAGAAAGTCGAGCGCGGCGGAGATGGAGCCCTTGCGGAGGGCTTCCGGGTCGCGGACGGTCGTGAGCGCGTGATAGTCGGCGAGGAAGAGGAACGTGTCGCCCTTTTCCTGGAGGGCGAGGACGTTCTGGATCGCGCCGAAGTAGTTGCCGAGATGAATCTGGCCCGAGGGTTGGATGCCGGTGAGAATGCGCATGGATAAGGGGGATGAAGGAATGAGGGGAAGAGGACGGGGGCGGACGACGGAACGCGGGAAAGGGCCGGGAGGGGCGGGGAGGCCGCGCCTTTCGGACCGCCGCCCCGAACCGCCCGGTCAACCGGCCGGCGTCATTTCTCCGCCTGGACTCGTTGAAGCCTTTTCGCCGCGATGTCGATCGCGTCGCACGCGGCGCGGGAGGAGATGGTGGCGGCGGTGAGGGCGTGGACGGGGCCGCCGTCCTTCTCGACGCGCCAGACGGAGTCCGCCGGGAGTCCCCGGACGGAGACGTCCACGGGATTTCCGGGTTTGGCGAGGTTCGCTCCGAGACCCGGCGTCTCGGAATGGGACTTCACGTGGAAACGGTAGACCTTCCCGTCGGCGTCGAAGCCGACGAGAAGGGTGAGGGGGCCGCCGTAGCCTTTCCGGGAGGTGACCTCGAAGGCCGTGGCGCCGCCCGCGACGTAGTAGGTGAACCGGTCCGGATCCTCCGGCCCGCCGCACTCGCGCGCCTCCGGCCCGGGGGAGCCGGGCGGAAGGACCGCCGCGACGGCGTCGGCGAGCGTCTTCTCCTCGGCGCGCTCGATGGGAAGACGCGTCTTCCGCTGGACGAGCGCGACCGCCAGCGTGGAGAGGACGCAGACGAGAAACAGGGGGAGGACGAGACGGGACATGGGAGGCGGACTAGATGAGCGATTCGGCGGTCATCTGCGGCGGGACGGCGAGGCCCATGAGGGTGAGGACCGTCGGGGCGAGGTCGGAGAGCTTGCCCTCGGGACGGAGCTTCGTGCCCTCGGGGGCGCCGACGCAGATGCACTCGACCTTGTTGAGCGTGTGGCTCGTCTTGACGAGGCCGGTCTCGTAGTCGACCATCTGTTCGGCGTTGCCGTGGTCGGCCGTGATCAGGACGGCGAAGCCGAGCTCGCGGAGGCGCGGGAGAATCTTTCCGACGCACTCGTCGACGACCTCGACGGCCCGGGTGGCGGCCTCGGGGTTGCCGGTGTGGCCGACCATGTCGCAGTTGGCGTAGTTGACGCAGACGAACGCGTAGGGATTGTTCTCGAGGCGGCGGAGAAGCTCGTCGGTCACGTTGTAGGCCTCCATCTCGGGGTGCGAGGCGAAGGTCGCGGGGTCGAAGCGGGAGGGAACCTCCACCTGGTCCTCGCCGGCGTAGGGCTTCGTGGACTTGCCGTTGAAGAAGCTTGTGACGTGGCGGAATTTCTGCGTCTCGGCGAGACGGAGCTGGCGGAGGCCCGCGTCGGCGATGACTTCGCCGAGGAGCTTGTCCATGCCGCCGCCCGCGCCCATGGCGCCGAGGAGGTAGTCGTCGAACTCGTCCCAGTAGCGGGTGAAGCCGAGGTAGGAGATCTTCCGGCGGACGGAGCGCGTCCCGGGGTAGGAGTCGAGGACAAACGCCTGCGTGAGCTGGATGGCGCGGTCCTGACGATAGTTGAAGTGCATGACGCTGTCGCCGTCCTGGATGCCGGCGAAGCCGCCGAGGACGAAGGGCGGGATGTACTCGTCGGTCATCTCGGTGCCGTCGGGCGTCTTGTCGGCCGCGTAGGACGCTTTGACGGCCTCCTCGGCGGTCGCGGCGGGGCGGGCCTTGCCCGTGACGAGGACCTCGTAGGCCTGGGAGGTGAGCTCCCAGTTCTTGGAGCGGTCCATCGCGTAGTAGCGGCCCATGACGGTTCCGATCGAGGCGTTGCCGACGGCGGCGAGCTCCTTCTGGAGGCGGGCGATGTATTCGAGCGTGGAGCGGGGCGGGGTGTCGCGGCCGTCGAGGAACGGATGGACGACGATCCTGCCCTCGGCGTACTCGGCTCGGGCGCGGCGCATGAGCTTGAAGAGGTGCTCCTGATGGGCGTGGACGCCCTCGTCCTGGAGCAGGCCCATGAAGTGGAGGGTGGAGGCGTCCTTTTTCCAGTTGGCGACGAGCGCGGCCCATTTCGGAGACTCGAAGAGCGAGCCGGAGGAGAGGCCGTCGTCGATGCGCTTGAGCTCCTGGACGGCGATGCGGCCGGCGCCCATGATGAGGTGGCCGACCACGGAGGAGCCCTGGTAGCCGTCGGGGAGGCCCACGGCCTCGCCGGAGCATTCGATCTTGCACCAGGGGTTGGCGGCCTTGAGGGCGTCGATCACGGGAGTTTTGGCGGCGGCGACGGAGTTGCCTTCGGCGCGGGCGTTGAGGCCCCAGCCGTCACGGATGATGAGGGCGACAGGTTTCATTTTTTGTTTTTGGGGTTGGGTGTCTTCGAAAGGGAAGAAAATCAGTTTTTCTGGCTTTCCTCGAGCCGCTTGAGCGTCTCGTACCGCGCCGCGGCCCGGGCGGCGCCGGCGGCGAAGAAGCGTTCCGCGTTCTCCGGGAAGGTGCGGGTGAGGGCGAGGAAGCGGTTCTCGCCCTTGAGGAAGTCCTGATAGGCCATCGTCGGGGCTTTCGAGTCGAGCTGGAAGGGCTCCTCGCGGCGCGGGTCGAAGCGGTAGAGCGGCCAGTACCCGGCGGCGACCGCGTCCTTCATCTCCTGCTGGACGCCCGACATGCCGCGGCGGATGCCGTGGGCCTGGCAGGGCGTATAGGCGATGACGATGGAGGGACCCTCGTAGGACTCGGCCTCGAGGAGCGCTTTGACGAGCTGGGCGGGGTTCGCGCCCATCGCGACGTGCGCGACGTAGATGTCGCCATACGACATGAAGATGCGCCCGAGGTCCTTCTTGGGCGTCTTCTTGCCGGAGTCGGCGAACTGCGCGACGGCGCCGATCGGGGTGGCCTTGGAGGACTGTCCGCCGGTGTTGGAGTAGACCTCGGTGTCGACGACGAGGACGTTGACATTCTCGCCGCTGGCGAGGACGTGGTCGAGTCCGCCGAACCCGATGTCGTAGGCCCAGCCGTCGCCGCCGAACATCCAGAAGGTCTTCCGGGCGAACTGGTCGGCCTGGGCGAGAAGGGCCCCGGCGTCGGACGCGAGAGCGGGGGGGAGCCCCGGCGCGGCCGCGCGGAGCGCCGCCGCGAGGGCGTCGCCCGCGGCGCGGGAGCCCTCGAAGTCGTCGAACGCGGCGAGCCACGCCCCGAGCGCCGCCTTCAGAGCGGCCGCGCCGTCGCCGTCCAGCTTCGCGGAGAGGTCCGCGGCGCGCGCTTTCGCGAGCGCCCGCTGCTGTTTGACGGAGAGCGCCATGCCGAGAGCGAACTCAGCGTTGTTCTCGAAGAGGGAGTTGGTCCACGCGGGGCCGCGGCCGGCCTTGTCCGTGGTGTAGGGGATGCCGGGCATCGGGGAGCCCCAGGCCTGCGAGCAGCGGGTGGCGTTGGCCCAGTAAACGCGGTCGCCGAAGAGCTGCGTGAGGAGCTTGGCATAGGGTGTCTCGCCGCAGCCGGCGCAGGCGGCGGAGAACTCGACGAGGGGCTGGCGGAACTGCGAGCCCTTGACCGAGGTCGCCGGGACGGCGCCGGATTTGTCGGAGAGCGAGAGGGCGTAGGTCCAGGCGGCGGAGGCGCGGCCCGCGACGGGGCGCTTGTTCTCGGGGAGGTCGTGGACGGAGACCATCGTGAGCGCCTTCTCCTTCGCGAGGCAGGAGGCCGCGCAGACGCCGCAGCCCGTGCAGTCCTCGCCGGAGATCTGGAGCGTGTAGCGGTAGTCCCCGCCGGAGATTCCCTTCGCGGGGAGCGTCTCGAAGCCCGCGGGGGCGGAGGCCGCCTCCTCCGGCGTGAGAAGGAACGGGCGGACGACGGCGTGCGGGCAGACGAGCGAGCACTGGTTGCACTGGAGGCACGCGGCGGGATTCCAGACGGGGATGTGTGTCGCGATGGCGCGCTTCTCGAAGGCGGTGAGACCCGTCTCGATCGTGCCGTCCTCGTAGCCCTTGAAGGCGGAGACGGGAAGGTCGTCGCCGTGCTGCGCGTTGATCGGCTGGAGGAGGCGCGAGACGACGTCGGGGACGGCCGGGCCGTCGGAGGCGGCGGGGGCGGAGGGGAGCGCGGCCCACGAGGGGTCGACGGGAACCTCGGCCAGTCCCTCGAGCCCGGCGTCGATGGCGGCGACGTTGCGGGCGACGACGTCCTCGCCCTTTTTCTCGTAGGTCTTGCGGGCGGCGTCCTTCATGTAGCCGGCCGCCTCGTCGGCGGGGATGACGTTCGCGAGTTTGAAGAACGCGGCCTGGAGGACGGTGTTGATGTGCGAGCCGAGGCCGAGCGACTCGGCGATCTTGACGGCGTCGATGACATAGAGCCGGGCCTTCTTTTCGGCGAGCGTGCGGCGCACCTTGGCGGGGAGGCGCGCGGGGACGTCGGCGGGGGCCCAGGAGCAGTTGAGAAGGAGGGTGCCGCCGAGTTTGAGCTCCTCGGCGATGTCGTAGCGCGAGATGTACGACTCGTTGTGGCAGCCGATGAAGTCCGCGAACTTCACATAGTAGGAGGAGCGGATGGGGCGGTCGCCGAAGCGGAGATGCGACTTCGTGACGCCGAACGACTTCTTCGCGTCGTACTCGAAGTAGGCCTGCGCGTATTTCGGCGTGTGCGAGTTGATGATTTTGACGGTGTTCTTGTTCGCCCCGACGGTGCCGTCGGAGCCGAGGCCCCAGAACTTGCAGGAGATGAGCGACGTGTCGTCGGGATAGAGCGGGTCTCCTGCGGGAAGCGAGAGCCGCGTGACGTCGTCGGTGATGCCGATGGTGAAATTCGAGCGGGGAGAGGACGTCGAGAGATGGTCGAAGACGGCCTTGATCTGCGCGGGGTCGACGTCTTTGGAGGAGAGACCGTAGCGGCCTCCGACAACAAGGGGGGCGTTTCCGGCGAGGCGGGTGACGAGGACGGTGCAGACGTCCTGAAAGAGGGGCTCTCCCGCGGATCCCATCTCCTTGCAGCGGTCGAGAACCGCGACGCGCCGCACGGTGGGCGGAAGCGCCGCGAGGAAGGCCTCGGCGGAGAACGGGCGGAACAGGCGGACTTGGACGAACCCGACCTTCTCGCCCTTGGAGACGAGGTAGTCGACCGTCTCGCGGACCGTGCCGGAGACGGAGCCCATGGCGACAATGACGCGCTCCGCGTCGGGCGCGCCGTAGTAGTCGAAGAGGCGGTAGATCCGCCCCGTGAGCTCGCCGACGCGGTCCATGTAGCGCTGGACGACGGCGGGGAGGCTGTCGTAGAAGGGGTTGTTGGCCTCGCGGACCTGGAAGTAGACGTCTCCGTTCTGGACGGTGGCGTGAAGCCGCGGATGGTCGGGGTTGAGCGCGGAGGCCTTGAAGGCGGCGAGGGCGTCGCGCGGGAGGAGGGCCGCGAGGGTCTCCGGGTCGAGCGCCTCGGCTTTGGAGATCTCGTGGGAGGTGCGGAACCCGTCGAAGAAATGGAGGAAGGGAATGCGCGACTCGATGGCGGCGCAGTGCGCGATGGGCGCGAGGTCCAGAATCTCCTGGACGGAGCCCGTGGAGAGCATCGCGAAGCCGGTCTGCCGGCAGTTCATCACGTCGGAGTGGTCGCCGAAAATGGAGAGCGCGTGGGTCCCGCCCGTGCGGGAGGCGACGTGGAGGACGCCGGGGAGACGCTCGCCGGAGATGCGGTGCAGGACCGGAATCATCAGCATCAGCCCCTGCGACGAGGTGAACGACGTCGCGAGCGCGCCGGCCTCGGGGGCGCCGTGGATGGCCGCGACGGCGCCGGCCTCGGACTGCATCTCGACGAGCGAGACGGGCTGCCCGAGAAGGTTCTTGCGGCCCTTGGCGGACCAGGCGTCGGTGAGACCCGCCATCGGGGACGAGGGCGTGATGGGGTAGATGGCGGCGACTTCGGTGAAGTTGTAGGCGACGGAGGCGCAGGCCTCGTTGCCGTCCATGGTGACGTATTTGGGCATACCGGATAACCTCAACGGGACTTCGGGAGACAAACGCCCCGCGCCCGGCGCGCGGTGCGCGGCGGGTTGAGCGTCTGTCTGGCGGAAAAGTTTGGGAAAGAAGAAAGCATGGAATACGGAACCGGGCACGGATCTCCGCGCGCCGGCCCCTGCCCCTTACAGGTTGATGGGAGTCTCTTCCCGGGTCTTCAAGTCCTTCATCCTCGCGGAGCCGGCGGCGATGTCGTCGGGACCGAGGAAGACGGCCTCGGTGGCGTTGGCCGCGGCGAAGGCGAAGAAGGCTTTGGGCTTTTGGGGGCGGAGGGCGAGGGTGACGGCGCGGCCCTCGGCGCGGAGGCGCGCGGCGAGACGTGTGGCGGGGGAAGTCGGAGGCCAAGCGGTCTTAGGAAGACAAAGTTGG
>JAZUKQ010000253.1:0-2141 GCA_045643325.1 Kiritimatiellia bacterium | reverse complement strand
ATCCTTTCTCCCATGCCGTGTAGGCGTGCGTGTAGTAGATCTCGAGCGTCCGTTTTGACGCGCGCAGGGCCTTGAGCATGAGGTTGCCGTCGCTGAACTCGGTTCCGTTGTCCGTGGTGATGGACAGGACGCGCTTCATGGCCCCGCTTGCGACGACCCGCCTCAGTGCCCGTGAGATCTCCGAGCAGGAGACGGCCTCGACTTTCTCGAGGATGGCGTAGCGGGTCTTCCGCTCGCAGAGGACGAGGATCCCGCCCTTGCCCTTGGTCCCCGACACGACGGTGTCCATCTCCCAGTGGCCGAACTCGGACCTGTCCGCGATGGCCGGAGGCCTTTCCTCGATGGACGTCCTCTCCGGGTGGTTGAGCGCCCGCCTTGGCGTGACGAGTCTTTTCCTCCGGTGCCTCCTGTAGGGCGTGTCGTCGGCCGAGACGCCGATGTCCCCGCGGTTGATGTGGTTGTAGACCGTTCTTGCGCAGGGGACCCAGGCGAAGCCCTCCGAACGCATGATGACGACCGCGTTGAATGGGGAGCGCCGCTCCTCGCGGATGAGCGTCCGGAGGCGCGAGGCGACCGCCGTGTTCATCCGCATGGCGCAGCCCTTGTTCGCGTCGCCGTCGTCGACGGAGTCCTGCGCCCGTCTCGCCGAATAGTCCCAGAACGATCCCGGGAACCTGGATGGGATGTACTTGCCGCCGTTCGGGACCGGGACCCTGCCTCGCGCGATTTCCCGGCTGAACGTGCTCCGCGGCAGGCCCAGGGAGTCCGCGAGGGCTCCCTGCGACATCCTCCGCGGCCTGCAGAGCCGCAGGTTGCGGTTGTAGACGCGTTCGATCGCCTCGCGGTCCTCGAAGGTGAGGTGGCGTCCTCTGACGTGGTGTATGGTATAATCTCTGCTCATCCGGGCTCCTTCCTGTCGTTCTGGCTGTAGGGGTATGGCCATTGTAGCAGAATCGAGTCCCGGATTTTTCGCGCCGCCGCCCCCTAGGGGGCGTGTAGGCGGTCTTCCGTTCCTTCCGACCATCCACTTCGGATTCACCGGATCCTTGACGGGGCCGTGCCTTTTCCTCTTGAGTCGCTTCCATGCGGTTTCCTTTCCTCCGTAAAGTGTTCCATTAGATAGTACACTTTCCAATAAACGGGTTTCACCCGATTGGGTAGTTGAAAGCCCGGGCGGTTTCGTGATAAACTGATGGGTATGAAATCCACACTCATCGCATTGTCGTTGTCCGCCGCGATGGCGGGCGTTTCCGCGTTTGCCCAGGTCAGCCCCAAGGAGCGCCTTGACGCGTTCCTGCTGAACGAGATGAAGGAAGGCCAGCTCGAGATGATGTCCGTCGCCTTCGAGCAGCACGGCGAGGTGAAGTACGTCTTCGCGGAGGGGCCGCGCGCGACGGAGCCGACGCATGTCGCGTCCGTCACGAAGGTGGTGACGGCCATCCTCCTCACGCAGCTCGCCGAGGAGGGCAAGATCTGCTACAACGACTACGTCCAGCGCTACATTCCGCTCTTCCCGACGAACAACGTGACGATCCTCCACCTGATGACGCACTCCTCGGGCTGGCGCAACCGCGGCGGGCACTCGAAGGAGCCGGGCAAGGCCGAGAAGTTCTACGGCACGATGTTCAGGGAGTTCGAGACGGGCGAGCGCTTCCAGTACGTGTCGACGAGCTACAACATCCTTGCCGAAATCATCGAGCGGGTGACGGGCGTCGACGACATTGCGGACGTCGCGAAGTCGCGCGTCTTCGATCCGCTCGGCATGAAGGACACGTGCCTCGCGCCGCATCAGGGCAAGGGCGACATGCGCACGACGGCGGCGGATCTCGTGAAGCTCGGCCGTGCGCTCCTCGACATCCGCAAGACGCGCAAGACGGGCATCCTCACGCCCGAGGGCGTCGACGCGCTCTTCGGTTCGGTTCTCAAGCCCGAGATGCACCGCACGCCCGGCTTCTTCAGGAAGTCCGGCGGCACGGGCTTCGGCCAGTACTTCTCCGACCTCAACACGTTCGAGGCTCTCAGCCACTCCGGCGCGACCGGCGCGAACTTCCTCATCGATCCGGGCCTTGACTGCGTCCAGGTCATCATCACCGCTCCGCGCGGAGCGAAAAACAGCGTTTTCAAGTCGGTGGACGGCAATT
>JAZUKQ010000252.1:0-2618 GCA_045643325.1 Kiritimatiellia bacterium | reverse complement strand
CTCCCTCGAGGGAGGTGGCGCGAAGCGCCGGAGGGTGTTTTCCTCCCGCCTCCGCCCGGTGTACTCCCCTAGCCGCAAGCGGCACCCCCCTCGCGGAGGGGGCCGGGCTCCGCCCGATCGCCGCGCCGTACCCTTGCGGCGCCGAGCCCAGCGGCACGCGGCGCCGGGGGCGTCCCGCTCGCCTCTTGAAGAAAACCGGAGCGTATGATACAGTTTTCTCCGGGGGAAGAAAGAGTATGCCATGATTTTGAAAAAAGCGTTCAGTCTTGTCGAACTTCTCGTCGTCATCGCCATCATCGCCACGCTGGTGAGCATCACCATCCCGCTGACGAACATCGCGCTCGCCAAGGCGAAGGGCCTCGAGTGCCAGAACAACCTCGGCGAATGGAGCAAGGCCTTCAGCATGTACATCGACGACAACCGGCTCCACATGATTCCGCCGGACGGCGACGGCTCCGTCGGGACCGACGAGTCGAAGCTCGCGTGGTACAATGTCCTTCCGGCCATTCTGGACATCGACAACCTCGACGCCATCCGGAGCGCCGGCGGACGCCTCCCCGCCCCGGGCACCGGCACGAAAAAGAACCTCTACGTCTGCCCGACGGCGGCCCGCGGCTCGTCCAACGGGATGCGGCCCTATTTCTCCTACGCCTACAACCGGTACCTCAACGCCGAGGGCCGGCTCCGCGCCTCCACGGTCCGCGACACCTCCTCCCTGATCGTCTTCTTCGACTCGCCCGACGGCGACACGTTCCTCGCGGACAACACCGTGACCGACAAGACGTCCGCCTTCCGCCACAACAACCGCATCAATGTCGCGTTCTTCGACGGCAGCGTCCGCACGCTCCGGAAGACCGACATCCTCCCCGGCGACGGCGGCGCCAAGGCCCCGAACTTCAAGAACGTGCTCTGGGATCCCTGGGCCGCCGAGTAGTCCGGTGTCCATGGACGCTTCCGACCAGACGTCCGCATGGTCCCCGGACTATGTCAAGGGACTGTCTCCCGAGGAACTTCCGGACCTTGCCCGCGCCGTCCGGGAGAAAATCCTCTCGGTGACGGGTGCCAACGGCGGCCACGTCGGCTCCAATCTCGGCGTGGTCGAGCTCACCATCTCGCTCCTCCGCGTCTTCTCCCCGCCGAAGGACAAGATTCTTTTCGACGTCAGCCATCAGTGCTACGCCTATAAGCTCCTCACGGACCGCGCAGACCGCTTTCCGACCCTCCGGAGGACCGGCGGTATCTCCGGATTCCAAAAACGCTCCGAGAGCCCCTGCGATGTCATGGGCTCCGGTCACGCGGGCACCGCCCTCTCCTCCGCCATCGGCCTCGCCGCCGCGCGCGACCGCCTCGGCGGCGACGAGCATGTCGTGGCCGTCGTCGGCGACGCCTCGCTCGCCAACGGCGTGAGTCTCGAGGCCCTCAACAACATCGAGGACTCGACCGGACGCCTCATCGTCATCCTCAACGACAACGAGATGTCCATCTCGGAGAATGTCGGCGCCCTCTCCCGGCTTTTCGGCAAGATGCTCATGAGTCCGGGCTACACGAAGGCGAAGCTCGCGATGGACCGGTTCGGTGTCGAGAAGCTTCGCCTCGGGGGCTTCCGGAAAAGCTATTACCGGATGGAGAGCGCCATCAAGGGGCTCTTCCTCAAGAACAAGCTCTTCGAGGACTTCGGTCTCCACTACATCGGCCCCGTCGACGGACACGACTTCGTCTGGCTCCGCAACGCCCTCGAAAAGGCCGCCGCGATGGACCACCCCGTCCTCGTCCATGTCGCGACGAGGAAGGGCCGCGGCTATCCCCCCGCCGAGCGGGACAAGTGCGCCTGGCACGGTGTCGGCCCCTTCGACGTCGCCACCGGCGAACTCCGGAAGAAGCCCGGTCCCCGGAGCTGGTCTTCCGTGTTCGGGACACTCCTCTCCTCCGCCGCCGCGAAGGATTCCAGAATCTGCGCCGTCACCGCCGGCATGAAGGAGGGAACCGGACTCGGTTCCTTCGCCGAGGCGTTCCCCGACCGCTTTTTCGACGTCGGAATCGCCGAGGAGCATCAGATGACGTTCGCGGCGGGTCTCGCCGCCGGCGGCATGCGTCCCGTCGTAGCGGTCTACTCGACGTTCCTCCAGCGCTCGGTCGACGGCGTCATCCACGACATCGCGCTCCAGAAGCTCCCCGTCACCGTCTGTCTCGACCGCGCCGGCATCGTCCCGAACGACGGCCCGACGCACCACGGAATCTTCGACCTCGCCCTCCTCCGCACCGTTCCCGGCGCCGTCCTCTGCCAGCCCGCCGACGAGGCGGAGTTCGCTGGCCTTCTCGCCGCGGCCTTCCGCCACACCGAAGGTCCCTTCGTCATCCGCTATCCCCGCGGCGGCGCCGTCGGACGCGACATCCCGGAGAATCCCCCCGAAATCGCCGTCGGGACCGCGCGCGTCCTCCGGAGCGCCTCCGCCCCCGCCCCCTTCGTCGCCGTATGGGCTCTCGGCGACTCCCTCCCGCTCGGCCGGGAGGTCGCGGACCTTCTCGCCGCGGAAGGCGTGGAAGTCGAGCTCGTCGACGCGCGCTTCGTGAAACCGGTCAACGCCGCCTTGCTCCGGGACGAGGCCGCCCGCGGGATG
>JAZUKQ010000251.1:0-4387 GCA_045643325.1 Kiritimatiellia bacterium | reverse complement strand
CCTCATCGTTCCTCGCGTTGCCTCATCGTTCCTCGCGTTGCCTCATCGTTCCTCGCGGTGCATCGGTTCGAGATGTCGCTGGACTGGCCGTCGGGAAAGAGGCGAGCGTGTCGCGCCGTTTTGTCTGTCTGTCTGACCGTCCGTTTCGCGTTCCTCTGTCCTGACATTCTCCAGAATGTCCCGTACCGATGTACAAATTCAAACACAATTTTAGTTGATTTCTTTGTTTTTTTATGTCTTTTTTTATTTTGTGTCAATATGGTATTTTAGTTCTGTTTCTTTGACCGGCGTGGTAGAAAATGGCGCAGGAAGGCGGAGAGTTCGTCCGGACGGCGAAAGCGCCCGGGTCATGACGAGGAACGGACCGTGGCGGCGTCCGGACCGGATTTTCAAGAAAGGATTGCGTTCAGAAGAGGAAATGAGTATCCTTTCCATCACGCGGGGGGCTGTGACGCTTCAAATGTTCCGCGAAGGGTATCTCGCGCAGTTTTTGGGCGATTGAAAAGCATGAGTTCGTTGATTGAGAGTTCGGTCGTCAAGGAGGCGATTCAGAAAATCCGCGCCGAGGGTTCGCCGCGGCCGGAACGCGTCGTCTCCGAGTCATGGGGACGGCGTCGGGAGTTCCTCGCGTTCGATATAGATGACGACACATTCGTCTTCGAGGACGGCATCTGGGACCTTCTGGAGAACAAAGACCCCGTCGTCATCATCCCCAAAGCGGATCTCGCCGGACCGGAGGAGAGGGGGCGGCAGGTCTACGGCAATGTCATGACTGTCACTTCCGGGAATCACGCGGTCGCCGCGCTGCCGCTTCTTTCCGGAAAGTTCTGGGATCTCTGCGCGTTGCCGCCGGAGTCACGTTCCGCTGCGCTCCGGTCGTGCGCCGTCTGCTGCAACTGCGTTTCGGACACACTGGAAATCTCGCAGCGCGAGGTTTCGACGGACCGTGTCGTGGAGGCGGACAACTGGCTCCAGGGGTGGGGATTCCCGATGGACCGCGTGCTTCTGACGGACCGCGTGGACGCCACGCTGGAGCGATACCGGAGGGAGGGTCAGGAGTGGCGGATTAAGCCGCTCGCGTGGACACGGGAGGAGATGGAGCTCGCGATCCGCTCGGCAAGGCACACCATCTCGTCGAAAGGGCTCGTCTGCTACCACAACGTCAAAGGCGTTTTTTTCATCACGCTTGGAAATCTGCGCGCCTGGGCGGCCACCATCGAGTCGAATCCGGAGTCGTTCCGGAAAGGCCTCGCGATGTTGGTCGGCGCCTCCGAGGCGGACGGCATGAGTTTCGTGCGGCGTCCGAAGTTCGGCCCTCACTGCGAGGCGGAGTTTTTCGGGCTTCCGCCGCAGACGGGCCGTGAGACGGTCGTCCCCGCCATCGAGCGGCTCGCGCAGGAGGCCGACGGACTCTCGCCGACGGAATGCGCCTCCCGGCTTGATGGAATCGCGGACGAGTTCGAGCGGCGTCTCGTTTCGTCCGATCTCGTCGACGAGAAGGGGGCGGCGTTCGTCGAGTCCCTCTACCGGAATCTGACGGGCGAGGTCTACCAGAGCGCGGGGGGCGCGGTGGTCCCCGCGTTCGACGACCGGCGCGCCGCGCTTCCGGGCGCGACCTATCTGTACAACGGGATGCGGTTCAACCATCCGACGGCGGACGTGCGGACCGACGCGATTCTCTCGTTTCTGGAGTCCGATGTCAGTCACGGCGACCATATCGAGTACGTCAACGTCTACGAGGTCCGTTCCGAGACAGACGACTGCGCGCTCGGTACCGGAAAGACACGCGAGATTGTCTACAAGACGGCGTGGAATCCGTTGCCGCGGCGGCTTATCGAGAAGCGTCTCGCGCTACCGAGCACGGGATACGGGGCCTATACGATATCCCGTGTCGACGCGTTCCGGGCGCTCGGCGTATCGTACGGCCCGCACCGGCTGCTCGCGCGGCACGACGGAATCGTGGGCGATGTCCACTTCTTTGTCCGCGACCGGTATCCCGGCGAGAGTTTCAACCAGATTCCCGCCGCCTATTTCCGGAGCGCCGACTCTGGCGACGCGGAGGACCCGGAGATTGTCCGCGCGCTGATTCGGGTCATGGGCGCGGCCGGCGCGGAGAACTTTCTCATGAAGAAGGTGGACCGGAAGACCGGAAAGTGCCTTTTCGGCAAAGAAGGCAAGGAAATTGTCGAATTCGCCTACGACGCGGGGCTTCGCAAGGAGATGCCTGTCCGCGTCCATCTCTGCTCGATCCGCGGGACGATGGGGTGGCCGAGTTCCGACTGCACGGAGGAGAATCTGGCGAAGGTCTTCGAGTCGTTCGCGGAATGTTTCGCGGAGGTTGTTGCCGGCTACGCGTCGGGGCATCCCTCGGTGGACCGGATGGCGCTTGCCGACGAGTTCCTGGAGGGATTCCGGGCGAAGACGATCTCGCTTCACTGGGCATACGCGAAGAACCGAGAGTTGTTCGACATGTATGAGCCGGCGAATTTTAAGGACTACCGATTCGGGGAGCGTTGGAAATTCGTCCTCTGGTCGCTGGACAGGCTCAGGAACGGGTTGGACTCGTTTTCGGAGTCGGTCCGCGCGCGCGTCTCGCGGGCGTAGAACGTTCCGACGTGGGATCTTATCGGGCAGTAGTTTCTATGGAGTCAAAGGCTGTCCTCCACATCCATTCAGGCGACAGCGCCGCGTTTTCCGCCCGTCGGACGCTTCCCGGGACGCATCGGGTGTACGCGGACCTTCTGATGGACGGCCCTGTGCCGCCGGCAGTCGACGCGGAGTGGGGCCGCGCGCGCGGCAGTGTGTTGTCTCCATCAGTCGGCTACACGCCGGAGCAGGTCGCTTCGCGGATCGACAGGCAGGTCCGCGAAATCGCCGGGGACGCTGCGCGGGCGGACGAGATTATTCTGTGGTTCGACCATTGCCTGTATGACCAGCTTATTCTTCATTTCGTCATCGCGCGTCTGCTTCCGGCGGACGCGGACAGGGTCTTTCTGGTTCCTTGTCCGGAGGCGTGCCTTGGATTCGGCGAGCTGCCCGACGAGGCGTTTCCTGTGTTGCGTGCGGGGGCGGCGCGGTTGAGCGCCGGGGCGCTTCGCGATTCCCGCGAGCGGATCTGGTCCGCGCTGATGTCGGAGCGGGTGACCGCGGTCGAGGCTCTCGCGGGGGCGGAGGTGCCGGAGTTCCCGGACACGGCGTCTGCGGCGCGCCGCTTGCTTGAGCAGCTTCCCGATCCGGCGACGGGGCTTGACAGACTGGAGACAGAGATTCTGCAGGTGCTCGCGGAGGAGAGGGTGTCGGGGTTTGTTCCGCTGTTTCTGGCGTTGCAGAAGAGGGAGAGATATCCGTTTTTCGGAGACGACTACGTGCGCAACGCGTTGCGATTGATGTCGGGTGGCACGCGGCCGTTGGTGAAGGTCGAGGGAGACACGGTCGAGGCGTTGCCGGCCGCAGAATGCGTGCTGCGCGGGGAGTTCCGATGGCATCGTTCGCGCCAGGTCGCCAACCTGAGGTTTCCGGGCGAGGGGCGTTAGCCCGTTCCCACGGCGGAAAAGGTGAAAAGATCGGGAAACCGTCCGGCCGATGCCTACGGACAGCGGAATGGTCGGGTCGCTGTTCGTCGTGGATGAGCTTTTTCGTCAACGGTCATGCGGAAGCGGAATAGGCTTGCCACGTTTTTTAAGCGTACAAATTCAAACGCATTTTCGTAGAAATAAATAGCATTTTCATTCGGTTGAATTAAAAATGTCAATAATGTATATGCGTTCTATTCCGCTGTCTTGTCCGGTGCGGAGAGACCGACGAAGGGGCGGAGGCGCGCCTCCAAACGGGCGAGCGAGGTCGGGCAGGCGGCGAGGTGCGCAGCGACGAGTTCCCTCGATACATCGAACTGAATCCGGACGAGCTTCTCGTCCGTCCTCCTCCGGACAGAGTGGTAGACCCAGATTTGCGGGGAAGCGCAGAAGAGGTAGCGGTAGGCGAACGGAAGGTCGTGTTGGACACGCGCCGCGGCCTCCGCCGTGTTCATGGAACTGTGCGGGAGGAGCCATTCGGGCGGACAGGGATCCGTCATCGCCGAGGCGTCGCGGAGATGTTGCGCGATCCGTTTGAAATAGAGCGCGGCGGAATAGTGCGCCGCGATGTCGGGACAGTGCTCGCGCAACCATCCTTTGATGCCCGGGTTGCGGCCGCGGAAATGCTTGTGTCCGACCGGAATGGAGCGGTTGTTGACCGAGGCCTCGAGGTGGTTGAGCGCGGAGCCGAAGGCGAGCGCGGCCTCATGGGAGTCCTTGCGATGGTTCCAAAGCTCCAGAAGTGCCTCGGGCGTCGGCGGCGGGTTGAACGAGACGACAATCTTGTGGCGCCATGGGTTTTCGGCGGGGCGCTC
>JAZUKQ010000250.1:0-10096 GCA_045643325.1 Kiritimatiellia bacterium | reverse complement strand
GTGGGCGCCGACGGCACGCTCCGCATCCCGTCCGACGCGCCCGTCTGGTGCGTCGCCCTCTCGCGCCTCACAACGGAAAAACAGGTCGGGTCCAAATGACGGGCAGAATTGTTATGACAGGCAGAATTGCTTTTGCGCTTGCGGCGATGGTGGCCGGCGTCCTGCCGCTGGGCGCGGACACTCCCAGGCCGGGGGCTGGGCCGTCGGCGGGCGGCATCGTTTTTCCCGCCGCCGCGAACGTCCTCAACGTCAAGGCGTTCGGCGCGGTCGGCGACGGCGTCCACGACGATACGGACGCGATCCAGGCCGCCTACGACAAGACGGGCCTCATCTACCTGCCGGACGGCGTCTACCGCGTGACGCGCCCCATCAAGGCCCCGCCCCGTCCCGGCAGCGCCCCGTGCCGCCGCATCCTCCAGGGGCAGAGCCGCGACGGCACCGTCCTCCGGCTCGACGACAACGCGCCCGGCTTCGGCGACCCGGAGAAACCCCAGGCGGTCCTGACGACGTCGTGGGGCGTGGCGCAGGCGTTCCGCAACGCGGTCAGCGATATGACCATCGAGGTCGGCAAGGGCAACCCCGGCGCCGTCGCCTTGGCCTTCTTCGCCTCCAACCAGGGCTACGTCAAGAACGTCCGCATCCGCGCGGCGGATGCCGAAACCGGCCACACCGGGCTTTCCCTCACGGGCGACAACGGGCCGCTCCTCGTCTGGAACGTCGAGGTCGAGGGCTTCGGGACCGGCGTCCTTGGCGCCGCCAACGCCCTCGCGACGTTCGAGAACCTCTCCGTCTCGCACCAGCGCAAGGTCGGCTTCGAGTCCGGCCTCAAGTCGTACATCCATGGATTCCGCAGCGACAACCGGGTGACGGCCGTCACGACGAAGAACCACATGTTCATCCTCGTGGACGGCAGGCTCACGGGCGGCGGCCCCGACGTCCCCGCCATGGTCATCGGTTCCAACGCGCTTGTCCGCGACGTCACGGCGTCCGGCTACGCGCGCATCCTGGAGGCGAAGAAGGGGACGGGCGTCGACGGGCACGAGATCCGGCTCTGGGCGACGCAGAATCCCATCCTCCTCAACGGAGCGCAGGCGGACCCCGGGCGGCTTCCGGTGAAGCCTTCGCCGGAGATCCCCTGGGGCCCGCTCGACGGCTGGGCGAACGCGATGGACTACAAGCCCGAGAAGCACCATGTCTTGGTCCGCGGCACGGGCTGGGTGGACGAGGAGGACTGGGCCCCCGCGATCCAGGCGGCCATCGACTCCGGCGCGCACACCGTCTTCCTGCCCGCCGGCAAGTGGCACGCCAGCGGCGTCGTCCACGTCCGAAAGAACGTCCGCCGCATCATCGGCTGCGAGGCCGAGCTGCGCCCGGTCGACACGATGGACGGAATGACGCTCGTCGTGGACGAGGACGCGGCGGAACCGCTCGTCATCGAGCGCTTCGACGCGCTCTACGCGAAGGTGAAGATCGAGAACCGCTCCAACCGGACGCTCGCGGTACGGCATCTCGTCTGCGACCTCATCGTGAAGGCCGTGGGAGCAGGGGACCTGTTCCTCGACGACGTGTGCTGCGGGTCGATCGACATCCACGGCGGCGGCGTCTGGGCGCGCCAGCTCAACCAGGAGGGCAGCTACAGCGCCGAGAAAGAGCCCGATCCGCGCCCCAACACCTGGAACGACGGCGGCCTCTTCTGGCTCTTCGGGCTCAAGACCGAGCAGAACCGCACCAAGGTCTGGACGAAGAACGGCGGGCGGTCCGAACTCTACGCCTACATCCTCGCGAACCGCGCCGAGAACCCGCTGCCGATGTTCGTCGCGGAGGACTCGGACGTCGCGGTCTCCGTCTTCGAGACGACGCTCCGCAAGGGCCCCTTCAAGTCCATTCTCCAGACCATCACCCACGGCGTCCCCGGGGCCGTGGCGCCGGGATCGACCCACCAGGGCGGCGTCTGCCGCCCCTGGGTCGTCGCCGCGCCCGAGTCCCACTGACCCTTTCCATCCGGAAACCAGACAACAACAACCCAAACGAGGAAAACACACAATGAACGCACGATATGGAATCATATATGCTTCGTGGATCGCGTCAGCGATGCTCTCCGCATTGTCCGCCCGCGCCGACCTTATCGCCTACGACGGCTTCTGGGACGTGGAAGGAGGCACGGTGTACAATTCTCAACTCCATAATACGGACACCGGGTACGGCTGGACGGGCAAATGGGTTGTGACGGCGGAGTCGAACCTGAAATACTCCAATGTCGTTCCCGTCTCGGACGGGTATTCGTATCCGGGACTGGAAACGGCGGGCGGTCGATGCAAGTGGAATGGCAGCGGAAACGGCCGCCGCCACTACGCCAAGCGCTCGTTTGCCGTTCCGGACGGCTGCGCGGACGGCACGACGCTCTGGATCAGCTTCCTGCACTACAAGGGCGACACCGGCCGCGACAACGCCTTCTACCTCTACGACGGCACCAATTCCCCCGTGCGCTGCCTCGCGCCGGCCAACGGGACGAAAAAATGGAGTTTCCAGGTCGGGGACCAGACGGTCGCGACGCAGGTCAGTTGCGACAAGAAGATCAACCTCGTCCTGCTCCGCATCGATTTCAAGGCGGGGAACGACGACGTCTACATGTGGGCCGGCACGGCGCTGGACCTGTCCGCCGAGCCGTCCGTCGACACGGCGGCCGCATCGCTGATCGGCGCGGCCGACTTCACCGTCGACGCGCTGGAGGCGCGCGGCGGCCAGTACACGACGGACTACTGGGACGAGTTCCGTATCGGCGAGACGTTCTTCGATGTGACGAAGGCCTCTCCCCCGCGCATCCGCCCGCAGGCGGCGACGGATGTCGGCGCGACGTCCGCGACCCTCAACGCCACGCTGGAGGCGGGCGGGTTCAGCAACGCCTCCATCTACGTCTATTGGGGCGAGACCGATGGCGGCAACGATCCTCTGGCGTGGGAGTTCAGTGCAAAGATTTGTGATGCAACCGACAATGGAATGGTGTCCACCAACATCGCCGTGGCCGCCAATACCGCCTATGTCTGCCGTTTCTACGCGGTCAACGATTACGGTGAATCCTGGTCGCCAGACGTTCAGTCGTTCAGCACGAAAAGCATCTCGATTGAGACCCTCGATTCCGATGGCGACGAGACGATCGACAACACGCTTGCCTTCCGTGTGTCGCGTAGCGCCGATTCCGTCGGTTCGCCTCTCAGTGTGAATGTCGGCCTGTCCGGCACGGCCGTCAACGGCGAGGACTACGAGGCCATTGACAACCCGCTCACTGTGGAAATCGGTGCCGAGGACACCTACGTCGACATCGTCGTCACGCCGAAGCAGGACATCGTCGTCGAGTCGGATGAGACGGTAGTGGCGACGCTGCTTCCCGGGTCCTATGTGATCGGCGTGTCCTCGGTTGCCTCGGCGACCCTTCACGACGTGGTGATTCCTGGCGCGCCCACCAATATCTGGATCGGCAGCGGAAGCGCGTCCCTGGACGCCAACTGGAGTCTGGGGCACGCCCCCACGAGCGAGGAGACCGTGCTGCTCGACGGCTACTCCCGCGCGGACATGACCTGGGATGCCTCGGCGTCCCCCACCGTTGCCGAATGGCTGCAACTCGGCCACTACACGGGAACCGTCACGGTGGACACGCGGTACGAGGGGGCCTTCACGGAACTCTCCGTCACGGGCGATGTCACGGTCAACGGCGGCGCCATGACCCATGTCGCGCATGCCAACAATACCACTCGTCAGTACTGCCTCCGCCTCGACATTGGCGGCAACCTGGCGGTGGGTCCCGGCGGAGCGATCCACGCCGACGGAAAGGGGTTCTACGCCACAAGAGGCCCCGGACTTGCGAAAGAACAAAACGGCGGGGCCTACGGCGGGACGGGCGGCGTCTACAACACGACCCCCACGGGGACCAACACCTACGGTTCCGTGCTTCTTCCGGTCGATCCCGGCAGCGGCGGCGCCCGCAACGCCAGTGCCGGCGGCGCGGTCCTCGTGGACGTCGCGGGGAGCACGTTCCTCGACGGCGTCCTGCGCGCCAACGGCGGTTCCGGTGGAGTGGGGTCGGGAGGCAGCGTGCTTCTGCGTACCGCCACCTTGGCGGGCGACGGCCTGGTTTCCGCGAATGGCGGCAGCGGCGATTCGGACTCCGCCGGTGGCGGCGGCCGCGTGGCCGTCTATGTCGGCGACGGCACCGGAATCGGGAATGTCTCGCTTGTTGCGGAAGGCGGCAAGTCGTCCCGCGACAATTCCAATCGCCGTGGCGGCGCGGGGACCGTCTATCTGCAGACGGCTGCGGATTCCGCCGGTGGCGGGACCGTGCGGATCGACTCCCCCTCCGACCTCGCCCTGTCGAAGTACGCGTTCACCGATCTGCCCGCCGCCTGGTCGGGGACGTACGGCAACTACGACTACACCTACGCCGAAAACCTCTCGAAGACGACGTGGGTCATCGGCAACAGCAAGCTCCAGCTCCAGGGCGACGTCAGTCTGTGGTCCCTGTCCCTGTCTGACACCGCCACGCTGGTCCTGAACGGCCACACGCTGCAATTGAGCGAGATGTCCATTGCGGGGACCAGAATCCACGACGGCGTCTACACGTCCGACGATCTGGACCATGTGACGGGCGAGGGAACGATCGAGATTCGGGACCGGTCCTGCACCATTCTCCTGCTGCTGTAGGGAAACGCCATGGTCATCCGTCCCGATCTCACCGCCGCCGCTACCCCCTTCCGCCACACCTGGGAGGGGCTGGTCAACATCGACCAGTTCCGCTGGTTCGTCCGCGCCGACGTCCAGGAGCAGCTGGCTCTCGCGCACCGCGAGCTCGGCGCCCGGCACGTCCGCGCCGTCGGCATGTTCGACGACGAGCTGCGCGTCCTCACCCGCGACCCCGCCCGCTGGCGCCAGAAGGAGCAGCGGCACGTCGAGCCGAACTGGCAGATCGACACGTACATCATCGAGCGCCTTCTGGCCGCCGGCGTGAACCCGATGATCACCACGTGCTTCATGCCCGGCGTCCTGGCCGCCGGCGAGAGGACGGTTTTCGAGACGAAGTCCCGCATCAGCCTGCCGAAGGACTGGGGCGCCTGGCGCGCCCTGGTCCGCAGTCTCGTGCGCCACCTCGTGGACCACTTCGGGCTCGACGTCGTCCGCGGGTTCTACTTCGAGGTCTGGAACGAGCCCAATCTCCGGAACGGGTTCTTCGAGGGGAGCCAGGAGGACTTCTTCCGGCTCTACCTGGAGACGGCGCGGACAATAAAAGAAGTCGACCCGCTGCTGAAGGTCGGCGGACCCTCCACGGCGCATGCCGAATGGATTCCCGAGTTCCTGCAGTTCTGCCGCGCGAACGACCTGGAGCCGGACTACATCATCGGGCACATCTACAACAACGACGGCGACATCCAGCCGCTGTCGCCGTTCGACGGGCCGCAGGAGGACCGGACGTCGAAGTCGCCGAACTTCGCCTCCGGCGTCATTCGCGGCACACGGAAACTGCTGGACGACCTCGGCTACAAGGGCGAAGTGCACTGGAACGAGTGGGGCCGGTCCTGGTTCCCCCACGAGCCGGTCCGCGAGACGGCCAACGAGGCGGCGTTCATCGCCAAGACGATGGCCGAGGTGTCGCAACTGGCCGACTACTTCGCCTATTGGTGCCTCAGCGACGTCTACGACCAGGTGGGCTATGGCGGCAGCGCCTTCCACGGCAACTACGGCCTGCTCAATCTGCAGGGCCTCCGCAAGCCCGGCTACCATGCGTTCCAGCTGCTGGGGCGGATGGGCCGGGAGCGGATCCCGGTTGCCGGCGAGGGGCTGGACGCGATGGCGAACGCCCTTGCGACGCGCTCGGGGAAGGGCGGGGCCGAAATCCTCGTCTACCGCTACGATGGATCATCCGACCCGGTTCCCGGGGCGGAGGATGTCCGCGTGGAACTTCCCCGCGGCGCCTCGGTGCGCGCCCTGACGATGGTGACCCCGATGGAGAACAACATCCTCGAGGACTGGCGTGCGGCGGGTTCCCCGGCGTATCTGAAAGCCGACGTGCTGGCGGCTCTCCGCGCCCGGAACACGCTGCGCCCCAGCGCCGCGTACTCCGTCGAAGACACGCCCGAAGGCCGTGCCGTCTCCTTCCGCATGGGAACGCCCGGCATCGCGCTGCTGGAGGTGGCGGGCGTCGGGCGGTAGCGAGTCCGTGGAACTCGACACTCCGTCAAGGCGTCGTGGCGTCCTGTTCCGGAGGGGCGAGGCGGAAGCCTTCGCCGGACGTTGCGATTCGTCCGATGCCGGGGAAAGGGAGATGCACCGCGGCGATGGGGCGCGTTCCGGCGGCGGCTTCGGCGAGAAACGGGACCCGCGAGGGACGGACCCTTGCAGGAACCGTTCCGCGTGTGCTATGATGACGGCATGAAGCACGCAAGGTACATCGTCATGCAACTGCTGGCGCTTGCCGCCAGTACCGGGGCCGCCCCCCTTCCGCAACTCCCGGCCCCCGCATTTGTCGATACCGAGGTGGCCACGAACTGCCCGATTGCGCATTGCAACCGGGAGACCGCCCATTTCGAGTTCACCCTCGCCTTTTCGGCGACACTAAGCAACAACGTCGAGGTCGCCTTCGGCACTGATGCCAACGGTGACGGCGTTCTGGACGCCTGCGAGGCCGACCTCTCCATCGGCTGGGACTGCGGCGAGTGGTTCCTCGCCAACCCCGTCGGCAATCTGCGACAGACCGAATCCGCCGAGGCCGGGGAGAAGTCGCTTGCGTTCACCATGCTCCTCCATGTTCCCGCCGCCCCGCAATCCCTTGCAATTGCCGACGGCACGAACGCCCTCTTCTCCGTCACCACGGCCACTCCGCCGGACTGGTCCTTCGCCCCGGACTGGAACCTCATGTCCCTCACCGCCTGCGGCGTGGACGACCCCGGCGAGCACTTCGAGGTCCGCTTCGCCCCCGATGGGCTCATCATCTTCTTCCGGTAGCCTCCCATGCACGGCACGACCGCCGCCACCGTTGCCCTCTGCCTCATCGCCGCATGGGGAGGCATCGGACTACTCTTCCTCTACGAGCATGTCATAAAGAAGACTGTCGGCGAATTCTGGAGGACCCATTCCAAGGCGGCGAAAATCGTGTTCATCGCCGCATTTGCCGCCATCGTCGCCATCGGCGGCACAAAACCGCAACTCCAGGGCATCTGGAATCCGACGGCCGTTGCGCCCCCGACACCAGTTGCCACCCTCTCCACGAACCAGTGCAACGCCGGGTTCGCGCTTATTTCGGTGTTGACCGATATCGACTTCGCTGCGGATGTCCCGGCCGGAGCCGTCGTCCACACCAACTGGCTTCTGCGCGGTGCCAGTCGCGATGCGTTCCGCATTGGGACAAACGATCTCGCAACGGCATGGGCCTTCAAGCTCGGAACGAATTTCGTAGACCATATCGTCATCTCTTCCCGGGGCACGATATCGTTCGGCGAGCCGTTCGATCGTGCAACCGGAGACCTCCCGGATCCGATGGCCATCGACCATCTGGCACCCTTCCATGCCGTCTTTGGCATGGCGCCTCAGGCCAATTGGGGAGATATCCCCGCCACGAATTCGCTCTTCTGGTATGACGTGACCGATGTCGGATCCCTCCGCCTCACCTGGCTCAACGCGCTCTACAACCGTGCGGCCGACAAACCGGTTTCGTTCCAGGCGGAACTCTATCCCTCCGGCGACTTCCGCTATCGCTATGACTTCGGCACCACCGAACCGACCAACTATGTCATCGGTGCGCAGAACAACGGAGGCGGCGAGTCATGGACCGAAGAGATTCCGGACTCCCGTATGGAACTTCGCTGGACGCATTTCGAGAGCGTTCTCCCAGGCGCGACCGACACGGATGGCGATGGGCTGACCGACTACGAGGAAGTCTACACCTACCATACCGATCCCGCCTGCTCGGATTCGGATGGAGACGGCCTTGCGGACGGCGAGGACGATGCGCCGAACAACTGCGATGCGGACAGCGATGGAATGCCTGATGGCGTTAGCGCATCGGAATGGTCTTTGTGTCCTCTCCTCGCGGAAAACGCAGGATTCACGAATCTAGTTCTAACCATTGTCCAAGGCATGGACTCGTTGCCGACGAATTTGCCGCCGCTGCGAATGCTACTGGGAGCGAACAACGGCGAGGAAGACGGGGAACAGAATTCTGCAGCCGTCTCCATCAACGGGTACACAATTCCAGCCCGAGTAGGCAGTACCATCCAACTCGGATTGGAACACGGGGTATTTTACCCGTACCATGTCTATGTGCGAGGCAATCTGAAGGTCCTGGTCTATCTGGCCTCTACGGATGGTGTCTACATCCGTGGCGATGGCTCCGTATTCGACAGCGGAACGGCGGTAAGCAGCAGTGGTGAAATCGCGCTTCCCATCGTGTATATCTCTCCTGTTGACAACGACTACACACCCTGTGTCCATGAAATTCCCGGCTATAGGGATTTCGTGCTTTCGGTCATGCCACTCGACAGGAATCTTTCGCAATCCAGCGCGGAAATTTCGGGGTTTACAGACAATGGGGACGGAACGTTCCGTCTTTCCGTGGAAGATTCGCCCCCCTCGTCCGCAACGGGCACTGCCGCATTCTGCGCTCCGACTCTTGCAAGCGGGAGGGCCGAGGCCTCTGTAACCATCCACCGATGCCAGTACGACGACACCACGCACGCGTGCGAGGAATGCGTAGCCCCCTGGCACAATACGGCCGGTCTCGTTGTGGACATTGAAGAAGACTCCTATATCGCCAAGGTGGACGCCGAGGACAGGACGGAAGTCGCCCTGGACTTGGCCGTATCCGATCCGAATGTGGTCTGGTGCATTGACTCAACGGGGGACGACGGACCGCTTCTGTATTCATCGGCCACGGGAGGCACCGGCAGCACTTCCGTTGTGGGAGGAACCAGCGTCTGGGTGGATTCCGGAAGCGTTCCCGGACATTACACCATCACGGCCCGGCACGCCCAGGCCTCCGATGTCTTTGATACGGCGGACTTCTATGCCGGAAAGGCCTCCATTCGTCTTTTTGCCCCTCCGGTATTCAACGCGCGACTTCCCGAACTTCTCTACGAGGAGCGGATGTCCGTGGGCGGAGCCGTATTCGTCAACCTCGACAACGACGACGGAGACGGCGCCTTTGACTATGATGGTGTTGGGGCGCATGACTCGGAGGTGGTAGGCGGAGACAACGAACTCGCCCAAGTCATGTTGGAGGTAGAACCATCCGACCTCCCAATCACCTGTCCAAAACTCGAGGTGCCGTCTGGGGCGTCCAACATCGTCCTCTGGGGGCTCAACACCAAGCGAGCCAACACCCGGCTTCCGTCCAGCGGGCAGCTGTCCGTGGACTGCATGCCATCCGGCGCAACGAATTTGTGGGTGGAGGGAATTGTTCCGCATACAATGCAACGCGAAACCACATTGAAATTCTCCTTCAACGTGGGGAATATCACCTTCGAAGACGAGGCGAAAATGACCGTCGTCGGCATTCAATCCGTTTCGTGGGTCGGCAAGAACAACAGCGTCAACGACTCTTCGGAACTGGACAATGATCCGAACTGGCCCTTGGCGGCTTCTGGACTTAGTGCGGTCCGCGTGTTCCCCGGTGCCCGCGCGGAAAACGGAGTGGTGGGGCAGGCCCGCGACAAGGTGGATGTTCGCGTCCAACTGACCGTCGGCGTTCCGTTCCCGATAAATGTCTATCTCCAGTCGTTCGACATGGATGACCCAACCGCGGACAATGATGCTGTGGACGATGAAACCTCCAATGGTGACAATCGCGGTAGGACCCCGGCGTCAACAGGGGTCTTTTCCACCAGCCGAATTTCCTCATGTGAACTGCGATTCCAGGAAAATGAGGACTGCCGTAGTGCGGAATTCCAGACGACCATGCAACCCGGTGATAATTTTCGGGTGGTGGCATCGTGCGATTTCACGTACTTGAGCCATCTATCCAATCCCGACAACACCGTTCAAGCCGCAAACGGAACAAACGAAGACAAGCAGCGCATCCTCTGCGAAACCATCAACGGGACGTTTGCGGACCAGG
>JAZUKQ010000249.1:0-21429 GCA_045643325.1 Kiritimatiellia bacterium | reverse complement strand
CGAAACCGGTCATGGCGGCGTTGTCGAAGAAGTTGCTGCAGGTTGTGATCCGGTCCGGCCAGGACGGGTCGCGCCGCACCTCGCGGCGGAAGACGTTCCCGCCGGGCAGGGTGACGGCGCAGCCCACATTGTACCCCGCCGCATTCGTGTACGCAACCGTCAAGGCACGGCCGGCGGAATTGGTGACGGCGAGGGACGCGACGCGGCCCGCCGCGTCGTACCCGTACGCGACGGTCGCGCGGTTGGTGCCGTCCACGGAGAGCGCGTACCCGGCGGGGCGCTCGTAGGCGTCGACGAACCGCGTCAGCACGGAGGAGACGCCGTTGGTGTCCGTGACGGTCTCGGAGGCCACGGACCCGTACTCCGTGTAGGCGTACTGGTGGACGCGGCCGGAATCCTCCTCCACGAACGCCGGACGCCCCAGGGCGTCGCGGGAGACGGTGTAGCCGGAGCGGCCGTCGGACGCGGTGACGGAGGAAAGCCGGCGGTTCGCGTCGTAGGCGTTCTGCCGCCACGCCCCGCGCGCCCACGTCGTGCGGAGCGGAAGGCCGTCCGGCGTGTAGGTGTACGAAGGGCCTTCGCCGTCGGTGTAGACCTTGTCCGTACAGAGGCCGGTGGCGGCGTCGAAATGCCACTCCGTGGTGTCCCAGACCGTGCCGTCGCGGGTCGTCGCCAGGGCGACGCGGCGGCCCTCGGTGTCGTATACGGCCCGTTCGGGATACACGTCGCCCGAGACATAGGTACTCCGCCCGTGAACGTCGCGCTCGTACGAAACGGCCTCGCCGAGCGCGTTGGAGGCGCAGGTCAGCTGCCCGAGTCCGTTGTAGTCGCGGCAGACCGTGGGGCAAAACCGCGGAACGCCCGCGGCGGAGTTTGTCGAGACCGACTCGCGGACGATGTCGCCGAAGGCGTTCCGCGCGTAGGACGTCCACCGGGGCGCGGAGACGCCGTCCTCCTCGCGCGCCAGGCAGACGCGCCCGAAAGGATCGAAGAAGTACGACGCCGTCGTGCCCGTCCGGTCGGTCTCCTCGACGACGCGCCCGAACATCCGCCTCGTCGTCGTGTCGGCGAGGCCCCCGCTCTCGACGGTCTCGGTGGAGACTTTGGTCGCGGGGTCGTAGGAGACGGTCGTGCGGGTCAGCGTCCCGTTCTCCTCGACCTCCGTGCAGGAGCGGAGCGCGTCGGAGAGGCCGGTCAGACGCTCCGAGACGACGGTGTGCGGCGTCTCGACCGAGTAGCCGGGAACGGACGCGCGCCAGCGGTCCGTCACGCGCCACCACGCGCCGTCGCGAGACTCGTAGCTTGTCACGGAGTTGTCCGCCACGCCGAGCGAGTCGGTCTCCTCCAGATTGTAGAGCGCGTCGTACCAGTACCGGGTGACCGCGCCGGAGACGGAGTCCGTCCGGGAGACGAGCCGCGAGGTGGTTCCCTCGTAGATGTTCGTGACGCACGAGAGCGGGGTCTCGACAGAGACGACGCGGCCGAGGAAGTCCGACCGCGTGACGGAGTTCGTGACGACGGCGGAATCGCGGACATCGTACATCGAAGTCGTTTTTTCCTGGATGTCGTACTCGGCGCGGGTGCCGTCGGGAGCCCATTCGGTCACAGTCCCGGAAACAACGGTATGTCCTTCCCACATCTCGGTGGTCGTGGTGTCCCCGCCCCGGAGAGCGACGGTCTGGCGGGTTTTCAAGACGCTTTCGTCGAACACGACCACGCGGTCACGGTCCTCTCCCCGAAGATACGACGTGTCGTGTCCGCGGGCGTCCGTCCGCCAGTATTCATCGGACGTCCCATGCAGATAGTCGGTCGTCTCCGATGTCGCCCACGCGCCGGAACAAGCCTTTCCGAGACTGTTCACGGAAGCGCTGTGGGCTGGGTCCGTGGCGAGCTCCCGCCGGAGCACCTCGCGGCCGAGCGCGTCCTGCCGATGCTCGACGGCGAGGAAGTGATTGGTCCCGGCGCCATTGTACGGAAGCGGCGTCCCGGACGGAGGCTTCGGCAACTCCGCCAACGACGTGTGAAGCTCCGCCCAATGGAGGTCGGAGGTGGTGGTGTCGGCGAGCCGCTCGGTCCTGAACCCCTCGCGGTCCCGCGTCCAGAGCAGGCGGCAGCAGGAATAGGCGTTGGTGGACCAGGATCCGTCGGAGTAGAGCGTGTGGCGGAGACGGTCCTGGTCGTCGTACACACTGCGGGACCAGTCCAGCACGGCGAAGTCCTGGATTCCGGGGCCGCCGGACGGAGCGGAGGTCTGCACGAGATTGGCCTCGTAGACGGGATTCCCGTGCACGGCGTCCTCGACGGAGAGCGTCCCGGCGGACTGGTACGGGACGCCGCGGGGGGCGGAGGAGGTCGTGCGGTAGACGAGCGTGCGGAGAAACGCGCCGCCGGGGGCCGGCGCGAAGACGCGGGTCTCCGGATCCCACGCGCCGAAGTCGCAGACGTAACGAGCGGTCACGCCGTCCTCGTCGGACTCGGAGAGCGGGCGGCCCCGGAGCAGCAGGGGGACGCCCGCGGCGTCCTCGTCGAAGCGCGTCTCGGAGGAAACCGCGTTGCCCGCGTCCCCGAAGGCCGCGCCCTGCGAGCCGGCGCGCTCGGTCAGGACCGTCACGGTCGGCAGACCGCCCGCGTCGTCATGCGTGTAGACGGTCCACGTGCGGCCGACGAGCGTGGCGGCGCCGTCCCCGACGATGTAGCGCGAGACGGAGCGTGGTTTGTCGAAGTCGGTGTCCGCCGCGCTGTCGCCGGCGTCCGTGTCGGGCTCGTAGCCGTATTCCGTCGCGGAGCACCCGATGCCGCCGGGAAGTGTGCCGAGCGTCCACTCCGTGCCGTTGTCGAGCCACGCGGGGACCGGCGAGCCGTCCCGCTGGTCCAGCTGCAGGACACAGCGCCCCGAGACGTCGTAGACGGTGTAGCGCCAGGCGCGGTCGTCGCCGGCGACGAGCCTCGGACGGCCGTTGCGGGCCGGATTCCCGGAATCCTCCCAGTAGCTGGCCGTGGAGACCATACTCCCGTACGCGCGGGCTTCCTCGCGACGCGTCCGGCGGAGAACGGCGTCCGCTCCCCCGCCGAAGAGACGGGACTCGGTGGCGACGTCCGAAAGCGTCGTCCCGTCGGAACTCACGAGAACGCGTCTCTCGCGGAGCGCTCCGTCGGCGAAGTCGTTGAGACCGTCCTCGCGCTCCAGCGTCTCGACGGCGCCGGAGATGTGGTCGGTCCTGGACCAGACGCCGCCGGAGAGCGCGTAGGTCTCGTCGAGCATCGTGTTGTCGGCCCGGCTGATCTTGCGGACGCGCACGGAAGCGCCGTTCTGCGTGAACTCCCAGCTGTGGTCGGGCGCTCCGCCGTCGGTATAGGTGACGACGGCGGACACGGTGCCGCCGTCCCCGGAAATGGCGACGGTACGGCCCCGTCCGTCACGGCAGGCGATTGTCCGGACGCCCGCCGCCGTCGTGTCCGAGACATCGGCGTCGGCGCGGGCGAGCACCTGGAACGATTCCGGGGAGAGCGTGAAGGATCCGTCCCCGAAGTGGAACCAGACGAAACCGGAGATCTGGCCGTGGCGTGGCTCCCCGAGGGAGAGCCGGAAGGCGAAGGAGTTCAGAGACGGGCCTTCGGCGACGGGCCCGCAGCCGCAGTCGCCGCCGTCCGGCTCCGTGCCGGGGAGCGCGTCGGGCTCGGTCCGGTAGACCACGTCGCGGGGGCCGTGGACGGCCGTGCCGGTCCAGAGGAGGTCGTTTCCGAGCGATACGGTGCCCGTGGCGGTGTCGCCGTCGGCCTCGGTGTGGGTCGTGACGAGCGCTTCCACGGCGGGGTCGTCCGTCCCGAGGGACAGGACCGGCTCGCACGGGCAGCGGAAAAATCCGTCGGCGTCGCTGGCGAAGGAGCGCCGCAGGGACGGGGTGTCCAAGGGGAACGGGGACAGGGGCGTGTAGCCGCCGGTCGTTCCGTCGCAGGCGACGCCGGAACCGTAGACGCGACAGCCGTCGCCGTAGGAAAGCGACGGGTCGAGATGGAGCAGTGCGGCGGAGTAGCCGGTGAACGGGGACTCCGGAAGCTCTCCGTCCACGGTGGGCAGTTCGTATAAGCCGGGGGAAGTCGAAATCAGATATGTGACCGATCCCCAGTCGCTCTGCAGCTCAGACGGCGAAAAGGCCGCAAGATCCGGAGAAATGGAGGCAAACCGGCTGTCGACCCATCTCCGGATGTCGTTGTAGAGGTCGGTATAGAAATCCGGAAAGTTGTCAAAAGCGCAAAAGGCGCAGAGTGGAGGCGTGACGGGGCCGTTGTATGTGTAGTATGTCTTCCCCTGACAGGCATGGCTGGCGAACACATCGTACAAACAGGGATCGTTCCTCCCGTCCAGATAGTCGGGAAGCTGCCCGAACTCACCGCGTTCAAATCCATCGAGGATATCGTCTATGAACCACGATCTGGAATAATAACTGACAGAAGGCGCCCAGATCCAAAGGTAGAGCGGCATCGAGTCGACGATGTCGGAGTCCGGCGAATAGACTCTCAGGTCCAATTGGTACGGACTGTTCCCGGACACGGGCACATGAACGATGCCGCCAGAGTCGTCCAGGGGAATGGTCCCGTTTCCGCCGGCGGAGTCCGACCAGTCGACGGACAGATTGCAGGAACGTGGGGACAGATAGGAAAAGGCGGCCCCGGAGATGAAGTATTGCTGCCAGTTTTGCTGGCGATTGATGGTGAAACGACAGGACAGATCCACCGGAGAATCGCAATCGGAAAGCGGCGCGTCCCACATCGGATCGGGATGGAATCCGGGGAATATAAGACATGCGGATACCGAGGACCAGACGCCATTTGTCCAGTGCGGAGAAAACGCGGCCGTCGGTTCCAGGTCCACGATGTCCGATATGCCGTCGCCGTCGGTGTCCGCGAGCGCGGGGTCCGTGAGGGAGACGAGCCGCTCGTAGATGTCGGGATAGCCGTCGCCGTCCGAATCCCCGCGGTTTCCGGCGATGAAAAAGCCGGCGGCGCGCCGCGAGGGAGGATTGGTCTCGCAGGAATAGGTGATGTTCGTCACGATCTCGCCCTGCGAAAAAATGCTTTGGAATATGTTCGTGACGGGAACGCACGCCGCGTCGTGGACATGCGTGTCGGGCTCCGGGATGTAGCCCGGAAGTTCCGCCCCGTCGATGACGACGGCGGCGTTCGTGGCGTCGGAGTCCGGAGTCACGGACAGGAGCCGTTTCCACGGAAGGGTAGACGAGAGATCCGTCGAGAAGTAGATGTCCAGGACATTGTCCGGGAGCGACGTTCCCTGCGGCCAGGCGAGGCCGAGCGTGATGTTCGTAAGCGTTGTTGAAATGCCGGTGAAACAGAGATTGGTGACCGGGGCGGCGGAAGACGGGGCGTTCTCCGTCCTCGGCGGGAGCGGCGGGGCGCCCGAACCCGCGCCGCCGGACAGAATTCCGTCCGGGACGACCCGCCAACGGACGGCGACATGGGAGGGGGCGTGGAGAGGGTTGATGTCGGCGTCCGGCCAATAGGAGAGCGCCCAGCCGGACGGCGTTCCCTCGACGGGCGGGACGGCGTAGAAGGCTGTGTCATTGGCATTGTAGAACACGGCCGCGCCGGTCTCGTCGTCCAGCCGGACGGTAATGGGATAGGTGTCGTACTGTACGAAACGGACGGCGACGAGCCCGTCCAAGAAATCTTGGGGAAAATCCACGATCGTGCGGAGGAGCGGGGTGCGGTCCTCGACGTACGGTCCGTCCTCGACGGGCATCCGCTCCCCGGCCCCGGAGGCGTAAAGCCAAAGCACCTCCTCGGCAAACTCAACGGGGGATTCCACGGACAGCGGAATGGCGGCCGAGACGCGGGTCCCGGGCACGCCCGTTCCAAAAACGGGAACCGCGACGAGAAAGGAAACGGACACCAACGCATGGAGACGGATTCGGCACATGAAACCCTCCTTTGATTTGCCATGAGTAAATCACATAGGCGAACTTCTGTCAAGGGAGGAAACGTTTCGGACATTCCAATCCTTTTGGCGAAAGCGGCGCGGTAGTCAGAAAACAGGGCCTCTACGCCGTTGTTTGAATGAAACGCGGCTTTCTGCGTTTGGATTCCGCAGACTCCGGGGATGAACAAACAAAGAAGAGACGTTTTGAAATTTGGAATTCGGAAGTCGACCGGTTGTCCCCGCAGATTCCATTCCCGCCAAGCCGGGCGACGGGCGATTCAAACACGATTGCGGCGCGGTGCCGTTTCTGCTAGACTTTTTTCCATGAAAACACGCACCTTCCTTGCCACGGCGCTTCTCGCGTCATTCGTCTTTTCCGCCGCCGCGGACGGCTTCCGCGTCTCCATCCTCGGCGACAGCTACTCCACTTTCGAGGGCTCCATCCCCGAGGGCAACGCCATCTGGTACTTCAAGCCGCCCAAGGCCCGCAACGGCGTCGAGTCGCCCGAGCAGACCTGGTGGGGCCAGACCATCGCCCTGCTGGGCGGCTCGCTCGAGAAGAACGAGTCCTGGTCCGGCTCCACCGTCTGCTACACCGGCTACAACAAGTCCAACGCCAAGGGATCGTCCTTCGTGACGCGCGTCCCGCGCCTCGGGCACCCGAACCTCATCCTCGTCTGCGGCGCCACCAACGACAGCTGGGCGGGCTCCCCCATCGGCGAGTACAAGTACGCGGACTGGACCGAGGAGGACCTCTTCACCTTCCGCCCCGCCATGGCGAAAATGCTCGCCGACCTGAGGGCGACCTACCCCCAGGCCGCCGTGTTCTTCCTCCTCAACGATGTCCTCAAGCCCGAAATCAACGATTCCGTCCACGAGATCTGCCGGCACTACTCCGTCCCCTGCGTCGATCTCAAGGGCATCTCCAAAAAGAGCGGCCACCCCGACCTCGCCGGCATGACCGCCATGGCCCAGCAGACCGCCAAGGCCGTCGAGGACTTCGCCGCCGGCATCGTCATCGACAAGACCCCGAAGGCCCCTGTTCCCCAAGCCCCCGTCCAGGAAGCCGCGGAATAACGGTCTGAATCGATTGCGGTCGCGCTATTTCTCGCGGCAGAACGCGAGGAAGGCCGGGTTGCGCTCGCGCCAGAGCGTGTTCGCCGCCTCGTCGGCCAGCCGGATGCAGAGCTTCTCGTGGAAGCAGGTGAGCGGCGAGACCCAGCCGCAGTCGCCCTTGGACCGCACGTAGTTGACGCAGCCGCACCAGTTCATGCATCGCGCGGCGACGGGACATCCCTCGCATGCCGGGTTGTGGTTACCGCAGCGGGAGGAGAACGCGAGAAGCCTGCCGGCATCGAAACCGTCGAAAATGTTTCCCAAGACCAGGGCGGGGTCGTCGCCGTCGCCCACGAGGTTGCAGCAGGGGAAAAGGTCTCCCCGGACGCTGACGGCCAACTCTTTCACGCCCATCGCGCAGCGGTCGCACTCGTGGTAGCCGCCGTAGAGGTGTGTCTTGATCTTGGCGTCGAGCCACGTGACGTGGAGCGGACGCCCGGCGCGGTAGCGCTCGACGAAGAAGTCGGCGATGAGGCGGTACTGGCGCTCCAGCCGCTCGCCGTCGGCGTCCGACCACTCGCGGTGGTAGTTGATGTTGATGGAAAGAGGCAGGGACACGCGCCCGGCGAGGAAACGGACGGAGGCGGCGAGGCCGTCGACCGTCGCGGGGTCCGTGACGAGGATGCACTCGGCGTCCAGGCCCGCGGCGGCGGCCGCGTCCAGCCCGCGCAGACAGTCCGCGTGGGAGCTCGTGCCGTCCGCGTAGCGGCGGAAGCGGTCGTGGGCCGGCCGGTCGCCGTCGATGGAAAGACCCACGCGGTAGTCGCGCTCCTTGAGCCAGGCGGCGCGTTCCGGGGTGAGAAGCGTGAGGTTCGTCGTGACCGTGCGGCGAAGCCGGATTCCCGCCTCTGCGCAGCGCTTCTCCGCGTAGGCGTCGGTGGACATGAGAAGGTTCCACTCCAGAAGCGGCTCGCCGCCGAAGAACCCGAGCACCAGCGGTTCGCCGCTCTTCGCCTTCGCGTGGCGCTCCACGGCGAAGTCGACGGCCCGGCGGGCGGTCTCCTCCGTCATGGACTCGCGCACCTTGTGCCCGGCGTAGCAATACGCGCACCGCAGATTGCAGTCGCGGGTCAGACAGAGCGTGACGGAGGAAGCCGAAGACATGGCGAGAGGAGGTTGAAGGGTAAAGATTCCTGAAAATCAAACGCGAGGAGCAAGAACGGAGGGACGTCGTCCCGGATTCCATCAGAAAACAACATTGAGGAGTACAATCCCCCTTATCGGGTTTCTTGAGTCCCGAGGACGTTCAGGGTTCGTCATCGGACGAAGGAAGTCTGACCATCCGTCCCGCGGTGCGGCAAGTCTTTCGATACGCCTTGGTTTCGATCTGGCGTACACGCTCACGGGGAACATTGAGCAACTGGCATACCTCTTCAAGGGTACGAGCCTTGCCGTCCTCAAGGCCGAAACGGAGCTTGAGTACCTCTTTCTCCCTGTCAGAAAAGGTTTGAAGCACCTCGATGACCTGCTCCTTCCGAAGGGGGCGGGAAGCGACCTTGTCGAATTGGTGAACTCGCCAGTATTCAACGAACTCTTCGTGGTTCATCCTCTTTTTTTCCAACCGCGCGGCCTCGTCGAGATCGGGAGCGGGATCAGATTCTGGGACATCATCGAGTTCGGCGAAAGACCTCTTGTCGGCATGCGAGTCATTCTCGTCGGCGGAAACAATCGCTTCGAGATCTAGTTCGGAAAGATTCGCAAAAATATCGTCGATACTGGGCTCATCGGAATCCGCCTCATAGGGCGTGTCGCGGACAAACTTCTTGCCGGCGCAACGCTCGTAGCGGAGGACCGCTTTCATTGCCTCGGCATACAATTCCGCCGCGTCCTCCTTGGCCTTTTTCGCTTCGGTTTCGCGCGACGCGCGCTCTGGGTCGGTATACTCGGGGGTTGAAGAATCTTTCGGGGGGGTCACTTCCATGACAGACGCTTTCTTGTCCAGGTGTTGAGAACATTCCGCGCATTGACTACCGAGTCACTGCACAGGCCCGGCGACACGACGCGTACAAATACGGTGAATACACCAATAGGGAATCGTTGGAAATGGTAAACACGCGTGGAAACGGTCAAGGCTCCGGCGCGGCGACGGGCGCGCCCGGGGGCGGGGGGGCGACTTTCCCGGGGAGGGGGGGGGGCGGCACGGGCTCTTCCGGCTCGGCGGCGATTTCGCCCATGATGGGCGGTTCGTCAGGCACTTCCGAATCCATGACAATATCGCCCCCGATCTCAATCGGCATTGCTTCAATCCTGCCGCGGACACGGACTTCGGAGGAATCCTCCGGGGTCGGAGTCCACTGGGCCTCCGTCGGTCCGGCCGACGGAGGGGTCCGCTCCTGGGCTTCGGGATATTCCGGGGGAACTCCGCCCAGCGGCTGCGGCATCTGCTGGCAGCCGACGGCGAGAGCCGCCGTGGCGGCGGTCGCCAGCGCGAACAGGGCGCGACCGGAATACTCGGGCTTGGTGTGGGTGCTGGGGGGTGTCACTTTCATGGATGCGTCTCCTGATGCGTTCGTCGGTTTATATGTCCGCCAGTTACGGGGCTTCATGAGGAAAAGGGACCGGGAAGCGGAAAATTCCGCGGAATTTTCTCCCTTCATCCGAAATTCACCGTTGACGCCTTCCGCATCCGGAAGACCGCGTTCCGCGCGCCGTCGACCGCCCATGCGTCGCCGTCGCGCCGCGGAGCGCCCTCCCCGAAAATCAGTTCGGCGTCGGCCGGGGCGGCGATCCGGCACGACGGCGCGCCCGCCTCGTTCTCCACGAAAAGGTAGTCGTACTCTCGGCCGCGGGACAGGACGACCGGGGTGTCCGCCGCGACCGGCACGGCCTCGGGACGGCGCCGCAGAATCTCGTCCCAGACGAAATCCGCGCACGCGCGGCGCCCCTTGTCGAACGCGTCGTTCCAGAACGGGGACGCGACATAGAGGACCGCGCCGCCGGCCTTTCCGATCTCCCGGCAGAGCACGAGCGGCCGGCCGGAATCCGTCCGGAGAAGCACCTCCGCTCCCGCGACCTCCACCTCCTGGACCTCAAGCTCCTCGCCCCGCAGGGTGTCGGCGGAATTGTCGAGCGTCCTCGCGCCGAGGAGCGCGTTGAGCGGGCCGCCCGGGAGGTCGCGCGCGAGGCGGCCGCGGCCGTCGATGTCGCCGAACGGAAAGCTCAGGACGAGCAGCCCGCCGTCCGCCGCGTACGTCTCCAGCGCCCCCGCGAATTCCGGCGTGAGCGCGAGCTGGTACGGAAGAATCAGGACGCGCATGCCGCAACCGTCCCGCAGAATCTGCTCCGGAGTGACGACGGCGACGGGGACGCCGCGCTCCGCCGCGGTCTTTACCGCTCCGAAGCGGGCCCGCGCGCACTGGTCGTCGCCGATGATGTGGCGGACACGGTTGTTGACCGCCTTGACCGTGAAGTTGCTCAGGCGGTCGTAGACGACCGCGGCGCGGGCGACCGGCTCGAGAGAGCGCGCGTCGGGATGCTCCGCGAGAAACGCGCTGAACGCCCGGACCGCGTCCGCCCGGCGGCTGAGCGTCCCGTCGGAAAGCGCGAGCCCGCGCCCCCCGAGCTGGAACCCGGCCTTGAACGGCTCCCATTTCCAATAGACGCACCCCCGGGAGCCCTGGAACAGCGCCTCGAGGCTCCAGCTTGTCAGCTCCTCCGGCGAGACGCGTTCCGCGGTGAAAATCTCGGAATAGCAGTGACTCTGCATCTCGGCGACCATGAACTTCCCGCCGCCGGCCGAATACGCGCCCGCGAAGGTGAGATTCCGGAGCCACGCCGCGTTCTCCTTGAGAAGGCGTCCGCCCGTCTTCGGATAGAACGAGACGCCGAAAAGGTCCACGCGCGACGCGAGCTTCCAGTCGTCGGTCCCTCGGCCGAACTCGCTCCAGACCGCGTTGCTCATCACATTGTCGGCGAAGACGGGATGGTCCGGATCCGCCGCGCGGACGATGTCGCGCCACTCCGCCGCGATGTCGGCGAGGTTGTCCGTGCGGAATTCCTCGAGGTCGGTGTCGGGCACGATGGACGCCCAGGTGATCGGGTCGTGGCGGATCTGCTCAAACGAGGTGTAGCTCTTCTTCCAGGCGGAGTCGAGCGCCTCGATACGGACATACTTTTTCTCGAGCCAGCGCCGGAACGCCGCCCGCGTATACTCGTCGAAACTCAGGAAATGCGTCTCGTTCCAGATGTCCCACGCCAGAAGCGCGGGGTGGTCTCGGTACGCCATGACGGTCTCCCGGAAGAACTCCGCGTGCCTCGCGCGGACCCCGGGATGGTTGTAGTTGCACTCTCCGAGGCCGTTCTGCATGAGCGCGGGACGCCCGTCCGCGTCCGTGACGCAGTACTCGGGCCTCCAGTCGCAGTCCGGGAGATATTCGAGGTCGGCCACCTGCCCGGTCAGCTCGACGACGACCTTCAACCCCGTCTCCGCGGCGCAGTCGAGAAGCGCGCGCTGAATGGAGAAGTCGCGCTTCCCGTCCTTGTAGAAGACCGGGGGCCAGACCACGGCGGTGTTCAGGCCGAGGGCGCGCATGGACTCGCATTTCGCCCGCATTCCGTCGCGGGTCTCGTCGTCCTCGAGCAGCAGGACGGCTCCGTGGAGATATTCCGGTTCCGGCATGTTCGACTCCCTTTCCGCGGCGAGGCGTCCTGAACTTCCGCGCCGGGAGCGGGGACGCCGCGGCCCCGTTTCCCGGGCGGTCCCGCTATTTCTCGGCGGGCCGCGTCTTCAGATATCGCGCGAGCGCGTCCTGCCACGGAGGCAGCGGCGCGAATCCCGCCTCGGCGAGCTTGGACTTGTCGAGCCGGCTGTTGAACGGGCGGCGGGCCTTGGAGAGGCCGTATTCCGCCGTCGTGACGGGGACGACCTTCGACGCGACGCCCGCCTGGCGGAAGATCTCGCGGGTGAAGTCGTACCACGAGATGAACCCGCCCTCGTTGGTCGCGTGATAGTAGCCGTACTTCTCGGTCCCGATCATGTCGGCGAGAAGCCGGGCGAGATCCGGGGTGTAGGTCGGGGTGCCGACCTGGTCGGAGACGACACGGACGGTGTCGTGCGTCGCGCCGACCTTGAGCATCGTCTTCACGAAGTTCTTCCCGTTCTCGCCGAAGACCCACGCGATGCGGACGATGAAGTACTTCTCGAGCATCCCGCTCACGGCGAGCTCGCCGTCGAGTTTCGACCGGCCGTAGACGTTGAGCGGGCTGTAGGCCTTGCAGTCGGGCTTCCACGGCTCGGTCCCCTGCCCGTCGAACACGTAGTCGGTGCTGATGTAGACCATCTTCGCGTCCACGGCCTTCGCCGCGCGCGCGACGTTCTCCGTCCCGACGGCGTTGATGGCGTGGACCTTGGCGGCGTTCTCCGGCTCCTCGGCGAGGTCGACGGCCGTCCAGGCGGCGCAATGCACGATCACATCGGGGGCCGCCGCCCGGACGGCCTCCGCCACGGAGGCCGCGTCGGTGATGTCCGAGGGGACATACGGGACGCCCGGAGGCAGCGTCTCGCACTCCGGCCCGATGTCGGACCCGACGCATTCGACGGAACGGGAGAGGAGCTCCTTCACGACATCGTGTCCGAGCTGTCCGGCGACGCCGGTGACAAAGACTTTCATGAATCGGTCGCTTTCTGCAGACGGAGGAAAATCAGGGGCGGGGGCGGAGGTCAGCCGGCCGTCCACGGCTCGATGTCCGCGAACTTCGGATGCCGCGTGTCCTTCGGAGAGAGAATCCACTTCTCGCGGGGGACGCGCCAGTCGATGCCTAGGGCGGGGTCGTCGAGGGCGATGCCGCGCTCGGACGCCGGGCAGTACGTGTTGTCGCACTTATAGGCGAAGACCGCCTCGTCGCTCAGGACGACGAACCCGTGCGCGAACCCGCGCGGAATGAAAAGCTGGCGCTTGTTCTCGCCGGAGAGCTCCACGGCGACGTGCCGGCCGTAGGTCGGAGACCCCGCGCGGATGTCCACCGCGACGTCCATGACCGTGCCGAGAATGACGCGCACAAGCTTCGCCTGGGTGTAGGGCGCGGCCTGATAGTGGAGCCCGCGCAGGACGCCGTAGCGGGATTTCGACTCGTTGTCCTGCATCCAGTCGCGGACGATGCCGGCCTGCTCGAACCGGGTCCTCGTCCAGGACTCGAAGAAGTATCCGCGGGCGTCGCCGAACACATCGGGTTCGACGATCTTCACGTCGGGGATGGCGGTGGAGACGACATTCATTCTAGAAAACCTTTCCTTCGGCGACCGCCCGGAGATGCTTCCCGTAGGGGGATTTCCCGTAGCGGGAGGCGGATTCGAGAAGCTTCCCGGTGTCGATCCAGCCGCTCCGGAAGGCGATTTCCTCGGGGGCGGAGATCATGATGCCCTGACGCTGCTCGATGACGCGCACGAAGTCCGCCGCGTCGACCAGGCTGTCCATCGTGCCCGTGTCGAGCCAGGCGTAGCCGCGGTTGAAGAGCCTCACGTCGAGCAGGTCCTTCTTGAGGTACATCTCGTTGAGCGTCGTGATCTCCAGCTCGCCGCGGGCGGAGGGGCGGACCTCGTGCGCCATCGCGGAGACGCCTTTCGGATAGAAATAGAGCCCCGTGATGGCGTAGTTGCTCTTCGGGCGGGCGGGCTTCTCCTCGACCGACACGACCTTCCAGTCCTTGTCGAACTCGACGATGCCGTAGCGCTCGGGATCGTTCACGTAGTAGCCGAAGACGGTCGCCCTCCCCCGCTCCGCGTTGGCCGCCGCCTCCCGGAGGAGCGGGCGGAACCCGTTGCCGTAGAAGATGTTGTCGCCGAGCACCATCGCGGCCGGCTCGTCGCCGATGAACGACTCGCCGATGAGGAACGCCTGGGCGAGGCCGTCGGGCGAGGGCTGGACCGCGTAGGAGAGCCTGACGCCGAACTGCGAGCCGTCGCCGAGGAGCTGCTCGAAACGCGGCGTGTCCGTCGGGGTGGAGATGATGAGGATGTCCTGGATGCCCGCCAGCATGAGCGTGGAGAGCGGATAGTAGATCATCGGCTTGTCATAGACGGGAAGCAGCTGCTTCGACGTCACCATCGTGATGGGGTATAGCCGGGTGCCGGAGCCTCCGGCGAGAATGATTCCCTTCATGGGCCTTACACTCCTGTTCCGAGACGTTCCATCTTGTACGAGCCGTTGAGGACATGCGCGCACCAGTCGTCCTTGTGGTCGAGATACCACCGGACGGTCTTGCGGATGCCGCTCTCGAACGTCTCGAGGGGCTTCCAGCCGAGCTCCCGGGCGATTTTGGAGGGGTCGATGGCGTAGCGGAGATCGTGGCCCGGACGGTCCTTCACATGAACGATCTGGTCGGCGTAAGGTTTGCCGTCGGCGCGGGGGCGGAGCTCGTCGAGGAGCGCGCAGATGGTCTTTACGACCTCGATGTTCTTCTTCTCGTTATGGCCGCCGATGTTGTAGGTCTCGCCGGGAACGCCCTCCGTGGCGACAAGATAGAGCGCGCGGGCGTGGTCCTCGGCATAGCGCCAGTCGCGGATCTGGAGGCCCTCGCCGTAGACGGGAAGTTCCTTGCCGTCGAGCGCGTGGAGGATGACGAGCGGGATGAGCTTCTCGGGGAAGTGGTAGGGGCCGTAGTTGTTCGAGCAGTTCGTGACGACGGTCGGAAGGCCGAACGTGCGGCGCCAGGCGCGGACCAGGTGGTCGCTCGAGGCCTTCGAGGCGGAGTACGGGGAGCTCGGCGCGTAGGGAGTCGTCTCGCGGAAGAAGTCCTCGGGGCCTTCGAGGTCGCCATAGACCTCGTCCGTCGAGATATGGTGGAACTTGAACCCGGCCCTCCCCGCGTCGTCGAGCCCGTGGAAATACTTGCGGGCCGCCTCAAGGAGCGTGTAGGTGCCGAAGATGTTCGTCTGGATGAACTCGCCGGGGCCGTCGATGGAGCGGTCCACATGGGACTCGGCGGCGAGGTGCATGACATGGGTCGGCCTGAAATCGGCGAAAATCCTGTCCATGGCCCCGCGGTCGCAGATGTCCGCCTTCTCGAAACGGAAGCGGGGATCCCGCGCGACGCAGGCCAGATTCTCGAGGTTTCCGGCGTAGGTGAGCTTATCGACGACACAGACGGAATCCGCCGTGTTCTGGATGATATGCCGGACAACGGCGGAGCCGATGAAGCCGGCGCCGCCCGTGACGATGATGCGGTTGGACATGATTCGATTTCCTTCTTGGGAACTGGAAGCGGGAAAAGAATACCATAAATCCCGTCGTCCCGGAATCATGTTCTTGGCGACGGGCGCGGACGGCCGCGGGCCCGGACACGAACGACCGGCGAAACGCGGCGCGAAGGCGCACGCCTCCCTCCCGGGAATAAAGGGGGTGCCGGCATACTTGTTGGACGGGAGCGCCCGCCAAAAGCCGTCCGGACGGGGCGGGGTTTCGAGGCGTCTCGGCATCCCTCATGCTCCGCGCCGCCGCGTTGGGAGATGCGGCGTCCCGCCGCGCCCCCCCCCGTGCTCCGGCCCCTCCGGGCGCCCCGGTCTATTTCCCGAGGTCTTTCGGAGGCTGCAGCACCGCGTCCACCGGCGAAATCCAGGCGAAGATGCCGGTCCGCCGGCCGGTCGGTCCGTCGCGGAACTCCTGAAGGGCCTGCATGATGGTGTCGGCGTGGTGGTCGGAGACGCACGCGACGACCATCGCGTTGTAGCCGGGCCAGGTGTGGTCGTCCATGCGGGGGCCCGTCACGGCGCCGACGCCCGTCACGCGGGGGACGCAGGTGTACTCGGTGATGCGGACGCGGCGGAGAATCTCGCGGACCTCCTCGTCGGTGGAGATGTTGTAGCAGATGGTAATCGCTTTCATGGGACAGGAACAGGAACGAGGTCTGGACAGGCGGCGGGCCCCACCCCGGAACGCCGCGCTACGCGAGCTTCTCCGTCTCGATCTTCGGGCGCCTTCTCTCGCCGCGGAGCTCGACGATGTAGTAGAGGACGGGGACGATGACGAGCGTGACGAGCGTGGAGACGGAGAGGCCGCCGATGACCGTAAGGCCGAGCGGACGCCAGACGGAGGAGCCGTCGCCTCCCGCGACGGCCATCGGGAGCATGCCGAGGAGCGTCGTCAGGGTCGTGATGAGGACGGGGCGCAGACGCTGGCGGCCGGCCGAGACGATGGCCTCGAACAGGGCGACGCCGCGCTCGCGGAGCAGCATGATGTAGTCGATGAGCACGATGGCGTTGTTCACGACGACGCCGAGGAGGAGGACGATGCCGATGTAGCTCGTCATGCAGAGCGGGGTCTTCGTCGCCCAGAGCACGAGGCCCACGCCGCTGAACGCGAACGGCACCGAGAACATGATGAGGAACGGATAGAGCAGCGACTCGAACTGGCCGGCCATGACCATGTAGACGAGGACGATGCCGAGGACGATCATGAGGGCCATGGCCTGCTCGGACTTGCCCTGCTCCTCGATCATGCCGCCGTACTCGACCGTCATGCCGCCGGGGATCATGAACTCGTTCTGGATGATCTTCCGGACATCGGCCATGACCTCGCCCTGGGAGCGGCCGAGAGCGTCGAACTCGACGCGGACGAAGCGCTGCTGGTTCTTGCGGTAGATCATCACGGGGCCGGAGACCTCCCGGATGTCGGCGATGGAGTCGAGGCGGACGCGGCGGCCGCCGGTGGTGATGACCTCGGAGCGGCGGACGTCCTCGAGCGAGGAGCGCTGCGGCTCGTCGAGCCGGAGAAGGATGTCGTAGAGCTCGTCGGACTCGCGGAAGCTCGAGGCCTGCGTGCCCTGGAAGAGCGTGTAGAGCGCGTTGGCGACCTCGGACATCGTGATGCCGAGCGCGGTCGCGCGGAAGCGGTCGACCTTCACCTGGATCTGCGGCTGGTTGTTGTCCTGCGAGATGCGGATGTCCCGGATGCCGTCGACCGTCTTGATGCGGTCGGCGATGCGCTCGCAGAACTCCGTGGCGGCGACGAGGTCGTAGCCGTAGACGCAGACCTCGAGGTTGGCGCCGCCGCCCATGAGGATGCGGTTGAGGAAGTTGTCGGAGTTGGCGTAGACCCGGCGGATCTCGGGCCAGTCGGCGACCTGCCGCGTGATGCGCATGCCGTACTCGTCGGTCGAGACGTCGCGGAGCGACTCCTTGACGAGCTTGGCGCGGACGGAGCCCGCGTTGGACGAGGCGGAGCCGCCGAAGGAGCCGCCGGCGCCGGCGTTGAGCGAGTACTCGATGCGGTGCTCCTCGGGGATGGTCTGCTTGAGGACCTCGAGGATGCGCTTGCCGACCTCGGCCGTCTTCTCGTAGCGGGTGCCGAGCGGAAGCTCGTAGGAGATACGGAGCTCGGCCGTGTCCTCGGAGGGCATGAGCTCGGAGCCGAGCTGCTTGAAGACGAAGACCGTCCCGACGACGACGGCGACGGCGAGAAGGACGACGATCCAGCGGCCCTTGAGAGAGCCGGAGAGGAGGTGCCCGTAGCCGTTCTCAAGGGCGACGAAGAACTTCTCCGTCGTGCGCATGAAGCGGGCGTGGAAGCTCCGCTCGGGATACTCCGACTCGGACTTGAGGAGGCGCGAGGCGAGCATCGGCGTCAAGTAGAGCGAGCAGAAGAGCGAGGCGAGGAGCGTCGCGGCGACCAGGCCGCCGAGCTGCTTGAACATGATGCCCGTCACACCCGAGATGAAGACGAGCGGGAGGAACACGACGACGGTGGTGAGCGTCGAGGCGACGATGGCCGTGCCGACCTCGTCCGCGCCGAACATCGAGGCCTCGCGCCGGCGGACGCCGCGGCTCATGTGCGAGACGATGTTCTCGAGCACCACGACCGCGTTGTCGACGACCATGCCGATGGCGATCGAGAGCGCCGACATCGACATGATGTTGATGGTCCACCCCATCAGGTACATGAAGATGAAGGCGATGATGAGCGAGAACGGGATGGTCAGCGCGATGATGAGGGCCGTGCGGATCGACCGGAGGAAGAAGAGCGTCGTGAGGACGACGAAGATGCCGCCGTAGAGGATCGTCTCCGAGACGGAGGAGATGGACCGCTTGATGTTGTCGGAGCCGTCGGAAATGATGCGGATCTCATAGTCGGCCGGCAGATTCGGGGCGATTTCGCCGAGTTTCTTGATGACGCGTCCGCAGACGGCGACGGTGTTCTCGCCGGAGCGGCGCTGGACCATGAACATGCGCGCCCACTTGCCGTTGGACTCGGTATAGTTGTCGCGCTCCTTGAAGCCGTCGACGACGCGCGCGACATCGCCGAGGCGGACGACGGCGTTGCCGTCGCGCTTGACGACGGTCATCGCGGTCTCCTCGGCGGTCTTGTACTCGGCGGGGACGCGCATCGTGTAGCACATGGCGCCGACCTTGAGGGTGCCGGCGGGCAGCGTCTGGTTGTCGAGCGCGATGGCCGAGGAGACCTGCGAGAGGGAAAGCCCGTAGGCGGAGAGCTTGTCGGGGTCGATGAAGACGTTGATCTGGCGCTGGAGGCCGCCGAACGAGTCGGCGCCGCCGACGCCCGGGACGCGCTTGAGGACGTCGACGATCTCGTCGTCGATGGTCTTCTCCATCGCCTCGCGGTTCTCCGTCGCGAGGATGGCGCCGAAGATGACCGGCATGTTCGACGTGTTGAACTTGAAGAGGATCGGGTCGTCGGCCTCGTCGGGAAGGTTGCGCTTGACGCGGTCGAGGAGGTCGCGCATGTCGTTGGCGGCCTCGCCCAGGTCGACGCCCCACTTGAATTTGCACGTGACGTGCGAGACGCCCTCCTTGCTTCGGGAGGAGATCTCGTCGAGGTCGGCGACGGAGCCGAGCGCCGACTCGATGGTCTGCGTGATCTTCGTCTCCATGTCCTCGGTCGAGGCGCCGTCCCACGTCGTGAAGACGGAGATGGAGGGCGGCTCGATCTCGGGAAGCATGTCGATGGCGAGGAACTTGAAGGAGACGACGCCGATCACCAGAATGGCCAGAAAGACCATGATTGTGGTGATGGGATTCTTAACGCCGGATTCGGAAAGTTTCATGATGGTGAAAAGAACGTGCTGTGAGACCGGATGGTGCCCCCCCGCCCCCGCCCCGGCCGCCCTAGTTCAGCTTCTCGACGCGGATGGGAAGACCGTCGGTCAGGCGGTGTTGGCCGTCGACGACAATCTCGTCCTCGGCCGTGATTCCCTCGAGGACCTCCTGGCGGTTGTCGTCGCGGAGGCCGAGCTTCACCTTGACGGCGCGGGCCGTGCCGTTGTCGTTCTTGTAGAGGATGGTCTCGCCGACGTTGCGGACAAGGCAGTCGTAGGGGACAATGACCGCGTTGTCGTGGAAGTTGAGGTTGATGGTGCCGACCGCGAACATGCCGGGCAGATACTTGCCCTCGGGGTTCTCGAGGCGCGCCTCGACAAGGATGGAGCGCGTGGCGTCGTCGGCCACCGGGAAGACGCGCGTCACCTTCGCGTCGATGATCTCGCCGGGATAGGCGTCGATCTCGAGCTGGATCGGGACGTCGCCCTTGCGGAGGAACGCGTACGAGGTCGTGGGCATGTAGACCTGGAAGCGGAGGTAGTCCATCTCCGTGAGGGTGACGATGCGCGCGCCGTTGCCGAGCAGGGCGCCGGGATCGACCGCGCGGGCGGAGACGATGCCGTCCATCGGGGCCGTGATGACCGTCTCGTCGAGCGAGATCTGGGCGGACTCGAGCTGGGCTTTGGCCTGCTCGACGGCGGCGACGGAGCGCTCGTAGGTGGCCTGGGCGCGGTCGCGCTCCTGCTCGGTCGCGGAACCGTCGGCAAAGAGCGCCTTGGCACGGTCGAACTCGCGGCCGGAGTCGACGAGCGTCGCCTCGGCGGACTGCAGGGCCGCCTTGGCGGCGGCGAGCGAGGCCTTGTACTCGCGGTCCTCGATGAGAGCGATGCGCTGGCCCTTCTTCACATAGGTCCCCTCCTCGACCCGGGTGCCGTCCTCGAGCTCGAGCGCGGCGAGGCGGCCGGAGATCTTCGCGCAGATATCGACCTTGGCCGGGGCGATGAGCGAGCCGGTCTTCTTGATGTTCTGCGAGATGGCGCCGAGCGTCGGATAGGCGGTGTGGACGATGTTGGTGCGGCCGACGGCGGCGGAAAACGTCTGCGCGGAGGCGGACACGGCGGCCACGAGGACCGCGAGAAGAATGGATTGAGTTTTCATGAGCGCGGAAAATAAAGAAAGACCTCGAAAGAGACCTGCGAAAATGAATGCCGGTTAGTTTACTGAATCGCCGTTCAAAAGTCAACTCCCCTTTTCCTTCGACTTTCGGGGAAGAATGGGGTATACTTTTCGCTCCTTTCCACCCATCCCGCCCAGTATTAAGGACTTGTCCTCCATGAAAATCTTCCTTGGATCCGACCACGGCGCCTTCGACGCCAAAGAAACCCTCAAAAGCGCCCTTCTCGCAGCCGGTCACGACGTGACAGACGCCGGCTGCGCATCCAAGGATCCGACGGACTATCCCGACGTCGCCGACGCGGTCTGCCGCGCCGTGACCGACGCCCCAGACGCCGTCCGCGGCATCCTCCTCTGCACGACGGGCGTCGGGATGTCCATCGCGGCCAACCGCTTCCCGGCCGTCCGCGCGGCGCTCGTGTCCGACGTGGAGACCGCGAAGATCACGCGCCAGCACAACGACTCCAATGTCCTCTGCCTCGCGGGCCCGGTCCTTTCCGCCGAGACCGCCGCGGAGATCGCGGCCGTCTGGCTCGCCGAACCCTTTTCCGGCGCCGAGCGCCACGTCCGCCGCATCGCGAAATCCGCGGAAGTCGGCAACCGCCTCGTGGAGGTCGACCTCCTGCGCACCGAGGATCCCGAGGTCTACGCCGCCATCCGCGCGCAGGTCGAACAGGAGGACACGACCATCAACCTCATCGCCTCCGAGAACACGGTGACGCGCACCATCCGCGAGGCCCAGGGCTCCGTCCTCACCAACAAATACGCCGAGGGATATCCCGCCAAGCGTTGGTACGGCGGCTGCCATCCGGTCGACGACATCGAGACGCTCGCCATCGAGCGCGCCAAGGAGCTCTTCGGTGCCGAGTTCGCCAATGTGCAGCCCCATTGCGGCTCCGGCGCCAACGCGGCGGTCTACTTCGCGCTCCTCGAGCCGGGCGACACGATCCTCTCGATGAGCCTCGACCAGGGCGGCCACCTCTCTCACGGCTCCCCGGTCAACTTCTCGGGCAAGTTCTACAACATCGTCCCCTACACGGTGAACCCCGAGACCGAGCTGCTCGACTACGACGCCATCGAGAAGCAGGCCCTCGAATGCCGTCCGAGGCTCATCCTCGCCGGCGCCTCCGCGTATCCCCGGGTGATCGACTTCGAGCGCTTCCGCGCCATCGCCGACAAGGTGGGCGCCTATCTCCTCGTCGACATGGCCCACATCGCG
>JAZUKQ010000248.1:0-6804 GCA_045643325.1 Kiritimatiellia bacterium | reverse complement strand
CGGTCTTCGGGTCGGTGTAGCGGAGCCAGGCCTTCGCCTTGGAGAGGGGCGGCTCGCCCGTGCCGGTCGGCTTGAAGTCGTCCATCTCGGGGAGCGTGAGCGGGAGGTCGCCGTCGTCGACGAGGAGCTGCGAGCCGTCGTCCATGTGCACGACGGGGAAGGGCTCGCCCCAATAGCGCTGGCGGCTGAAGAGCCAGTCGCGGAGCTTGTACTGGGTCTTGGCGTGTCCCTTGCCGTTCTCCTCGAGCCAGGAGATCATCTTTTTCTTGGCGTCGTCGACGGAGAGTCCGGTGAGGAAGCCCGAGTTGACCATCGTGCCGGTGGCGCAGTCGGTGAACGCCTCCTTGGAGATGTCGCCGCCGGCGACGACCTCGATCATCGGGATGCCGAACTTCTGCGCGAAAGCGTAGTCCCGGTCGTCGTGCGCCGGGACGGCCATGATGGCGCCGGTGCCGTAGGAGGCGAGGACGTAGTCGGAGATATAGACGGGAATCTCCGCGCCGTTGACGGGATTGATGCCGCGGAGCCCCTCGAGGCGGACGCCCGTCTTGTCCTTGTTCATCTCGGTGCGCTCGAAGTCGGACTTGCGGGAGGCCTCGGCCTGATAGGCGCGGACGGCGTCGGCGTTCTCGAGGACGCCGGCCTCGAGCCACTTTTTCACGAGCGCGTGCTCCGGGCTCATGACCATGTAGGTCGCTCCGAAGAGCGTGTCGCAGCGGGTCGTGTAGACCACGATGCGGTCGCCGGCCGTGGTCTCGAACGTGACCTCCGCGCCGGTGGACTTTCCGATCCAGTTGCGCTGCATCTCCTTGATGCCCTCGGGCCAGTCGAGGTCCTCGAGGTCGGCGAGAAGCCGGTCGGCGTAGGCGGTGATTTTGAGCATCCACTGGCGCATCGGCCGGCGCTCGACGGGGTGGTTGCCGCGTTCGGAGCGTCCGTTGATGACTTCCTCGTTGGCGAGGACGGTGCCGAGTGCTGGGCACCAGTTCACGGGGACTTCGGCGACGTAGGCGAGGCCTTTCTCATAGAGTTTCTTGAAGATCCACTGCGTCCACTTGTAGTACGAGGGATCGGTGGTGTTGACCTCGCGGTCCCAGTCGTAGGAGAAGCCGAGAGACTGGATCTGGCGCTTGAAGTTGGCGACGTTCTTCGCGGTGGTGACGGAGGGATGGGTGCCGGTGTCGATGGCGTACTGCTCCGCGGGGAGTCCGAAGGCGTCCCAGCCCATGGGGTGGAGGACATTGTAGCCGCGCTGGCGGAGGAAGCGGCAGTAGATGTCCGTCGCGGTGTAGCCTTCGGGGTGGCCGACATGGAGTCCCGCTCCGGAAGGGTAGGGGAACATGTCGAGAACATAGGCCTTCTTTTTGCCTTCGACGAAGTCGAGGGTCTTGAACGTCTTGTGTTCGGCCCAATAGGCCTGCCATTTTTTCTCGATGTCGGTGAAATTATAGTCGGAAGCGCTCATGGCGGGGAAGGTCTGTTGCGGAATGAAAAGGGTGTCGGAGTCTGCTCCGGCGGGGGACAGAGGACGGAAACCCGGACGCGCCGGAGGAAAAGAATAGAATACCTTATTTCGGGCTTGCGGGCAAGAGAGACGGGGCGGCGGATGGGACGGATGGGACGGATGGGACAGATGGGACGGATGGGACGGATGCACCCCCAGGCGCCTCCCTCGAGGGAGGTGGCGCGGAGCGCCGGAGGGTGTTGTTGCAGAGAAGGGAGAAACACACCCAGTCGCCTCGGCGACAGCCTCCGGAGGGCGGAGCAACTCCGGTTCCTTCCCGAGCGCGGCCATGCGCTCGTTGAAAGCGGGTTCATCCTCGACGGCTCGCTCGGGGTTGAAGTCGAGGCGGTCGTAGACACGCCGACCGTCCTTGTCCCCGCCCCGCTTCACCAATTCCAAGGTTTCAGAATAGCTGAAAACGGACAAAAAGTTTTCAGCCAAAACCTGTGGGAGATTTCGTTCTCAGACGGAGTTCTGGCCAGGAATTACGGGAATTCAGGGAGCACGCCTTGGGCGCGACGACCGACGGCGTCGCGCCCACAAGGTCCTGTTGGTATCGCTATTTAACCAAAAGCAGCGTGCCGGCATAGGGGATGGAGACGATAATCTCGTTTTCCGTTACCGAAACCTTGGCGGAAGGATTGGACACGGAAACGGTTTCGAACGTCCCCGTGATGCCCTCCGTCGCCGTGGCGACGACGTACTCGCCCGCACGCATCTTCTCGAGGCTCTCGGGAAGCACGACCTCGAGCGTCTTGTTGGAGCCGCTGAGGGCCATCGCGCCGTATACCATCAGGCTGTCATGCCGGTCCGGAACGGCGAACCCGACCCGCAGCGTCGAATAGGCGCCGAACGTGACGGTGTTCGTCGCCGACTCGCTGCCGGCCGTGAGGGTGCCGTACACGTGGTCGCCCGTCACTTCGTCGATGGAACCCGGCGCAAGGACGGCGGGGGAGCCGCTGGAGCCGGCGAGCGAGAAGGTCTGGCTCGTGTTCGCGCCGCCGATGTGGCCGAGCCCGCCGAGCGTGGCGCCGCCCGCCACCGACGTGGTGTACGTGCCCGTGCCGGAGCCGGTCTCGTTGTCGGCGAGCCAGGTGCCCGCCTTGATCGCGAACTTGCTCTTGTTGTCGAGACCGGTCGTGACCTTGCAGACGCCGGCTCCGGTCTTGTTCATCGTCTTGCCGTTCGCGCCTTCCCGCATTCCGCCCGAGAACAGGAGGTCCACCGGCGCGCCGCCGTCCTCGACGGCGATGGTCAGGTTGTAGCTTCCGGAGTGCGTGAACACAGACTCCATGCGGGCCATGGTATCGCTCGCGTAGCTGCGGATGTCCTGTTCGCCGGACACCCAGCCGCCGTTCCAGTAGCCGCCACCGTAGATGCGGCCGCCCGTGAAGTAGGCATGGCAGGCGTAGATGTACCCGCCCCGGGCGACACCGCCCTCCTTGGCGTGGATGGAGAGAAGCCGGCCATTGTTGATGTCGCCGCAGTTGAAGTAGCCGTTGGTGAGCACGGTCACCTCCACCGAGCCGCGGATGCGCGTCTTGGCGTTCTGTGCCAGGGTGGCCGCGTTTTCGCCACCGCCGATGCTGACGGCCGTCTTGGCCTGGAAGGAGTCGTCCTTCGCGCAGGAGACCGTTCCCTCGTAGATGTTCCAGGTGCCGCCGAACGTGCAGCCGTTGTAGTTCATCTCCAGCGTGGCGAGACCCGTCTTCTTCAGGCAGACGGAGCCGCCGTACAGGCCGAGGTCGGCGTTGACCTGCACCTTGCCGCTCCCGTTGAGGTCCCAGACGCAGTTCGTGCCGTCCAAGGCGTAGAGCTTGAGCGGGACGCCGAGCACGGTGTTCGCCTCGGTGCCCTCGACGTCTTCGCGCAGGAGCCCCCCGATGGCGAGGGAGGGCGTCGCGTCCTCGGCGGAGACGAGGGAGACCGCGCCCGTCGTGCGGAGCACCAGCGTGCGGACGGCCTGCGCGGTGCCGAGGGCCGGGGAGGCGCCGGACACGAAGACGGCGTCGTCCACCAGGCGCGGGACGGCGGCGCCGCTCCAGTTGGCAGGGTCCTCCCAGCTTACGCCGTCGCCGCCGCCGGTCCAGACGCACTCGGAGGCGGAAGCGGACTCGTCGTCGAGAATGGTGAACGACGCGGGGGCACCGGCGAGGTAGCATCCCGCCGCCACGCTGACGAGGGCGGTGCGGCTCCCGTCCGCCGCGTCGTTATCGAGGGCGGTGAACGGCACGCTCACCGAGGTTTCGCCGTTGGAGATTACGACGCTGCCGGAAAGCGCGGCGTAGTCCGTGCCTGCCACGGCAGTGCCCTCGACGGTGTAGTTCACCGTGAGGGGCGCGTCCACGGCGATGCTGCGCGTGAACGTCAACGCCCGAAGCCGCGGGTCGTTCTCGTAGAAGTCCTCTGGGACGCCGACGGTCACGGTGGAGATGGCGAAGGGGACGGGCTCGGAATAGAAAAGGCCGTCCTCGCCAGCGTCCGCGCAGAAGGCGGCCTTGTAGACCGTGTCCTGCGAAAGACCGGAAACGGAAAGCTGGATCATCCCCGTGCCCAGCGTGCTGTACTCCGTCGCCAGCGTCCATTCCGCAGGGTCGTCGCCAGCCTCCGCAGGCGCGTAGACGAGGCGCACGGGAAGGCTCGAGGCGGTGGTGGAGAGAAGCTGGGCGGAGAACGTGGCGCTGTCGGACGTGACAGAGATGAACTCCGCAGCGGAGACGGCGCAGGAAACCGACGCCTCGTAGAAGCGGATTTCGGAGAGGCCGCCGTAGCCGAAGTCTCCGGACGTGCTCCAGACGGAGTCGATGCGTAGGCCGACCCAGCGGGCCTGGGCGAGATTCAGCGAAAGCGGGGTGTCGCCGGCGTAGGCGGTGCTTCCGTTGGCCTGGGCGATGACGTGGTTCTCCACGGCCAGCGTCCAGGTGGCGGCATCGGTGAAGTCGGGCGTTCCGGAGAACGCGGCGTCGGTAGCCGAGACGAAGATGTCGACCTGCTTCAGACCGCGCTGGGTGTAGCTTGGCATGTTGAAGTTCCAGAACTTGACGCTGTCGAGCGTGTATACCGCGCCGAGGTCGACCACAAACCATTTGGCGAAGCCGGTGCCTTTGTCCTTGCCCATCCACATGGTCGTGTTGTTGTTCCCATGCGTTGTGCCGTTCTCGGACATGCCGGATCCGTCGATGGCCTGCTTGGCGCTACGGTTGGCCGCGTAGTTCGACTGCGCGTAGGCCGCGAGCGGAGTAATCGGTGTTCCGTCGGCAGTGGCCGTGAGGGCGAGCGTCGCAAGGGAGAGCGTCGCAAGGGAGGGAATCAGAAAACGTGTCGTGTTCATCTTAAATCCTTCGGTTAGAACTGTAGCATAGTCTACTCCCAAAATTGTCCCATAGCAAGCGAACCTATGGGACAGGTGGGACAGGTGGGACAGGTGGGACGGGTGGGACAGGTGGGACGAATGGGACGAATGGGACGGGAGACCCCAGGCGGCTCCGCCGCAGCCCGCCGCAGGCGCCGCCCTCGAGGGAGGTGGCGCGGAGCGCCGGAGGGTGTTGCCGCAGAGAATCGGGAGAACACCCTCAGTCGCCTGAGGCGCCAGCTCCCTTCAGGGGCCGATGACGGCGTCCCGTTACGGGATAAGACGAGTTCTTCTACGGGGACGGAGCGGTGCCCTGTCTCGCCGCCGCTTTCATGCGCACGCGGAACGCGACCGCGCCGTCCGCGGGGGCGACGGTGTCCAGCCGCAGTTGCGTCACGCCCGGATTCCGCGAGTCGCCCCGGAAGAAGGGTTCCGGCTGCGAGACATCGACGGCCGTCCAGGTGCCGGCACCCGTCTCGTCGAGGACTTCCAACGACGCCCGTTCGCCGTCCAGAACGACTCGGGAGCCGTCGGGCCCGCGGACCTTCTGGACCGTGCAGACGCGCCAGGAGACGACGGCGCCCTCGCGCACGCCCTCCAGACGGTCGTCGACGACGACCGCCCCGTCCGGGTCCAGCGTCACGGTCCGGACGGCCTTCGAGCAGGCGTCCGCGTAGGCGCTCGTGAGGTCGAGGACGATGGTCGAGCGGCCGTCCGCGCGCGCGGCGGAGACAATCCGGGCGTTGCCGTCGACGCGCTGAAGGCGGCCGTCGACGGTCAGCGTGTTGTGGCTGAAGTTGTTCAGGCGGAAGAGCGCCCAGCGCTCGCCGTCCTGCTTGCCGTTCCAGAGGCCGACGCCCATCTGCTCGACCCGGTTGTACTCCTCGGGGCCGAGGTCGGCGATCCAGCGCTCGCCGAAGGCGTCCAGCACGAACGAGCCGCAGTCCATGTGGCCGTGCGAGGCCGAGGGAGAACCGCCTTTGACGCCGAGGAAGACCGCGTCCGGGTCGTCCCACGAGGTGCGCGCGACGGCGATGGGGACGGGCCCCTGCGGGTTCCAGAGCAACGGCGCCTCGCGCTCCGCGGCGGGCAGCTCGCCCTCGTCGAAGACCCAGAAGAACGAATACGCCCGGAACCAGCCGTTGTTGGCCGCGGGATCCGGATTCCCGCGATCGGCGCACCATTGCTCCATCAGCGGGCGCTCGCGGCGCGCGACGTAGGACGGGTCGCCGTAGTGCCGCGCGAACCACCACGGGATGCCGTTCGTCGAGACCTTCTCGGCCTTGCGCGCGAGTCCGTCGCCGCCGCAGTCGGCGTAGTTGAAGGCGAGTCCGGAGGGGCCGAAGAGCATTTCGTTGTAGTAGCCGGTCTCCCGGAAGCCCGGCGCGTCGGAGAGACCGAAGTCCGTCCCGCAGGCGGACTCGAGGATGGAAAGTCCGAGCACGTTGTAGCCCGTGCCGTAGTTCCAGTAGCCGGGCCCCTCCGGGTAGTTGCCGCCCGGGGCGTAGTTCTCCATCGGGAGGGCGATGCTGCGCAGGCTCTCGGCCATCTGCGCGAGGCACGTCTCCGGGGCCCGCTCCGCCACGGCGAGCGCGCCGGCCATCATGCCGGTGCGGCAGACCTGCCCCCAGTTGTTGCGGGCGCTGCGCCACCAGGCCTTCGCATCGGACGACCGGAGCCCCTTCTCCAGAATGGCGCCGGCGATGAGGTCGCGGTCTTCCGGCGAAAGCTCGCCGTAGAGCCAGTCGTAGCCGGTCGCGACGGCGAGCGTCATCTCGCCGACGTCGAGAAAGTGGCTCGGGTTCCAGTCCTCGAACGCGGCGACGGCGCGGAGCTCCGCGACGCAGCGGTCGCGGTACGCCGGATTGCCGGTCATGCGGTACGCGAGGGCGAGCGTGGAGACGCGGTACACCTCCAGACGTGAGACGGAGAGGAGGCGGCGGCCGAT
>JAZUKQ010000247.1:0-5204 GCA_045643325.1 Kiritimatiellia bacterium | reverse complement strand
ATAGCCATGGTATTTTTTCCTGTTGCTGCAGGGTATGGTATGGGGATTCGGGGTTGGAGGGTTACGGGAAGATGAAGTCCGTGCGGATGGAGGTGTAGTATCCGTCGTTCTGGGCGGAGGGGTTGTTGACGGACCAGTAGTAGTAGTCGCCGTGCATCCAGAAGAGGCGGAGGTCGTCGCCCGCGCGGCTTCCGGCGACGACGAACGGGCGCACGTTGTTCTTGTCGGAATCCGAGGTCACCGCCACATTGGAAACGACGCGGGAGGCGTCCTGGGAGACGGTGAGTCGATGGATCTCATAGACGCCGTTGTCGGGGATGGAGGCGTAGACAACGCGCGGGTCGGCGCTGTCGAACGCGAGGCCGGCCGAGTAGCATTTCTCGGTCGACGGGTTCTGGTGGAACCAGCCGCCGGCGTCGGCGAGCTTGAGGACGGTCCACGCGCCGTCGGCCCACTTCCCGTACCAGTACTCGTGGGCGTCCTTGTTCTTGGAAATCTTCGTGAAGAGAACGTAGAACGCGCCGTCCGCGTCGAGCGCGGTCTGCCAGACCCAGTGGCGGACGTTGGCGTCGTTGGCGAGGAGCCAGCCCGGGGCGTTGTCGAACGACTCGTTGTTGTGGACGACAAAGATCGGGTCCGTGGCGAGATTCGCGTCAAGCGTCGCGCCGTCGAGGGCGTGGAGGGAGAGGTCATTGATGTCGACGTAGCCGCCATAGAGCATCGTGGGGCAGACGTTGTCCGGGTGCGTGGCCGAGTAGGCGAGGTAGATGCGGTTCTTGCCGTCCGAGACGTACTTCGCGTAGGGGCGGCACTTGCCGGAACTCTCGGCGGCGGAGCGGACGATCTGGTACGGGCCGGCGTCGAAGGTCGTGGTGTAGTTGTTGGCCGCCGTGGGCATCGCGAGGCGCGCGATGGTCGGGTGCCATTCGACGCCGCGCCAGACGAGGTGGATGTGATTAGGGTCGTCCGAGAGGATGTACGGCGTGGGATAGGTGACGTTGTGGTCCGTGTCGAGGAAACAGGCGGGGCCGAGGGACGTGATGTCGCCGGGGGACGTCGAGACGCGGTACCAGATCTTCTTCTCGTTCGAATGGCGCGAATAGAAGACCATGATGCGCTCGTCGGGCAGGACGAGGAACGTCGGGTTGTCATGGTCGTCGCGCTCGAAGTTCTCGTGGATGACGACCGTGGAGCGGGTGCCGGTCTTGTGGTCGTACTGCATCGCCCGGATGTCGCCGCCTGCGCGATCGACCCAGCCGAGGAACGTACGCTCCATGGTGCCGTCGGACGAGCGGAAGCGGATGGCGCGGGAATCCGCGAACCAGCAGTACGCGCCGTCCGCGGCGATTTCGGAATAGGTGGCGACGGGCGCGGGCGGCAGCGGATTGTCCGATGACGCCCGGCCGCAGACGAGAATGAGCGTGGGGGCGGGGGCGACGTACGGCGGGGGCATGACGTCCTCCCACGCCGTGCCGACGCGAATGCTGTCGACCTTCACGGTCTCGGGGCCTCCGTTCTTGTAGTTATCGGCCCCCGAAAAGAAGAAGAACGTGCGGAGTTCCGAAATCAAGAGGTCGCGCTCGACGAGGACATCGGGCTCGGTTTCCGTCCAAACCTCCGGATTGATCCACAGTCGGAGCCGGTTGTAGTTCGCGGAGGCATTCTTGTCGACGCAACCCACGATGAACTGGGGCGACGAGGTGGTTTCTCCGCCGGCCTTGCTGGTGGGCGACTTGTTGCAGGTCGTCGCGGCCGTCGAGTTCGCACGGATGCGCCCGTTAATCAGGCCGGCGGTATGCGTGTTGTTGAGGTTGATGTTGACGCCCGCGCTGTTGCCGAGGGCGACGGGTGTGGAGGTGTGCACGTCGTCGGACAGGGCGAAGAGCAACATATCGGCACCATTGATGTCGACCCACGACATCGCAATGGTGAAATAGACGGGGCCCGACTGCGGCGCGAACCCGCGCGAAAACACCCAGTTGTTCTTGCCTTCTGGGAGTCCGGTGAAGGAGACGCACCGGGCACCACCGTCGACGAAGACCTCCCCGTTGGTGTACGTGAGGCCACCGGCGGCCACCTGCGCCTGGGACATGGCCTTGAAGCCGTCCTGGTCGGAAAGGCCGCCGGGGGACAGACCCTCAAAACCCTGCTCATACAGGATTCCGCCGTGCGCCGGCACGGAGCCCATCAAGCAGGCGATGCCGCCCGCGAGAATCGTCATAGGAAGGGGACGTTTCATTTCTTTCGTTCTACACTTCGCCCCGCGAATCGGTCAGCGGGGGCTATTTCGCGGTCTTCTTGTCGTTCCACTCCGCCTTGCCCATGTCGTCCATCTCGGCCTTCTCGACGATGGCGGAGAGGATTTCGGGCGGGACGGCCTGGAAGCGCCAGGCGGCGCTCATGCGGAAGAGGCCGTCGGCGTCGGGCTCGGCGGGGAAGATGAGGTAGTTGTGGGAGTCGGCCCACATGTTGCAGGTGTTGTTGTTGATGGAGAAGCGGCCCTTCTCGAGGTGCGCGAGGGCGACGCCCCAGCCCTCGGCGTCGGGGCCCATGGCGACGAAGCCCTTCTCCATGACGTCGGTGCGCTTGAAGCGGCTGCGGTCGACGGCGTCGGGGTTGTTGTAGAAGCCGACGAAGGCGCCGTCCTTGCGCTGGAAGAGGGTGCGCTCATGCGTCCAGCCGGCGGGCCAGCGGGGGTTGCCGTTGCGCTTGGTCCAGTCCGTCACGCGGACCTGCCAGTTGAACATCTCGACGCGGTCGGGCTCCTCGGTCTTGACGCCCTTGCGGTCGACGGTGTGCATGGGGGGCCTGTCGGTGTCGAAGTCGGTCTTGCAGTCCCAGACGTAGCCGAGCACGGGGTCGACGCGGAGCGTCATCTCGTAGCGGCAGGAGCCCTTGCGCTCGGGCCAGGTCTGCTCGGTCGAGAGGGTCAGCGTCTTGCCGCCCTCGGAGAACTTGTACGTCACCTTGCCGGTGGGGCGCATGTCGCCGACCCAGGCCGTGGCGAGGATGCGGGTGCCGAGGAGGGTGCCCCAGGAGTAGTACGACTTGAACGGCGGCTTCTCGGCCGTGCGTCCGGGGTCGAAGGTGATCATGTCGAGCTGGGCGGCGCCCTCCTGGAGGATGGCGACGTAGCGGTCGCCGTCCTTGATGGTCCAGAACTCCTGCGCCTTGCCGTCGCTCTCAAACGTGAACGACTCCTTGGCGGCGGAGAAGGCGGGGACATGGCCGGCGTAGCGGGCCGGGGCCTTCGCGGAGACGGCGAGGTCGGAAAGCGTGTCGGCGAAGAGTGGAAGGGAGAGCATTCCGGCGAGGGCGGAAAGCGCAAAAGCATACGGTGTTCTCATGCGACCAGTCTACCACACTCGAAGCCTCTTGCGGAATCCGAGATTTGCGTCTATTATTGGGCGATATGCGACATATTGCCTTCTTTGGAATCCAGCTTCACGGGAACGACGCGGACATGCTCCGCGGCGTCTTCCGCTATGCGGCGCTGCATACGAACTGGATGCTGCACGACCCCTGCATGCCCGGCGAATGGTCCGAGGACCCCGAAGACCGGCCGTCCGGCATCATCGCGAACATCATCAACGCGGATACGGCGGCCTACTGCGCCACGTTCCAGGTCCCCCTTGTGAACATCTGCGCCCCTCTTCCCGGAATCCACACCTTTCCGACGGTATCCGCAGATCCACACGCCATCGGCAGAATGGCGGCGCGGCACTTCCTCGACCGAGGATTGCGGCATCTGGGCTGGTTCGACCACATGCTCGACTTCCCGTTCATCGGCGAAAGGGGCGAAGGCTTCGAGGCCGCGGCGCGGGAAAACGGTGTGACCTGTTCAAAATGCCGGAGCGGACTTCCCCCGCGCGAGTGCGAATGCCTCTCGACGGCACAACCCGTGCAGACCGCCATCGAGTGGCTCCGCTCCCTGCCCCGCCCCTGCGGCGTGTTCGCGACGACCGACGTCGGCGGACGCAAACTCTGCCATCTCTGCCGGCGGCTGGGTCTGCACGTGCCGGAGGACATCGCCATTGTCGGCGTCGACGACTTCGAGTTCATCTGCGAAACGACGCACCCGCCCCTGTCCAGCATCCGCCTCCCCAATGCGGACATCGGCTACAAGGCGGCGGAACTGCTGGACAGGCTCATGTCGCGCCGGGGCAAGGTCCCGGCCCAGATGCTCTTCCAGCCGCTCGACGTCCATGTGCGGCAGTCGTCCGACATCATCGCCGTCGAAGACCGCCTCGTCGCACGTGCGTTGGCGTTCATCCGGATCCATGCGGCGGAACATCTCGACGTGACGGCGGTCGTGCGCGATTCCGGTCTCAACCGCCGTGCGCTGGAGCGCCGCTTCCACGATGCGCTCGGGCGCACGGTGCTGCACGAGATCCATCTTGCCCGCGTCGCTCTGGCGCAGCAACTTCTCACGGATACCGAGCTTACGGTCGGCGAGATTGCGACCCGCTCCGGATTCTACGATGCGCAGCAGCTCGGCCTCGCCTTTCGAAAAACACTTGGGATTCCCCCATCGGAATGCCGCAAAAAGGCGCGAAGGCCGGAAGTGCGCTGACTTGCAACTCCGGCACCGGATAAAATCGGTTCTTCGCGGAATTTAGTGGCTACCACCCCGCATCGGGTAGCGGAGTGAGCGGCGAAAGGTCCAGTTTGCCGCAGTAGAAAAGGATGGCCGTCCGGTAGTTCTGGAAGTTCCGAAAACCCCGTGCACAGGTCTTGATGGATTGTATCTTGCTGTTGAAGCCTTCCGAAATCGCGTTTGTAATGAAGCAGTCGCAGTAGGCCAGCAGGCTTTCCAGATGTCGTCTGAGTGTTTCCGCAGCCTTGCGGACGGGGCGAAGATTCACCGCAAGCGCCCCCTTGTACCAGTACCCGAAAAAGGTCCTTGCGAAGTCCTTGTCCCGTCGGTTCCAGAAGCAGGAGAACTCGTCTTTGACCTGCCAGGCCTTGGAAACCTGAAGCGATTGCCGACGCAGGTCGTCCAGGCGCCGAAGGTTCTCGTCCGAAAGATGCTCCAGGCCTGTCAGCCAAAGGTACTTCGTCCCCTTGAGTCTCTCGTCGTGGCGTTTCGACAAGATTGCCGCTTCCCGTTTCCTCACCGCGTCCACGGCCTCCGAGAGGATTTTCTCCGCATGGAAGCGGTCCGTCACGATGTCCGCGTTCGGCATGGTCTCTCGGACGGCCTT
>JAZUKQ010000246.1:0-2073 GCA_045643325.1 Kiritimatiellia bacterium | reverse complement strand
GTCCAGGTTGCATCGCGCGATGGGGCAGTTCGTCGAGACCTCCGTGTCCGCGAAGACGGGCGGCGGAAGCCGCTGCAGAGTGGCGGCCGGGACGAGAGACGCGGCCAGAAGAAGGAGGAATAGCGGGGCGCGTGTCATGCCGATAAGATAGCACAAACCGACCACGAAGGAAACGGCGACAGAAAAGTGCCGAAGCGAAGAAGTCGCAGAGGTCGGCAGACGTCGCAGAGGTTGTGGAATGAAATACCAAAAACGGCACAAACGATGAAAGCGACGGACGGACTCCGTCCCCCGATGGGGAACCGAGACGGCTGAAGTTGCAGAAGCACGGTTGATAATCCGTTCCGTCCCTCCCGTCCCCGATTTCCGCGGGCGGAACCGCCATGCGGACACACGCGGAAATCATCCGCCCTTTACATTCCGTCTCCCTTCTGTTTTAATCCGCGGCACTTGTCTCTTCCGCCCCGTCCCTCCGCCCCCGTTCCCGTATCATGGAACTGCTCTCCTACATTCTCCGCCGGATTCTCCTCGCGATCCCGACGTTCTTCGGCATCACGCTGGTGTGCTTCGCCCTGCTGCACATCGTGCCGGGCGGCCCTGTCGAGGAGCGTCTGCGGGCCATGCGCTCCATGGACGGCGGCGGGGAGACCGCCTCCGCCGGCCCGGCGCGCGCCCCCTCCGCCGTCACCGAGGAATACCGCCAGGAACTCATCAAACACTACGGGTTCGACAAGCCGATCATCCGGCGCTACGCCTCCTGGGCGTTCTCCAACCGGCTCGGGCTCTCGATGGAATCCTACAAATTTCCGAACAAGACCGCGTGGCGGCTCATCCGCGAGCGCATTCCCGTCTCGCTCACATTCGGCGTCACGGGATTCCTTCTGAGCTATCTCGTCTGCATTCCGCTCGGGCTCGTCAAGGCGCTGCGCGACGGCTCGCGGTTCGACCTCGCCTCGTCCGTCGTCGTGTTCGTCGGCTACGCCCTCCCCGCCTTCGCCGTCGGCATGGTCCTCAAACTGCTCTTCTGCGGAAGCGTCGACTCGCTCTGGGATCTTTTCCCCCTGGGGGGCTTCGAGTCCTCGGCGGCCGCGGCGCTTCCGCCCGGCGCGCGCTTTCTCGACCGGCTCCACCACATGATTCTCCCGGTCTTCTGCTACGTGATGGGCAATTTCGCGGTCCTCACGCTCCTCATGAAGAACTCGCTTCTCGACCAGATCGGATCCGACTATGTCCGGACCGTTCTCGCGAAAGGCGGCACCCCCTCCTACGCGCTCTGGCGGCACGCGCTCCGCAACGCCCTCATCCCCATCGCCACAGGCTTCGGCGGCATCCTTACCGTCATGTTCGCCGGCTCCGTCGTCATCGAGCGCGTTTTCGAGATTCCCGGCATGGGTCTCCTCTCGCTCGAGGCCGTCGAAGGCCGCGACTATCCGGTCTTCATGGGCATGCTCTCCCTCACCGCCCTCCTCGGTCTCGCAGGCAAAATCCTCTCCGACGTCTGCTACGTCCTCATCGATCCACGGATCCGGCTCAAATAGGCGGCGCCGGCCGGCCGCGCGGCCCCGCATTCTTTGGACAACTCCCCCATGTCCTCCCCCGACACTCCAACTCTTCTCGGCTGGCGACGCTTCCGGCGTCACCGCCGCGGCTTCGTCTCCCTCTGCGTCCTCGCCGGGCTGTACGGGCTCTCCCTCTTCGCGGAACTGCTGGTGAACGACCATGCCGTCCTGAAAATCGCGGGCCGGACCGTCCTTCCGGTCTACCGAGCCTCCCCGACGACGCCTCTCTCGCCCGACGAGTTCGAGCCCTTCCGCGTCGCCGCGGCCACCGTCCGCCCCGTCTCCCGCGTCCAACGCGTCCAGCTCGCCGCCGACGGCTCCGTCCTCTGGGCCGAGGGCCATCCTTTCGTCGACCCGTCCGTCCCTCTCTCCGTCGACTCGCTCCCTCCCCCTCTCCGCGACGGCGTCCGCGCCCGTCTAGCCAACACCTCCGCCCCCGCCGTCTCCGCGGCGGTGCCCGGCGGGGGGGGCGCCCGCCCCGCCGCCCCTTCGCCCCGCCCCGGGCCCCCCCCCC
>JAZUKQ010000245.1:0-30855 GCA_045643325.1 Kiritimatiellia bacterium | reverse complement strand
ACGTCGGCGACGGCTGGCAGCTGGAGCCGATCCCCAAGTCGTCAAGATGCGCGATGGAGGCACTTGGGCTGACGGCACCCAAAACCCTCCCCGCCGCCGGTACTGCGAACACTTCTATGGACTAACCGCGAAGAGATACGGTTTAACTCGTATCTTCCGAAAACGCGCGCGCCTACGCGCCCACGCCCCCAACATTCAGCGACCCTACATTCCGAAGCGGATCGCGGTTTTCTTTTCCGCAGGGAGACAGGGCCGTCTTTCCTCCTTTCATGTTCCGCGCGTTCCTTCGGCTTTCGAACGCGGAGAAATTCAGGAGGACTGAACATGGGAACCAGCGACTCTGATCCGTTTCGCGCGCGTAGAAATTCAAATTGTTTTTATGCAAAATTCCTTGTGTTTTTCGAAGTTCTAACTTTTTGTGTCAATTTTGTATTTTTGTTTCAACATAGGTTTGTTTCTTTTGATAAAATCAAACAAGGCCTCTATCGCGCCCGGAAGCAGCAGTGGCAAGACGGCGGCGCCCGTCCCGCTTGTTATCCACTCGTCGGCATCGAGCTTCGCACAACGCTGCCAGAACGCGCTCACGACTCCTGTCCCGCTTGTTATCCACGCTTCCGACTTCGCGCGGTTCCGACGCGCTTTTGACAAGACCGACGCGGTTTGTCCCCTCCCCGATGAAGGCGGCTTTCTAGCGGAATCCACCCGCTCCGTGCGATCCGCGCGGACGCGTAAGCACTCTCGCACGCGCGGACGCGTAAGCACTCTCGCACGCGCGAACGCGCTCGGGCGCGCGTAGAAATTCAAATTGTTTTTATGCAAAATTCCTTGTGTTTTTCGAAGTTCGAACTTTTTGTGTCAATTTTGTATTTTTGTTCCAACATAGGTTTATTTCTTTTGATAAAATCAAACAGGGCCTCTATCGTGCCCGGAAGTTGCAGTGTCAAGATGGAGGCACCTGTCCCGCTTGTTATCCACGCTTCCGACTTCGCGCGGTTCCGACGCGCTTTTGACAAGACCGACGCGGTTTGTCCCCTCCCCGATGAAGGCGGCTTTCTAGCGGAATCCTCCCGATCCGAGCGGTTCGCGCGGTACACGCGGAATCGCGCGCGCGTTCACGCGCGAGCGCGCTCGGGCGCGAGCGTAGAAATTCAAATCGTTTTTTTATGCAAAATTCCTTGTGTTTTTCGAAGTTCTAACTTTTTGTGTCAATTTTGTATCTTTGTTCTTGTTCCAAATTTGTCTCTTTGGATAAAATCAAACCGACTCCTCACGCCCCTCGCTCGCCAAACTTCCGCCAACCGCTTCTTTTACGTCCCATCTTTTCCGATCCGCAAAACGCGAAATGGCATGCCGCAAGGTTTCGACATTGCCCATCGACATAAAAAATGATATCATATTCAACGGCATGAGCCTTCCTCGTCAATAGGAAAGTCTTGGGACCAATGCGAAAAATTCCATCATGAACTACGTCAAACTGAAAATCGAATTACAGGACACCGATATATGTCGGACGATTGTCGTGCCGGACTCCTGGACGATGGAGAAACTGAGCCGGGGAATCCAGAACTTGTTCGGATGGATGGACGAGCATCTTTGGGCGTTCACGGAAAAAGACGGCGCGGAAATCGCCCTGCCGACGGAAAAAGATGTCTTCTTCGAAGCGCTCACGGAGCGCAAGACCGTGTCCGCAAAAAAGAGGAAGGTCGGCGACTGTTTTCCCGTCAGGGGATCGAAACTCGACTACGAGTACGATTTCGGAGATGGCTGGACGTGCCGCATCACCCGGATGGCGGACCCGAAAGTCGGCGAGGTCGCGTGCGTAAAGACGTCGGGCGGCATGGCCATCGAGGATATCGGCGGTTCCTGGTACCTGATGAATTTCCTCGGACTGCTCCGTGAATACGACAAGAATCCGAAGTCGAAATTATGCCGAGAGGACTGGTTCCTGGACCGGCTGGACTGGTGCGGCGCCAAAGACCCCGCTGTCCGGAAAAGCCTCCTCGACGAGCCCACGGCGGAAGACCTTACCCTGCGGCTTCGCAAGGCGACCGGTGTGAAATAATGGATTCAAGGGATCGAACATCCATCGTCCTCCGGCCCGACGGCCGGCTTGGCGGACCGAGGTTCGACGGCGGAGACGGAGAGGGGTTGCTCGGGCTGCTCGCGGAAAAACCTGCGCCCGAAGAGGACACCGCGACGACGTTTTTCCGGAACCTCGCGTCAGACCATCTCCGGCGCGTTGTCGCCGCAGCGGACGGAGGGGCGATGCCCGGGAACGGGGAACTGGAACGCTGCCGCCCCGACACGATGGCGCGGATGGCGATGCTCGCCGCCGTCCCGCCGATGACCGGCGGAGAATATTGGAACGACGACACGCTCACGGGCCTGTACAGCCGCTTCGAGGCGGCCGTCGGAGCGGCGGTGGAGCGGGCGGGCGGAGACGTTCTCGCGTTCCTCACGACGCTCGGTCCCGGCTGGCGCGACGTCGGCAAGGTGAGCCTGCACCTCGCGGAGAACAAGGGCGACAAAAGCCGCGCAAGGCCCTTCGCCTTTCTCGCGACGTTCGTCCACCGTGCGGACGGCGGGGTGGCGCGGCACCTTCCGCTCTCGGCGGCGCTGAAGGCCTACGCGTCGAAACCCGCGACACTGAAGCGCATCCTCGCCCCGTTGGAGCGGGCCGGCCAAAACGATTCCTTCCTCAACGGCATGCTGGAGACGCGGCGGATCTTCCAACCGTGCGCCCTGACGGTCGGGGAAGCATACAAGTTTCTGAAAGGAATCGGCGGATACGAGGCGGCGGGACTCCTCGTGCGCACGGGAAAGCTTTGGGCGAAAAATCCGCCCCGGGCGAAGGTGGCGGTCATTATCGGCAAAACGGGCGGTCATATAAACGCGACCGACCTCTGCGCCTTCGACGCGGGCGTCATGGTGGGCGACACGGAACTCACGCCGGAGGAAATCCAGCTCATCCTCGAGTCGCGGGAAGGGCTCGTGCGCATCCGCGGCGAATGGACCGTCGCCGATTCCAAGCGTATCCAGGAGCTTCTCGACCGCTGGAAGGAGGCGGGCCGCCTCGCGGGGGCGCAGGGCATCTCGATGACGCAGGCCCTGCGGCTTCTGGCGGGAGGCGGGATCGACTCGCTCGCCGCCCGGCCCGACGACTCGGTCGAGGTCCGCGCGGAGGGCGGCATGAAGACTCTCTTCTCGGGCCTCTCCGCGCCGCAGCCGGACTTCGCCGAAACGCTGCCGAACGGTCTCGGCAACGTGCTGCGCCCGTACCAGACCTCCGGTGTCGACTACCTGGACCGCACGACGGCGGCCGGGTTCGGCGCGTGTCTGGCCGACGACATGGGTCTCGGAAAGACCCTGCAGGTGCTCGCGCTCGTCGACCTCTGGAAGAAGCGCGGCGGAATCAAGCCGCTTCCGGCGCTGATCGTGATGCCGGCCTCGCTGCTCCAGAACTGGCGCGACGAGGCGGCGCGGTTCACGCCCGACCTCCGCGTCGGCGTCATCCACCCGTCCGACGCCGGATTCAAGGCCGCCGCCGACTTCGCGGAGCGGCCGGAGCCGTTCCTGTCGCGCTACGACCTGGTCCTCACGACCTACGGACAGTTCGCGCGGAAAAAGGCGCTGCACAAGCTTCCGTGGACGGCCGTCATCGCGGACGAGGCGCAGGCGATCAAGAACCCGGGCTCGGGGCAGAGCCGCGCCGTGCGGTCCGTCGTCGCCCCGCGCCGCCTGGCGCTCACCGGCACCCCGGTCGAGAACCGGCTGTCCGACCTCTGGAGCATCTTCGACTTCATCAACCCGGGCCTCCTCGGCACCCTCGCGTCCTTCTCCAAAACCATGGCGGACACGGAGGACTTCTCGGTCGTGCGGCGACTGACGCGCCCGTTCATCCTGCGGAGGCTGAAGACCGACAAGACCATCATCTCCGACCTCCCGGACAAGTCCGAGATCGATGTCTACACCGCGCTCTCGCGCAAGCAGGCGCTGCTCTACGCCCAAACGGTCGAAGCCTTGCGAAAGGCGCTGGAGGAGGCGTCGCAAGACGCGGCCCCCCAGCTCAAGCGCCAGGGAATCATTCTCTCCTACATGCTCCGTTTCAAGCAGATCTGCGACCATCCGTCGCTCTTCCTCGGGACGGAGGCGTACGACCCGAAGGATTCGGGCAAGTTCCTCGTCCTCGGAGAGCGCGCGGCGGAGGTCGCGGCACGGCAGGAGAAGATGCTCGTCTTCACGCAGTATCGCGAGATGACAGGACCGCTGTCGGAATATCTCGCGACCGTGTTCGGACGCGAGGGACTGGTGCTGCACGGCGGAACGCCCGTCGCGGAGCGGCCGAAGCTCGTGAAGCGGTTCCAGGACCCGCTCGGGGCTCCGTTCTTCGTCCTGTCGGTCAAAGCGGCCGGGGTGGGTCTCACGCTCACCGCGGCGAACCACGTGGTGCACTTCGACCGCTGGTGGAATCCGGCGGTGGAGAACCAGGCGAGCGACCGCGCCTACCGCATCGGGCAGAAGCGCAACGTGCTCGTCCATAAGTTCGTCACGCCGGGCACGCTCGAGGAACGCATCGACGAAATGATCAAAACGAAGCAGGCGCTCGCGGACACCCTTTTCGCGGACGGCGGCGAGCGGCTTGTCACCGAGATGAGCGACGCCGAACTGATGGAACTCGTGAAACTGGACACGTCGGCGCAAACGGAGTGAGCCGACGCCCGACGCGTCCACAAAAGGCTCGAATAACACGCAGAAAGCAGACCACCATGGGCAGATACGACTACGGAAGAGGCTACGGATACGGATACGGATTCTTCGCGCCGCAGATGACGAAGGCCGAGAAGACCGAAAAGGCGCTGCATACCATCGCGCGGCTGAAGAAGTCGGGGCGAGACCTCTCGCCGGTCCCGGAAATCAGCGGAAGAATCGCCAAGACGTTCTGGGGCAAAGCTTGGTGCGACAACATCGAGTCCTACCGGGACTACGCGTACCGGCTCGAGCGCGGACGATCCTACGTGCGCGCCGGGACGGTGATCGACCTGCGGATCGAAAAGGGACGGATCCATGCGCTGGTCGTCGGGAGCGGGCGCAACCCCTACAACGTCTCGATCACCATCGATCCGATGGCGAAGCCGAAGTGGGACGCCCTCGTGAAACGCGCCACAGGAAAGATCGCCTCGCTGATGGCGCTCGTCCAGGGCGAACTTCCGAAAGAGCTGATCGCGGACTTCTGCAACCGCGAGACGGGCCTGTTCCCGAAACCGGACGAGATCCACTTCGACTGCAGCTGTCCCGACGGCGCGGCCTGCTGCAAGCACATCGCCGCGGTCCTCTACGGAATCGGCGCGCGTCTCGACACGGACCCCTCGCTCTTTTTCACGCTCCGAGGAATCGACCCGGACGCCATTGTGGCCTCCGAGGTCGTCGAGACCTTGACCGAGGGAACGGAAGCGGAAATCGACACGGCGGACCTCGGCGGCGTCTTCGGCATCTCGCTCGACACGGAACCGCCCCCCGAGACCGGTCGCAAGACGTCCGGCAAGAAACCGTCGACAAGCTCCTCGGGAAAGAAGGCGACGACCCCGCGCGCGGTTCCGAAGAAGGCCGGAAGGAAACCGTCCGGACGCGGGACGATGTCGAAGAAAACGACGGGAAAGAAGGCCGCCGAGGACGACGGAAAGCTGTTGCTGCGGACCCGTCAGCGGCTCGGGCTCTCCCAGACCGAGATGGGGCGCCGGCTCGGCACCTACCAGATGAAAATCTCCATGATCGAGCGCGGCAAGCTCCCGCTCCCGAACGACTGGCGGAAGGCGCTGCTCTCGATGTAGCCCGGAGGCGCCGCCCGGGAGCGGCGCATCGTCGCGCCCGCCGCGAATCCTCTCTTTACTTTTCGCCCGTTTTCCATCAGAATTACCCCATTGTTTCCTACTATAGCACCAGTATTCCGTCCGATGAAACTCCGTCCGTTCCAGCTCGCCGTCCTTCTTCCCGTCCTCGCATGCGCGTGCGCGACCTCGAAATCCGGCAAAGAGTCCGATGTTCCCGCCGTGGACCCAGCCGAGGCCCTCTCCCCCATCCGGACCGACCGGTCGCTCCTCTCCAACCGGGAGAAGGACCTCGCCCAGTACGACATGCTCCGCGTCGCCATCGTCGACATGGACGAGAACGACAAGGGCGAACCGGTTTTCGCCTTCGTTCCCGCGAAATACTATCCCAACCGGGACTACTGCCGGTTCGCGGGCGAGAAAAAGACGTGCGCGACCATCGGGAAACTCGTGACGGCCATCGATCCCTACATCGACCGCATGCCCTTCGGCATCCTCTTCACCTATCAGGGCCGCCTCGCGACCAGTCAGGAGGTCGCGGAGCGGCTCCCCTCCTCGTATCAGGCCTTCTTCATGGAGTTCAAGGACGCCATGCGCGGGGAAGACATCGACTTTGTCGTGCTCGGTCCCGCCAACATCGAGTTCTTCAAATAGCCCATCATGGCCTCGTCCTCCTCCCAGCCGGCCGACACCCTGACCCCGCTGATGCGCCAATACCGGCGCATGAAGTCGGAAATCGACTCCGACGTCCTCCTCATGTTCCGGCTCGGGGACTTCTATGAGATGTTCTTCGAGGACGCGCAGGAGGCCGCCCCGATTCTCGGCGTCGTCCTGACGAAACGGTGCGGCTACCCGATGTGCGGCATCCCGTACCACGCCATCGACGCCTATCTCGGGAAACTCATCCGCGCCAACCGGAAAATCGCCATCTGCGACCAGATGGAGGACCCCGCCCTCGCCAAAGGCCTCGTCCGGCGCGAGATCACCCGCATCGTCACCCCCGGCACCGTCACCGAGGAGGGATCGCTCTCCGACGACCAGACCGCGTACCTCGTCGCCATCCACCAGGCCGGGCCGGCCTACGGCGTCGCGTGGCTCGAGCTCTCCACGGGCACGTTTTTCGCGACGGAGGAGACCGCCGCCGAAGTCCTCTGCGACCGGATCCGGTGCGTCGCCCCGCGCGAATGCCTCCTCGGCGACGAGGCCGACCCCGCGCTCGAGATCCTCGCGGCCGACGCCGGTCTCGCCTGCGTCACGCGCACGGACTCCTGGCGCTTCGAGTACGATGTCGCGCGCGAGGAACTCTGCCGCCACTTCGGCGTCGCCTCGCTCGAAGGCTACGGGGTCGAGGGCAAGGCCGCCGTCGTCGGCGCGGCCGGCGCCCTCCTCCAGCATGTGCGGGACCGCCTCCACCGCCCGGTCGACCATATCCGCGGCTTCCGCCTCGCGGTCCCCGAAGGGCACCTCATGCTCGACGAGGTCACCTGCGCGCACCTCGACCTTCTGCCCGTCCGCGGGCGCGACCGCTCGGCCACGCTTTTCGGCGTCCTCGACGTCACCAAGACCCCGATGGGCGCCCGCCGCCTTCACGACTGGATCCTCCGGCCTCTCGCCGATGTCGTCGCGATCAACGGCCGGCTCGTCGCCGTCTCGTGGTTTCTTCGCGACCGCCGCGCCCTCTCGGACGTCCGGGCCGCGCTCGGCGGAGTCCGCGATCTCGAGCGGCTCGTCGCCAAACTCGCCCTCGGCCGCGCCGCCCCGCGGGACCTTCTGGTCATCGTCTCCTCGCTCGCCACGATTCCGGCGCTCCGGAAGTCGTTGGGAGACGGAGCGCCCTCCCCCGGCGGGCGGAACGGCGCGCCGGACTCGGACGCCGCCCCCGTCCTCTCGGAAGTCCTCTCGGGGCTCGTCCCCCTGCCCGACCTCGTCGACGAGGTGCGCCGCACGATTGTCGACGACCCGCCCGCGACGCTCGCGGACGGCGGAGTGGTCCGCGAGGGATACTCCGAGGAACTCGACTCGCTCCGCGCGATGGCCAACGACGGACGCGCCTGGATCGCCCGCTATCAGGCGAAAGAGGCCGAGCGGACGGGCATCCGGACGCTCAAGGTCCGCCATACCAACGTCTTCGGCTATTTCATCGAGATTCCGAGCTCGCAGTCCGACAAAGTCCCGCCGGAGTACCGCCGCAAGCAGGCGCTCGTCAACGCCGAGCGCTACATCACCGACGAGCTCAAAGAATACGAGGAGAAGATCGCGACCGCCCACGAGCGCGGCATCGCCCTCGAGGAGGAGATTTTCCAGAAACTCCGCGCGCTGCTCGGCTCGCGGACCGACGCCATCCAGCGCGCCGCCGGCGCCATGGCCGATCTCGACGTCCTCGCCTCGTTCGCCGACCGGGCGCTCGCGCTCGGCTACGGGCGTCCGACAGTCGTCGAGGAGCCCGTTCTGGAAATCAAAGAAGGCCGCCACCCGATCGTCGAGCAGCTTCCCGACGCCGAGCGGTTTGTTCCGAACGACACGCTGCTCGACGGCGGAGAGAATCGGCTCGCGGTCATCACGGGGCCCAACATGGCCGGTAAATCGACCTACATCCGCCAGGTCGCGATGATGGTCGTGATGGCGCAGATGGGCTGTTTCGTCCCGGCCCGGGAGGCGACCATCGGCATCGCGGACCGGGTCTTCACGCGCGTCGGCGCGAGCGACGATCTCGCCCGGGGACGGAGCACGTTCATGGTCGAGATGCAGGAGACGGCCAACATCCTCAACAACGCGACGCGCCGGAGCCTCATCGTGCTCGACGAGATCGGCCGCGGCACCAGCACGTTCGACGGCATCAGCATCGCCTGGGCCGTCGCCGAGCACCTGCACGAAGTGGTCGGCGCGCGCACTCTCTTCGCCACGCACTACCACGAACTCACGGATCTCGCGCAGACGCTTCCCGGAGTCAAGAACTACTGCGTGCTCGTCAAGGAGCAGCGCGGTGGCATCGCCTTTCTCCGGCGCATCGTTCCCGGCGCCGCCGACAAAAGCTACGGCATCGCGGTCGCGCAGCTCGCGGGGCTTCCCGGCGGCGTCGTCTCCCGCGCGAAAGACATCCTCGAGAACCTCGAGGAAAGCGAGCACTCCGCCGGGGGCGGAGGCTCGGCGCTCGCGCGTCCCAGACATCACAGGGGGACGCTCACGCCCGACAACCGGCAGATGCTGCTGTTCTAGCGGCTCTTTTCCGGGCTACCGCAGCGCGCGGAGGAAATCCCGCGTGCGGGGATGCTTGGGCGAGGAGAAGACCTCGTCGGGTGTTCCCTGTTCGACGATGACGCCGTCGGCCATGAAAACGACGCGGTCGGCCACCTCGCGGGCGAATCCCATCTCGTGGGTGACGACGACCATCGTCATGCCGCCGGCGGCGAGCTCTTTCATGACGGCAAGCACCTCGCCGACCATCTCGGGATCGAGCGCGGAGGTCGGCTCGTCGAAGAGCATGATGTCGGGATTCATCGCGAGCGCGCGGGCGATGGCCACGCGCTGCTTCTGCCCGCCGGAAAGCATGGCGGGATAGACATCGACCTTGTCGAGAAGGCCGACGCGCCGGAGAAGCGCCCGGCCGTTCCGGTCGGCCTCTTCCGGCGTCTGGATCTTCAGGTCCGTCGGAGCGAGCGTGATGTTGCGGAGGACCGTCATGTTCGGAAACAGGTTGAAGTGCTGGAACACCATCCCGATGTTGCGGCGGACGAGATTGATGTCCACCTTGTGGTCCATGATGTCCGCGCCGTTCACGACGATATGACCGCCCTGCGCCTTCTCCAGACGATTGAGGCAACGGAGGAACGTCGACTTGCCGGATCCGGACGGGCCGATGACGACGACCACCTCGCGCTCGTGGACGTCGAGACTGACGTCCTTCAGCACCTCAAGGTGGCCGAAGTGCTTCCGAAGATGCTCCACATGGATGACGGGAGCCCCGATCGTCTTAGACGCGTCCACGCTTCAACCTCTTTTCAATGACGAGCGCCACCTTGCTGAGGGACACGATGACGATCATGTACATGACACCGACGATGGCCCATGTCTCCAGGCTCTTGAACGTGTTGCCCGCGATGGTGCGCCCCATGTTCGTGAGTTCGGGGAAACCGATGACGGAGAGGATGGACGTGTCCTTCAGCGTGATGATGAACTGGTTGATGACGGACGGAATCATCACCCGGAAGGCCTGCGGGAGGATCACGCGGTACATGCTGCGCGGATAGGAGAGCCCGAGACTCCGCGCGGCCTCCATCTGGCCGCGGTCGACGCTCTCGATGCCCGCGCGGAAAATCTCCGCCATGTAGGCGCCGCAGTTCATCGCGAGCGCCGCCGTGCCGGCTTGGAGGGCCGTGAGACGGAAATTCTCGACGCCGGCCATCCGCACCCCCTGGGGAATGCCGAAGTAGATGAAGAAGGCGAGGACGATGAGGGGAACGCCGCGGATCATGTCGACATAGAGCGTGCCGACAAACCGCAGAATCCGGCTGTGGCTCACATTGAGCAGCGCGAACACCAACCCGATGGCCATCGCGAACACGAGAGCCAGCAGGGTCAGCCCCAGGGTGTTGCCCAAGGCCTTCAGCAGCATGACGCTGTAGACTTGCAGAATCGCCTGCATGAATCAGGAAAGAAAGGGGCGGCCGGAGGCGGTTTTAGGCCCCGCGACTCTGTCCGGGAAGCCCGAAAACGGGCAAAGAGTCCGGACATCGCGGACCGGCTGCGGAGAAGGAGCAGGAAAGACCTACTTCAGGTACTTGTCGAGAATCTCCTGGTACTTCCCGTTCGCCTTGATATTTTTGAGACCGGCGTTGAAAAGGTCGAGAAGTTCCTGGTTCTTCGGATTCATGATGGCGAACCCATAGGGGGCGGCGGCGCTCTCCATCCCGGCGGGAATCTTGAGCTTGAGGCCGTTCTCCTTGATGTTCGACGCCATGATGGGCGTGTCCTCGGCGCAGGCGGCGCTGTTGCCGTTGAGGACGTCCTGATACATCGTGGGGGAATCCTCGAAAACCGTGATGGAGAAGCCGTACTGGTCCTTGAGACTGTTGGCGAAGTCCATGCCGGCCGTGCCGTTCTTGACGGCGACGTTCTTGCCGCGGAGCGCCTCGAAGGAGGCGATGTCGCTGTCCGCGGAGACGACAAAGGTCTGGGTGGCGTCGTAGTAGCCGTCGGAGAAAATCCATCCGGACTGCTTGCGCTCGTCCTTGATGGTCGCGCCGGCGATGAGGGCGTCGGCCTGCCCGGCCTGGACGGCGAGGACGCCCGCGTCCCAGCCGAGGCTCTGGAGCTCGTAGTCAATCCCCTGGTCGGCGGCGACAGCGGCGAGAATATCGACGTCGATCCCGACGAACTGTCCCTTTTCGTTGGTGTATTCGAACGGGCGGAAATTCGTGTCGGTGGCGACAATCCACTTCTTGGACCGGGGGGCGGAAGACTCGGACTTCTGGCCGCATCCGGCGACCAACATCATTCCGGCCACGCCGCAGATCATCGCGAGGGGTAACTTTTTCATAAACGCTCCTATATGGTTGTATTGGATAAGACAGACAAAACGTGAGACCAGCGAGGACAGTATAAAGGAATACGGCCCCGCGCGCAAATCGCGGACTACCGCGAATGATGCATCTGCACGAGATTCATGAACTCCGCGCGGGTCGACGGGTCGGAATGGAAACTTCCGAGAACCGACGAGGTCGTCATCACGGAGTTCTGTTTCTCGACGCCGCGCATCATCATGCAGAGATGGCGGCACTCCATCACCACGCCCACCCCCTCCGCGTCGACCGTGTCGCGCACCGCGCGGACGATCTCGCTGGTGAGCCGCTCCTGAATCTGAAGACGCGCCGCGAGACAGTCGACGATGCGCGCGAGTTTGCTCACGCCGAGCACTTTGCCGCGTCCGATATACCCGATGTGGCAGCGGCCGAAAAACGGAAGGAGGTGATGCTCGCAGAGGGAGTACACCTCGATGTCGCGGACGACCACCATGTTGTTGGCGTCGCTCGTGAACACGGCGTCGCCGACCACCTCGCGCGGCGACTGCGCGTATCCGCGCGCGAGAAAACGCATTGCGGCCGCCACGCGGGCGGGTGTCTTCACCAGCCCCTCGCGCTCCGGGTCCTCCCCGAGCTCGACCAGAATCTGTTTGACCAAAGATTCGATTTTATCCGACATGTCATGCCTCTCGGGACGCGCTGTCCGCGCCGTCCCCGCACCGGGCCCCGCTCCCGACAGAGAACGGTAAACCGAAATGTCCCGGGCGGCGCGGATTTTACCAAACCCGCGCCGAAGGGGCAAACCGGGCCGGGCGGAAAAGGTTCCTCCCGCATTGCGTTCCAAGAACGGCGGGAATCAAGAGATTGGCAACATCGAGAGAGGGAGTGTGTAGAAAGGCGAGGGATGTCCCGGTGCCGCGCGAACGCGGGAAAGACGAGAAAACATTCGTACAAAATCGACAAAATTTAAATTTTCTCTCGTTTTCCCTAAGGTTTTTCACGAATTTGAATTTGAATTTGTACGCGCGGAGAAGAGCGGTCCCCGTTCTGGAAATCGCTCGCAAAGAGTGTCACAGATTCTTTTTCTCCCGGACAACCGGTCAGTTTTTCGTCTTCGGGGGGTTCGAGGCCGGCACATCGCCCAAGACCATCCCGTTGTCGAGGGCGTCGTTCTTGTCGAGCGCCGCGTCGAGATCCCGGAAAAGCTGGAGGATGCCGCGCGTCCCGCCGATCAAGAACCAGACGGTCGTCACGGTGCCGACGGCGAGGCCCATGAAAATATTGGTGAACCAGAAGTAGTGACCCCACCACTCTCTCGGCCACGGCGCGACAATATTCCAAAGGATGACGCCGACAAACGTCAGGCCGAAACGGTAGACGATGACGTAGATGAAGACCGACCAGGCGAGAATGCGGTCTCCCCGGGAGTATTCGGAGTTGATGCCCACGAGACGGCTGATCAGCGACGGCTTCTTCCGGAGCGCCTCCCGCGCGTGACGCTCCCTCTCCTCCTCGCTCATGTACTCGCCGCGGTGCAGCATGCGGTCGAGGTTGAACGGCTTGAAGAGGCCGAGCTTCATCGCGACATACGAGCCGATCAGATAGGCGACAAGGCCCGAAACCATGGCGAGGAAGGAAATCTCCGTCGAATTGATCGGGAACTTCTCGGCGAACGACTCCGGAGAGACGTTCCAGTCGACGTACGGCACGAACGGCGAGGAGGCGCGGATGAGAAACTGGCGCACGCCCTCCTGCCAGTTGTGCAGGGAAAGGAACGGATAGATCGTCGAGGCCCAAAGCCGTTGGCAGAGCATGCCGGCCAGGGCCGTCCCCGATCCGAAAATGAGCGAGCACCAGGCTCCGGCCGTGTTGCCGAACCTGCTGTAGAGTCCGAAAACCATGATGGGGCCCGCGCCGCCCAGCCAAATCGCGCACATGATCGTGCAGAACATGTTGATGTAGTCGATCTGCTTGAAGAAGAGCGCCGAGCAGAAAAAGAACACCGTCGTCCAAAACGACGCGACGCGGAGCAGGCGGATGTGCTTCTCCGGTGTCGGCGGTTTTTTATAGAACGGGAGAATCATGTCCTGCACGATGGTGAAAGACGAGTTGGAGATGCGCGAGTCGTCGGTCGTGACGAACAGCATCACCATCAGCAGGCAGAAAACTCCGAGCATTCCGGTGGGGAAAAGGCGGCGGATGGCCATCGGAAGCATCATCTGCCCGTAGACGGTCCGGAACTCCTGCGCCTTCTTCGCGTTCGCGCCCTGGACGGCGGCGAGCTCGGGGCTCAGCGACGGCTTGCGGCCCGCCTCGCGGTCGGCCTTCGCGGCGGCGGCCTCCTCCGCCAGCTCCGGCGGAATATTGCCGTTGATGACATCGCGGACGGCGTCGATATAGGGTGTGTCGAGGTTCTCGTTCTGCGACATCGGAGCATCGACACCGATGACATGGTGGTGCGGCGGAAGCGCCGCGACGGTCTCCTTGATTTGGGCGAGCACCGCCTTGTCGTTCGGAACCTTGTCGACAAGAATCTGGTCGGCGACGCGGACGATAAGCTCCTGGCGGACCTTGTGGGAGGAGAACTTCTCGCTCTCGACAAGCCGGTCGGCGTTCATCGCGGTGATGATGATGAGGACGATGAGGAGCGTCATGAGCCCCGAAAGCCCGGACCGCCAGTTGCCGAGCAGGTTGGCCATCTTCTGCTCGTGGGCGGTCTTGCCGCTCGTGTTGGTGTCGTTGCCCGCCCAGGAGGAGCGGTTGAGCACTGTGCTGAAGAGCGACACGACGAGCGCGAAGAGGTTGAAGTCGCGGAGCTTCTCGATATCGTACGGGTTGAAGAAACTTTCTCCCTCGACGCGGTCGAACATGACCGGCGCGATGTCCGTCCCCCACGAGAAGTGGTAGATGAGATAGCCGACAATGATGACGAATATCGGATACGAGAGAAGCGACTGCAGGGTGTCCGTCACGAGCAGCGTGACGCGGCCCGCGGGCCAAATGAGAATGAGCGACATCGTGAGACAGACCGCGAGCACGATGCCGAAGCACGGAAGATTGAGCCCGAGAATGTGGACGCGGTGCGGCAGTCCGAGAAAATAGATGAAGAAGTTCGCCGCGATGGCGGGCGAGAGCGCGTTGGTGATCGCCTCGGCGATCGTGCGGATGGTGGCGGCTACGACGCGGAACGACCGCGAGTACCGCACCTCGAGAAACTGGCCGATGGAGAGCGCCTTGGAGGCCCGGAACCGGTAGATGCAGTAGCCGGTGAGCGTCAGGATGATGCCGAGCGGGACGCTGATGTTGTTCCAGAACGAGATGGCGTACCCCGTCTTGTAGTGCTGCTCGACGTTCCCGATGATCGACTGGACGCTCAGCGCGGAAGTGACGACGCTCACCGTCATGACATAGCGCCCGGCGACGCGGCCGGAAGCAAGGAAGTTGACAACCGAGTGTCCGTACTTGCGTGTATAGAACGCGAGCCAAAAAATGGAGGCGAGCGGAACGACGATGATGATCCAATCAATCCAGGACATGGCGGTGTGGATGGGTTTGCGGTACGGGAAAAACAGCGGAAAGGACGGATGGACGGACGGAACGGGCGGACGGTGTTCGAGGGGTCCGCCGGGCGCGGCCGAAGACTACTCGGGGCGCGGACCGTTCCGCCGGATGACGGACGTCTCGCCCTTCTTGAGGAACATGCAATCGTCCGCGAGCCGCAGGTCGGGCCGGTCCAGAAGCAGGACCGGCGTCGTCGCGCGCGCGGTCACGGAGACGGTGCCGTCGGAATTTTCCGCGACCAGAGGCTCCGCGTAGTCCGGCCAGGCCATCTCCTGCCAGTCCCGGAGCGCGAGGAACGCGCGGTCGCGGGACGGGGTTCCGGCTTCCCGCGCTCCCGGAGCGGAAGCATCGCATTCCAGGTCGCAGAGCAGGACGTGGCGGGCGTCGACGGGGACGGGAAGCGTGTCGGCGCGGCCGGTCCAGACCGTCGCGGCCTCCCCGGGAGCGGCAAGTTCGCCCTCTCCCGCCGCGACCGCCGTCTCCGTCCCGTCGACGATGTCGTAGGCGTAGAGACGCCACCGGCCGCGGGCGGGGGCGGAGGCGAGGTTCGAGACGACGCAGCGGATTCCGCCGTTTTTCTCCTCGACGGACGCGATGACGGGCCGGACCGCGCGCTGGAAAGCATAGAAGGAGGGCTGGGGGGCGCCGTCGTAGTCCACAAGGCCCCAGCCCGCGCCGGCCGGCCAGCACTCGTTGAACATCCAGTAGATCATTCCCGAGGAGAACCACGCGTTGCGCCGATAGAGCTCCATCGAGAGCCGGACCCACTCGCACTGCAGCGTCTGGGTCTTACGGATGCGGTCGGCGGCGTCCTTGAACGTGCCGAACATGCCCTCGGTCATCTTCCGGATATGACCGTAGATCGAAAGGCCGATCTCGTTGTCGAACCACGGATTCGACTGCGTGTGGAACTCGCTCACGGACTCGTCCGGACCGAAGATGTCCTCTTCCGTCATGAAGCGGCGGAGCGTCGAGACGAAGGGCATGCCGAGCGTCCCCTGCTCGGCGCAGAAGCGGGCGATGAAGCGCTCGAAATACGCGCGCCAGCCGGTGAAGTCGCCCTCGCGGACCCACGCGAACATGTCGCCGATGTAGTTCGTATTATGGGAGGTGCCGCGGAGCAGGTTGCGGTAGGGGGCGCCGCCATAGGGACTCGACGGGAGAAAACGGCGGGCCGGATCGAGAGCGCGGAGGACCGGCGCGATGCCCTCGAGCGCGGCGCGGCGCCCGGTATAGTAGGCCATGTTCTCGTCGCCGTGCTCCGCGTTCTCGTTGTCGCCCGTCCACCAGACGAGCGCGGGATGGTTGCGGAGCGCGAGCGCGGCGGCGCGCGCCTCCAGAGAGAGCTGCGCGATAAAGCCGTCGAACTCCTCCGGATAGTTTCCGCAGGCCATAAGAAAATCCTGCGTGACGAGGATTCCCTGCCGGTCGCACTCGTCCATGAACGCCTCCGAGGCGAAGACGCCGCCGCCCCAGACGCGCAGCATATTGCCCCCTCCCCCGCGCGCGACGCGGACGAGGCGGCGCTCTTTCTCCGGATCGATGGCGCTCGGAAACGGCTCGCACGGAACCCAGTTGCCGCCGCGGCAGAAGATCCGCTTCCCGTTCACCAACAGGAGGAACGAGGCGGTGTCGTCTCCGTTCCGGTCGTTCTCCGCGATGTGGGGCGTCTTGACATATTCCTCGCACTTCGCCCGCTCCGGAGAGCCGGGCGCGTCGGGAACCTCGCGGACGACGACCTTCCGGATTCCGAACGGGCAGGCGTAGTCGGGAGAGCCGGGCGCGGAAATCTCGAGCCGGTAGAGAGGCTGTTCTCCGTAGCCCGCGGGATACCAAAGCCGCGCGCGGGGCACGTCGACGAACTCCTCGAGCGTGACCTCGGAAGCGCCGTTTTTCTGGGCAAGGATTTTCCGGCGCTTCTCCCGGACGACCGAACCGTCCGGAGCGAGGACGCGGAGACTCATCCAGCCCTCGCCGGTGATACGGACGAACCGCGAGCGGACGGCGACCTGCGCCGTGCCGCCGTCGCCCTCGACATCGTTCGTGAAGACATAGGCGTCCGCGAGCGCGTCGGGCTCCTCGAAGACAATCGAGACATCGCGCCAGACGCCCATCGTGACGAAGCGTGTCACCCAGTCCCAGCCGTAGGTGCATTGGATGCGGCGCGTCCAGAGGCGCTCATGAGTGAACGCGGCCGTTCGCGCGGGCTTGCCGGCGACAGCGCGGACCGGCGACGAAAAGCGGACCTCAAGCGTGTTGCGGCCTTCGCGGAGCGTGCCGTCGACGGGGAAGCGCCACGGGATGAACATATTGTCGGCGCGGCCGAGAGAGACGCCGTTAAGGACGACTTCGGCGTAGACGTCGAGGCCTTCAAAGACGAGAACGGCGTTCCTGTGGAGCGCGGGCACCTCGAACTCTCGGGAATAGACGCAATCGCACGCCTCGACCCAGAGCGACTGTTCGGCGTTGTCGCGCCAATAAAGGTCGGCGGGGAGATGTCCGGCCCGCTGAAGGTCGGTGTGGAGACAACCGGGAACGGTACCGGGAAACGTGAGCGTCTCGCCCGATTCCTTGGTACACACGCAGCGCCATTCGCCGTTGAGGGAAAGAGAGGTGGTTTTCATGGAAATGTCCTGGACAGGAGAGTCCAACGCATGACGGTGAACCCGGGGCGCGCCGGGGAAACCCGGAGAGCGACCGGACGTCTGGCATGCGCCGCAATCAAAGTCCGTTTTCGAGCATTTTAGCATTTCGGCTTCGTTTTCGTAAACCGACAATATTCAAAAAAACGTAATAGATTCGTCGAATGTACGGCGGACTCTCCACACTCGACAGACCAGCATCTGGGCTACACTACCCCCAGCGAAACGCAGCAGCTATACATTCGACGAACCTATCCCCAAAAAAACGAATCGTGCAGTTTGCGGCTGCTTGCGCTCTTGTTTTCATTCGGCCGGATGCGGTGTCAGAGGTCTCTCGCGGACGACAAGGACGATAAGACAGACATCCTTACCGAAAACGTCCGCCACTTTTTCAAAGAAACCCGACTCCTTAGTTTTCCTCCTTCTGAGCAAACCTGAGGAAGACAACGTTGCATCGCGCTCATCCAAATCCATGTACAAACTCAAACTCGTTTTTATAAAATTTCTTAGTGTTTTCACACTTTTATTTTCTGCTTGCCACGATTTTGTCAATATAGTATATTGGTTTCTAAAACGACGGGCACGACTTTCCGTTCCACCGAATCAAATCCTGTTTCCCCTTGCCCGCATTTCACCATGCACAAACCACGAAACCGCGGTCCGGCGTCCTATGTCGGCCTTCCCCACACCCCAACACCTCCGGAAGCGCTCCTTTGCCTCATAGGGCTCTCGGCACTTCCGTTCATGGTCTTTTGGGCGCTCCTGAAACCCATCTTCGGCGAATTCTTCGCAGACATCCGCACCGAGCGGGCGCTCCGTCGTGCCATCAAGGAGGCCGAGGCGAAAGAACGCGAAACCCAGGAACTGCCCCGAGAGAACCCGTGGCGGCACAAAGTCGTCCGTTCGTTCAACCCGCCGCCGACACCCGAAGCGCTTCTGGAGCTCTGGTCCAGCCGCAAGGACTCCCACGAGGCCGCGCTCGCTTTCGGATCCGCGCTCAACGACCTCGAGGCCTCGGTCAACAACCGCTCCATCCCGGTCGGGCACAAGCATTTCCGTGGCCGCAACCCGGGCATCAAGGGATGGCTCCGTGAGCACTGTCCCGACATCGCGGCGCACTACTCCGCGGCGCTCTATCTCAAGCGGATCGCGCAACATCTCCGCGACTCCTCGGCGATGACGGACCCCTGTCCGCCGGAATGGCTCCTCCCGCACAGCGCCATGAACACGGCGGAGGCCGCGGCGCGCGTCCACAAGGACCTTCCCTTCGCCTACCGCTACCTTTTCCGCTCGTCGCCCCCAATCTGGGTCTACCACCCCGTCCGGAGGCGGACGGACGAAAAACTCGTCCAGATCCGGTTCGATGTGTCCCGTGCGCTCGCCTCAGAACATCTCGCCGCCTGTCCTACCTCTCTCGCCCGTCTGGAAGCCCGCCTCCGCCTCTTCGTCGGTCTCACGCCGTCGGGCGAAGCCGCAATGTAGAACGTAAAATCAATTTTGACACAAAAAGTCAAAATATATCGAAACACACTGATATTTTGAAAAATATGCTTTTGAATTTGTACATCGAAAAGATGAAATGAAGGGAATTCGGTGCCGAAACCTCGATGAAGAAATGGGAATCGGTGCTTCACGTCTCTGAAAGCGGACAGTCACCCCCGCGTCCGCGCGAACATGCCTCCCCAAAGCACCTTTCGCAGAAGTGGAAGAACATCGCACCCGCGCCCCGCGCAGACGCGACGCACCCGCGTCCCGCGTAGACTCGTTGCCCAGCGCACCGCTCACCGCGTCCGACGCGCCCGCGCTTTCCGCTTGACGTATCGCGAGAAACAGAATACCCTTCCTCCGTTCGCATACCCCTCCTCCAAATAGAAAAACATGAGCACAAAACAGATGTCCGCTGGTAAATGCCCGAAGTTCGGCGAGATTGTGAAGTTCGTCCCCGGCGCGGAAGCGCCCGAGGCGGAGATGACGATGACGGTTCCCGGCGCGGAACGCTTCGTCGCGATCCGTGTCGACAGAAACTGCCCGTACTGGTCCGCAGCGTCGGTCGGGTCGGACCTCACGACCCTCGGCGACCTCGCGACTTGGCTGCTCGTCCAACTCAAGGACGGAAGTTTCACGCTCTATGTCGCGCTCCCCGCCGCGACGCAGATGCACTTCATGAAAGGCGGTCCCCGGCCCGGCACCGTCCAGGTCTGCGGCGAGACAGGCGATCCGTCGCTCGTGTGCGCGCCGGCCGCGGGACTCTACTCGGTGAAGGCCAAATCGCCCTCGCTCGCGATTCGCCGCGCCGCCTCCGACATGCTCCGCCTGCTCCCAGCGGGGACCGTCAGGCTCCGCTCGAAGAAACCGGACCCCGACATGCTCCAGAAATTCGGCTGGTGCACATGGAACGCGTTTTACAATAAGGTCACGCTCGACGATGTCCGCGCCGGCCTCTCGAGCTGGACGAAGGCGGGCTTCATGCCGGACTGGATGATTCTCGACGACGGCTGGATGCAGACCGTGGAAAAGGACGGGAAGCGCTTCCTTACCGGGTTTGACGCCAACGAGAAGTTTCCCGGCGGCCTCAAAGCGACCGTGGACGAGTGCAAAAACTCGTTCGGACTCAACAAGTTCTTCGTCTGGCACGCCGTGTCGGGCTACTGGGACGGCGTCCTCAAAGCGCTTCCCGGCTACCGGTTCGCCCCCCGGGAGACGATATGCTACACGCCCGGAGCGACCGGGGGAGAACGAGAGCTCCCGCCCTCCCGCCCCGACAAATTTTTCGAGGCCTATCACGCCCATCTCGCCGCGTGCGGGGTCGACGGCGTGAAGATCGACAACCAGTGGTCGCTCTCCGGTCTTGGCTCCGGCGCGGGCGGACGCGCGAAACTCTTCGCGGATTTCCGCTCCGCGATGAACAAGTCGACCGGAAAGCACTTCGGGCAGAACTTCCTCACCTGCATGTCGGCGAACCCCGAGGCGCTCTACCACTGCAAGTCCGCGAACCTGTTCCGCGGAAGCGACGACTTCTTCCCTGAGCGTCCCGAGATGCACGGGCGGCATATCTACCAGAACGCGCTCATGGGCCTTTGGTTCGGAAACTTCATGTGGGTCGACTGGGACATGTTCACGACGGACGACCCCTCCGCTCCGTTTCATGCCGCCGCCCGCGCGATCTCCGGCGGTCCCGTCTATACGGCCGACAAACCGGGCGTCCACCAGACCGCCATCCTGGACAGCCTCCTCCTGTCCGGCGGACGGGTCCCCCGCTGCCTCGCCCCGGCCCGCGTCGCGGACTCCTGCCTCTTCTTCGATCCGCGCACGCCCGACGCCGGTCTCTTCAAGGTCGTGAACAGCACCGCATGCGGCGCCGTGATGGGCCTGTTCAACTGCAAGTACGACGGCAAGAAAAAACTCCGCACGCGAAGCTCGTTCTCGCTCGCCGATGTCGGGTGCCGCGGCGACCACGCGATCTGGATGCACAACGCCGGAAAGTGCCTCAAAGTCTCCGGCCGCTCGCGTCCGAAGCTCGCGCTCTGCAGCGGGGAGGCGGAGGTTGTCTCGTTCGCGAAAATCGACGAGAACGGCTTCGCGGTCCTCGGTCTGAAGCGTCTCTTCAACGCGACGGGCTCGGTCGAGTCCGTCGCGGCGGAGGCCGGCAGGACGAAGGCGGAGATTCTGGACGGCGGTGAGGTGCTCGCCTGGGCCGCCGCGCGGCCGGCGTCCGTGAAGTTCGGCGGAAAGAGCGTCCCGTTCTCCTACGACGCGGAATCCGGCGCGGTCACGTTCACGATTCCGCGCGCCGGATCCGTCGAGATCGCGAAATAGGCCGCAGGATTCCGCACGGGAAACAGCGCGACATCCCGCTGCGAAAGAAATGGGGCGGTTCCGTACCGAGGAGCCGCCCCTTTCCGTATGCCGGCCGCGCCGGCGATGAAAGTTTTCGTCCCGTCGGGACCGAACTTGGCCGCGAGGCGCAGGAAAACGGGTTTCTCCATCTTCGTCCGCACGACGACCGGCGCGTCCGGCACGGCGCGTCCGGAGCCTGTTTCGGCGGCCCGGCCGTCGTCCGCGTCGAGAGTCCACGCGACCTCGCACGGGACGGGGGTCTTGGCGTCGTCCAAAGCGGCGATGGAGAAGACAATCTCCTCGCCGGGCTCATGGGCGAACTTGTCCGCGACGACCGAGACCAAGGTCGCGGGGGAGGCAAACCCGGAAGCCGAGACGGAGACAACGAGCGCGGCAAGCGCGGCGTACGGCGCGGGAACATGGATTATGGCTATTTTCTCCTTGGAGGCCGAATGAAGACCGCTATTCTATCATGTCCGGCCGGAAATGCGTTTTTTTTGGGGTCGCGGCGGCGCGGATTGGGAAACGGGAGGAGAGAAAATTTTGATTCTCCAAAGAGATTTAAAAGCGGAAAAAGTACGAATATACAATATCGACATAAAAAGTAAAAACTTTGAAAAATGCTTGAGAAATCGATGAAAAACTTTTTGAATTTCTATGCGCGCGCGGGCGCGCGAAAATGGCGGGATCGAGAACAGTCTCGGACGAGGGAAATGTTTCCCGAACATGGAAAGAAGTTTCTATGAAAAGAAAAATCTGTTGAGGGAAATGTTCCGCGCGGAGCACGGGGGATGCGGCGTCTCGCCGCGTCCCAACCGATGGCGGTCAGGACGTGGAAAATGCTCCGCGCGAGCGCGGAAGGAAACCATTCCCCGTCCTGATACGGTCGACGGCATTCAAATGCTCCGCGCAGCGCGGAAGGAAAGGGAAGGCGCGTCTTCCTCCGGGCCGGGGGAACGGACGCTACGCGGCGGAGATTCCGGCGTTCCGGCCGCCGGGAAGCCGCTTCAGGGCGCGGACCAGAAAGATGCCGTTGACGAGGGTCACCAGCGTCCACGAGACGGGATACGACAGCATGACGTTGGTCATGGTCGGCTGGAGCGGGAAGAGAAACTCCACCCAGAGCACGCGCAGCACGCAGACGCCGAGAAACGTCGTCACCGCGGGCTGCAGCGACCGCCCGAGCCCCCGCAGGCAGCCGCCGAACACCTCCATGAGCGGACAGGTCGCATAGAGCGGCATCATGACGCGCAGCCTGTCCATGCCGAAACGGATGGCGTCCGCGTCGGTCGAGTAGAGCCGCAGCAGCGTCGGACCCGTGGCAAGCAGCACGAGGCTCACGGCCGTGACGAAGACCGTCGTGCCGGCCGAGACGATGACGGCGCTTTGGCGGACGCGCTGGAACTTCCCTCCCCCGAAGTTCTGCCCGACGAAGCTCACGGCGGCCTGTTGGAACACGCCTCCGAAGACATAGAGGAACCCCTCGAGATTGCCGCCCGCCGCGTTGCCCGCGAGCGCCATGTCGCCCAGCGACCCGACGGCCGAGAGGATGAGGATGTTGGAGGTCGAGTAGAACACGCCCTGAAAGCCGGCGGGGACGCCGATGCGGACGATGCTCCGGAGCATCCGGGGATCGACCCGGACAAGCTTCCAACGAAGGCCGATTCCGGCGCAGTCCGCGCCGGGCCGCGCCGAGTCCGGCGTGTCCTCGCGGACGAGGTCGCGGAGAACGAGCGCGGCCGCCATCGCCTGGGAGGCGACCGTCGCGAGGGCGACGCCCATGACGTCCATCCGGAAAGCGATGACGAAAATCAGGTTAAGGACGACGTTGAGGACGCCCGAGTAGACGAGATAAAGCGTCGGTCGCCGGGTATCCCCCACGGCGCGTTGGATGGCCGCGCCGAAGTTGAAGAGCATGTTAAAGGGGATTCCGGCGCAGATGATCAGCGTGTACAGCACGGCGAGGGAAAGCACGCTCTGCGGGACGTCCATGGCGACGAGCAGCGGCTCCACGGCGAACCGAGAGACGCCGACGAGTCCGAGGCCGCTCCAGACGGCGAGGGCGATGGAGGTGTGGACGGCGCGGGACGCGGCGCACGGGTCGCGCGCGCCTGTGAAATGCGCCACGACGACGTTGGCGCCGACGGAAAGCCCCATGAAGACGGTGACGATCAGCCCGCAGATCGGTCCCGTCGACCCCACCGCCGCGAGCGACTCGGCGGAGGCGAAGCGGCCGACCACGATCATGTCCGCCGCGTTGAAGCACAGCTGCAGGAGGCCGGAGAGGATGAGCGGCAGCGAGAACACCGCCATCTGCCGGAACAGCGGTCCATGACAGAGATCGACATGGGAAGAACGGTGAAAAGCGTTTGGCATGGCGCAAAACGATAGCACTTCGCGCGCGGAATCGAGGAAGGAGAAAACGCGCGGCGGCGTTTGGTCCGGCGCAAAACGGTAGCACTTCGCGCGCGGAAGGTCAATCGCGCGCCGCGGACACCTCGCCGCCCGGTCTTTCGGACCTCTCCGGCCTTTCGACCTTAAACTTGTCGACGGAAGTGCCAACGCGCCTGAAATATGATACGATACGGGCATGAGCGAAAAAACCGAAAAGCAGGTCCTGGTCGCCGTCCGCGGCGTCAACAAGGTGTTCAAGAAGGCCGACGAGGAAGTCTACGCCCTCCGCGACGTCAATCTCGACGTCTACCGCGAGGAGTACCTCTCCATCATGGGGCCGTCCGGTTCGGGCAAAACCACCCTCTTCAATATGGTCGGCGCCCTCGACCGTCCCACAAGCGGAGAGGTCCTCGTCGGCGGGCAGTCCCTGCCGAAACTCTCCTCCCAGGAGCTCTCCTATTTCCGCTGCAAGCACATCGGCTACGTCTTCCAGACCTACAACCTCATCCCGTGGCTCACCGCGCGCGGCAACGTCATGCTCCCCATGACCTTCCTCGGCGTGCCCGACAAAGAGGCCGACCGGCGCGCAAAGGAATGCCTCGAGATGGTCGGCCTCGGCCACCGGCTCGACCACACCCCGGGCGAGTGCTCCGGCGGCCAGCAGCAGCGCATCGCCATCGCGCGCGCCCTCGCCAACGATCCCGCCATCATTCTCGCCGACGAGCCGACCGCCAACCTCGACCAAAAGACCGGCGAGGAGATCATCCAGCTCCTCAAAAAGCTCTGCCAGCAGGAAGGCGTCACCGTCATCACCGCCACCCACGACCACAAGATGCTCGCGGCCTCCGACCGCATCGTCTGGATCAAGGGCGGGCGCGTCGACCGTGTCGAAGACGTCGCCGGACTCAATATCAAAGTCGGCGGCGTGAAAGAGTAGGGCCGGTTTTGAACATCCGGATCGCGCAACGGTTGAAGGGCGCCCCCGCGTGGGCGTGGGCGCTCGCGGCGCTCGGAGTCATGGTTGTCGTCACGGCGCTCCGCGACCCCGCGTTCCTGCGCCCCGTCAACATCGTCAACATCCTCAACAACTGCGCCGCCTCGGGCATCGTCGCGACAGGCATGACGCTCGTTATCCTCCTCGGCGGCATCGACCTCGCCGTCGGAGCCCTGCTCGCACTCGCGGGCGGGATGGGCGTCCTCGCCGTCTCCGGCGCGCTCTCGGCCGGCTGGAGCCAGACCGCGGCCTGCCTCGCGGGCCTCGGCGCCTGCCTCGTCGCCGGCGCCGCGGCCGGCGCGCTCAACGGCGTCCTCATCGCCTGGGGCCGGCTCGCTCCCTTCATCGCGACCCTCGGCGCGCTCGTCTCGTTCCGCTCCGCCGCCGTCTGGATCGCCAAGGGCGGACAGTTCTTCGTCCACGGGGCCACCGCCTTCGCCAACGTCGGCAAGGGGCTCCCCATTCCCGGGACGAATATCGCCCGGACCGGAACCCGCGTCATCCCGCTGGAATTTCCCTACGCCGTGATGGTCTGGATCGCCGTGCTCCTCGGCTCGCTCTACCTTCTTCACCGGACGCGGCTCGGCCGGTACATCGTCGCCGTCGGAAGCAACGAGAAGGCGGCCCGCTACGCCGCCGTCCCGGTCCGCCGGGTCAAGTTCTGGACCTACGTCGTCGCGGGGCTTCTCACCGGTCTCGCCTCGTTCCTCTTCGCGGCTCACTACGAGTCGGTCAACAGCGCCAACGCGGGCAACCTCTGGGAGCTCGACGCCATCGCGGCGGTCGTCATCGGCGGCACGCGCATGGAGGGCGGACGCGGCAGCCTCGTCGGGACGCTCGTCGGAGTCCTTCTTCTGGGCGTCATCGGCAACATGATGGTCATGCTCGACGTGAACACCTACGCGCAGGGGCTTGTCAAGGGCGTCATCATCGTCGCGGCCGTCCTCGCCCAGCGGGCGGGCTCCGCCGCCGAGAAATAACCATGAAAACACGTCTTCTCCTCGTTTCGTCGTTTCTTCTCTGCCTCGCGGCCGGCTGCATGCTCGGCCCGGACTACGAACGTCCATCCGTCGCCGTTCCGGAAAGCTATCTTCCTTCCTCGACCAATGTCTTCCCGCTCGTCGTCCTTCCCCCGTCCCAGGAGGCGGAAGAGGCCGGGGCGGCATCCGAAGACGAGGAGGCTCCGGAGACCGGAGACGGCTCCGCGACGATCGTCCTCCCGCGCCGCGACGAGGCCGTCGCGCCGTTTCTCGCGACCAACAGCGTCGTCTTTCCCGTCTCGCTCGCCGACCCCGCGCTCGGCTATCTCGAGACCGTGGCGCTTCTCGGCAACCCCTCGCTGCTCCAGTCGCTCCAGCGCGTCGAGCGCGCCTACGCGACGTACGGCGCGACCCGCGCCGAGTACCTTCCCGACATGACCGCCGGGGCCGGCGCCGAGTGGGGCCGCCGCAAGGCAGGGTCGGGGGACGCGGAAGACATCGAGAGCTATTCCCTCTCCGGGCGCGTCTCGTGGGAGGCCGATCTTTTCGGCGCGACCCGCTGGCGGGTCACCGGCGCGCGCGCGGACCTCGCCGCGGCCGACTTCTCGCTCGACGACGCGCGCCTCGCGCTCGTCTCGGAAATCGCCACGGGATTCGTCGCGCTCCGTCAGGCGCAGGAGTCGCTCCGGCTCACGCGGGCCAACGTCGAGGTCCAGCGCGACACCTGCCGGATCGCGGAGGAGAAGGAGAAGGCGGGCATCGCGAGCCGGCTCGACCTGCTCTCCGCCAACGCGCAGCTGGCCTCCACGCTCGCCGGCATCCCCACCGCCGAAGCAGCCATCTCCGCCGACATCCGCGCGCTCGAGCTTCTCTGCGGTGTCCTTCCGGGGGCGTTCGACGAGTTTCTCCGCGAGCCCGGCCCGATTCCGCCGCCGTCCCCCCTGCCGGAGACCGTCCCCGCAGACCTTCTCCGCCGCCGTCCCGACGTCCGCATGGCCGAGGAGAACCACAAGTCGGCCGTCGCCAAGGTCGGTGTCGCCCATGTGAACCGCTTTCCGAACCTCTCTATCGGAGCGTCCGGCTCGCTTTCCTCGGAAGAGCTCTCCTCGTGGTCCGACGCGATGAAATCCCTCTCCCTCGCCCCCTCGTTCAATTGGAACTTCCTCTCGTTCGGACGCCTCCGGAACGCCGAACGCGCGGCGAAGGCCGCGGCCGAGGAGTCCGCCCTCGCCTACCGCGCCGCGGTGCTCACGGCGCTCCACGAGGTCGAGACGAGCTGGACGCGTCTGAACCGCGAGGCGGAGCGGACGCCCTACCTCCTTGAGGCGGAGACGGACCGCGCGCAGGCGTTGGACATCGCGCGCGAGCTCTACACCAACGGACAGGCGGACTATCTTGAGGTCCTCTCCGCCCAAAGTTCCCTTCTTTCCGCCCGTCAGGCGCTCTGCCAGCACCGCGCGGAGCTTGCGAACCTCTCGATCCAGCTCTACAAGGCCCTCGGCGGCCCAGCGGATGACGAATATGGCGCGGAAGAACCCGCGGACAACGCGGACGAGGCCGCCGTCCCGGAAACGGCGGACGATACGGAAACGGCGAACGATACGGATAACGCGGACGATGCGGATAACGTGGACGAAGAGTAGACACCATCCGCCGCGAAGGGGGGCGATGAGGCCTCCACGGGACCGGAAGCAGCGTCCAGAGGAGCGGAAGCCAGTGTCTTGAGAAATGAAAATCGTGTCCCCCCTGACAATATAGAACTTCGGTGTAATTTCTAAAAAGGGGTCCGAAAGAGTCTCGTCTCGGATTCCCGTGTACAAATTCAAAAACTTTTTACGGAAAAAACCTAAGCTTTTTTGTATATTCAAGCAGATTGTGTCGTTTTTGTATATTCGTTTCTACTCTTTTCCGAACGATTGAGGACCGGCATCCAACATGATAAATCGGGCGCACAGATCTGAATTTCTTAGAAGGAAAAGAAAAACGAATCGGACGAGGGGCGGCCGGTACAGGTTTGGAAATCGGTTTCGGGAGGAGGATCTCGCCTGTACAAATTCAAACAGTATTTTACACAAAACACTAAGCATTTTCGCTTGTTTGAACGAAATGTGTCGTATTTGTATATTCGTTTTATCCTAATTCTTCGGAGAGGCAGGTGGGGTACTACATCGATGTTAAAGCGGGGGTCCGATTCCGAAACCTGCATCGTGCCCGCACCACGCGCCAAATCAATGTCATACTGGACAGTCACAAAACCGGTTGCGCGGGCGCGGAACTCCGTGCGAAAATGGGACGACAAGAAATCGCGAGCGCCGTAATTTTCTTCGCGGAAAAACTCGGCGGCTTGTCCCTTTCCCCAATGTACAGGAGGACAACGTTATGGCTTTTCAAGAAAATGACCGATATGCCGGCGACGACGCATGGCGGGAGTGGTTCGAAATCTGCTCGGTCGCGGGCTGCGGCGCCGAACACGCTACACGGCTCCGGCGGCAGGTCGAGAGCGCCATGCGCGCGCAACTCTCGCGGTACGGCCTCTCCGCAGAGGACGCGGCGGGAGACGACCCCGTGGCGTTCTTCGACGGCTATTTCATGCTGAAAGGCTCGCGCGACACCGCGAAACCCCTCAAAAGCTATTTCTCCTACCGTATCGCCGCCGACGGCCTGAAAATGACCGATTTCGTCTGCGGCACGCTCTTCGGCTCGGGTTCGGGACGCATCCACGATATCGTCCTCGACTGGATCGCGACGCTGAAGGGGTGGCGTCCGCGTTCGTTGCGCGGGGCGGACGGCAGACGTCGTCTCGAATGGGAGAACGCCGGACCGGAGGCGGTCTCGCAGCTTGAAGTCGCCGCGGAGGACGATCCGGCGTCGACGGTGGAAGCGGACGGATATCGTGAGTTTTCCGAAAAACTGCTGAACGACATTTCCCGGAAAATAAAGACGGAAAAAGCGAAGGTCGCGTTCCTTTTATTCGCGACGGCCCAGGACGTGTCGATAACCGATGCGACAGTTCTCGAAGGGCTGGAAACAGGAAAATCACGGGCTTACGCGATAAGGGACAAGGCGATGTCGGCACTCAGAAGGGAACTTCGGGATTTTGACGGAGCGGGCGATCCGCTCTTCGTCCGGATGCTCCTCGAGACGTGCGAAGCCGCGCTCCCTCAAGGCGTGCTCACGAAGTTGGGAGGTGCGCGATGAACGACGTGTTCAAACAGGAATGGAAACTGTATCTCGAGGGCGGCGCTAGGCCGGCCTTCCGCGGGATCGAGAAGAAACTCTGGACGAAGGGGTTCGACGTTCCGGTGAAGACCGGCGAAGTGCGTGTCTTCGCCGATATGAACCGTCCGTTCGTCGCGCTCGTTCTCGAATCACGGGGCGCGGTCGGTTATCGGATCGTCCCGGTTTCGCCGTTCACCGTCCCCGCGTCCGTGCGCGAGGCGCTGGTCGGCGAGCGGGTCTTCCAGCTCTGGAACGCCTGCACCGCGGCGAAGTCGTTCGTCGAGCGGAGTTGGCTTGTCGCTATGCTGGAGAATTCCGATGTCGCCGATATCGCCGCGGCAGTTGCGGCGATTCCGTCGGGGGCGCGGTCCCAAGACGAAACGGCGTCCGCCTACGAGCGGGCCTTTGCGGTGTCGGGCGGGGATTTCACGGGATTCACGGCGGTAGAAGCGGTAAAGGTCAGGACGAACTGGTGGCGTAGCCGCGCGGCCTTGGGGCTTGCGGCCATGCTGATGATCTGCTTCGGCATCACCGGACTCTGGTACGAGGAAGTATTGAAGGATCGTCGGGAGAATGACATCAAGATGTCGGCGGCGCGGACCGCCGAGATCTTGGCTACTCAGGCAGAATGCGCCGATGAAGTGTGTTGTGAGCCTGAGGTGAGTTCTGATGAAGTTGCAGATATATGTGCTAGCGAACCAGAGCCGGAATTCGGGATCGAACCTCCTGCTCTACAGATCGAATCCCCTGCGGCAGAGGTCGCGTGTGCCAGCAAACCTATCAGCTGCAAGCCTGCCAGCGAGCCAATCGCGATAATCAAAAGCGCGATTACGATGAAGTCGATGGCTGGCAGACGCTCGCGGATGGCGGTGCGGGGAGGGGAAGCCAATGCCGTTTGTGGCAATAGATATCTCGAAACCGTGCCGCCGTCGGTTTCGGGCGAGCGTTACGCGGAGGCGGTGGAGAACGCGTTCAAGGATCCGCGCAGCGAGGCGCTCTCGACGTTCGGACTGGATGTCGACACGTCGAGCTATGCGTTGATGCGCAGTTCGATCAACGAGCAGAAGCGGTTGCCTCCGAAGGGTTCGGTGCGCATCGAGGAGTATGTCAATTACTTCAAGTACGCCTATCCGGGACCGAAGGGCGACGAGCCGGTGGCGGTCGATTGCGAACTCGCGAAGTGTCCGTGGAACGCGAAGCACCAGCTGCTGCGTCTCGGCGTGCAGGCGAAGACGGTCGACGAGGCGAAGCTGCCGCCGTGCAACCTCACGTTCCTGATCGACGTGTCGGGGTCGATGGAGTGGAACGGCGGACTCTCCCTCGCGAAGGCGGGACTCAAGCTGCTCGTCGACAGACTCCGTGAGGAGGATCATGTCGCGATCGTCACTTACGCGAGCGGCACGGAGGTCCGGCTTCCGTCGGTGTCGGGACGCGAGAAGCGCGCGATAGTGTCCGTGATCGACTCGCTCGCCTCCGGCGGCGGCACCGCCGGCGGCGCGGGCATCCAGCTCGCCTACGCGGAGGCGCAGAAGAACTTCGACAAGAAGGCGAACAACCGCGTGATCCTCATCACGGACGGAGACTTCAACATCGGCGCTTCGTCTCCGGACGAGCTTGAGAACCTCATCGCCGGGAAACGCGAGTCCGGCGTGTTCCTCACGGTGCTCGGAGTCGGACGCGGAAACTTCCAGGACGTGAACATGAAGAAGCTCGCGAACGCCGGCAACGGCAACTACGGGTACGTCGATTCGATGCTTGAGGCGAAGAAGATGTTCGTGAACGAGTTCGGCGGCACGCTCATGACGGTCGCGAAGGACGTGAAGGTGCAGATCGAGTTCAATCCCGCGGAAGTCGCCGCTTACCGGCTGCTCGGCTACGAGAACC
>JAZUKQ010000244.1:0-2678 GCA_045643325.1 Kiritimatiellia bacterium | reverse complement strand
CGGGCGTCGTCTCGCGGCAGTCGAGATGGAGGACGTGGCAGTTCCCCTGCTTGACCGTTCCGATCACGCGGATCGGGAAATTCGTCCGCGGCGTCGGGAGGTCTTCGTCCGTCATGTCCTCGTACCGCGCACGCATGAGCTCGAACAGGAAGGTCGGCTCGATCCGATAATCGGGCTTGGGCTCGAAGAAGAGCTCGGGAAGAAGATCCGTCGCGTAGGCCGGATGTTCCGTGTCGCCAAACCACTTGTGTCCGTACCACGCGCGGAAATTGGCGTAGTTCTCCTCCACCGAGCTACGGTCGGCATAGGTGAGATAGAGGTCGGGCTCCGTCTCCGTCGCGTCCGCCCAGACGGCGAAACCTTCTTCCCTGGCGCGGGTCCCGAGACCGGGTGAATGCAACCCGTCCGCAGAGTCCGGGTCGACCCCGCGCGGGCTGAAATGGTTGCCGAAAACGGCGACCCTGTCCGCCGGCATCTTCACCGCCGCCCAGTCGTGGCCGGTGTAGACCTCGACGTACCACGCCTCGTTTGGATCGGCGACCATGTAGATTTCGGGGCCGGCATGCCCGTACGCGGCGACGGCTTCGCCGAGCAACACGACCGCTTCGCGGGCGGTCGCGGCATTGCCGATCAGGTAGTCGGGGAGGTTCGGTTCGCCGACGCCGCCCCGATCGACCGGAACGAACGGATCTCCCGCCAGCGCCTCGTTTCGCGTCGCGCCGGTAATCGTGCCGGTGAGGATGACGCCCTTTTCGTTCGCGGCGCCTCCTGCGAAGCGTCCCAGGTTCAGGCTCGTCGACATCGGGGTGCAGACGTAGCGGTACTTGTTGGTCATACCGTTGAACGCCACGAGCGTCCCCGCCTCGCGGATCTCCTGGCGCATCGTCCCGTTGAAGGGCGAGAAATCGATGGTCCGTCCAATCAGGATCGACCCGTCGGCCGTCACCCGCTTGCCCGCGTACATGCCCGTGCAGGCCAGCAGCGCACCCATGCCAGACGCGGATTGCGCCAACCAGAGCTGCAGACAGGCGAATCCTCCCATGCACAGGCGACGGAGGCCACGACAGACGCCAGCCCCACTCTTCTTCTGTTTTTCCATTTCGTTTTTTCCTTGCTTTGCCATCTCACAATGAAATAGTCTCAGGAAGTTGGATGGTATCAATATCACCGCCATGGTGCTCTTGAACGAATCCGGCGTTCCGTCTGGGGCCCGGCAGGCCTGCGGTCGAAACGCCGGAAGGTTTCCGTGGGCGGCTACTTGCCCTGCGTCAGCGTGATGGCGCCGGGAAGCGCGTAGAAACGGACGCGACCCTGGACGGCTGCCACGTCGACCGGCTTGAGGCCTTCGGCTTCGACATGGCACTTCTTCCAATTGGCGGGGACGTCCGCCTCGACGGTGAGCGGCAGGTCGTAGAGGACCGGATCCGCCGTGGACGTGAGCTTGAGCGACACCGAGAGCGGGGACTTCTTCACGACCTCGACCTTGGAGGCGTCGCGCTCGATGAAGTACTTGTGGTAGTCGATGGCGGAAGGCTGCCAGACCTTGTCCTTCTCCGCGAGGAGCTTCTTCAGCAATCCCTCGAAGAATTCGGTCGACGGGGCGAGCCAGTCGCCGCCGACGCCATGGAAGTCGAGATGGCCCATGCCGCCCGAGGCGAGGGCTTCGTCGACGAGTTTCTCGGCCTGCGGGATGGTCGTCACGTTGATGGCGGCGCCGAGGAACGGGGGGCGGTCGATGAGATTGTGACGGGACAGCGTCGCGTTGAAGTCCTCCTTCGAGACGTTCCACACCTTGACGCCGGGCTTCCCGAAGGACATGAGACGCGGCCATTTGGCCTTGGGCGTCATCTGATGGAGGGCCTCTTCGGCGGCCTGGACTTCCGACTCGAACTTCGCGGCATCGGGAAAATCCCCGTGGGTGAGGGTGTGGTTGCCGAACACGACGTGCGGATCGTCCGCAAGGGCTTCCCAGCGCTTGATCTGCCCCTTGAAGAAACCGGCGTCGATGATGGGATAGAACGTGCCGATGGCGCCATACTTCTGCATGAGCGGAATGGCGTTGTCGAGCTGGGAAACGCAACCATCGTCGAAGGCCATGAAGAACACGGCCTTCTTGCCGTCCTGCCACGGAAGGATGCGGGGAGCGGTTCCCTCGGCGGCAGTGGGGGCGGGGGGAACGGGGGAGAAATCGTTGATCTTCATGTCGGAGGTCTCTGGATCGGCGAAAGCGCAGATGGCGAAAACGGTGGCGAAAACAAACGAAGAAAGTGCGTATTTCATGGGTTACCCTTTGGCTGATTGATATACTACCCCTGTTTTTCTTCATTGTCAAAACGGCAAGAAGACGGGGGGGCATAACTTTGTCCCCGGACTGCCGCCTGTCCCGACCGGGGATGTGCGCGGGGAGCGGGACGCGGAGGAGGGCGCGTGCGAGTGGGCGGTAGCGCATTATAAATTGTTTCTCTATACTGGCTTTCCTCCCAACAAACCCCTCCTTCCCATGAACCACATCCTTTCCAATTCCCAGCTTTCCATCCCCCTCGGCGACTACGGCGCGGAGCCGCTTTCCGTGCGGCGCGGCGACTGCGAGTACCTCTGGCAGGCCGAACATCCCGACTTCTGGCAGAGCCATGCGCCCATCCTCTTCCCCATCTGCGGACGCCTCTTCGAGGGCAAGT
>JAZUKQ010000243.1:0-3123 GCA_045643325.1 Kiritimatiellia bacterium | reverse complement strand
GGCCGAGGCGGCGAAGGTGCGCAAGGCGCTCGGCAAGATCGTGAAGCTCGCCGCCGCGGGCAAGTTCAAGATCCGCGTTGACGACCAGGACGTCCACATGGCGGTCGAGCGTCTTCTCACGGAGAAGCTCGGCGACCTCGGCAAGAAGATCCACACCGGCCGCAGCCGCAACGACCAGGTCGCGGTCGACGTCCGGCTGCACATGAAGGACGCGATCCTCGCGACGGAGCAGGAGCTGCTGGAGCTCGCGTCCGAGCTCTGCTCGTTCGGCCATGACGTGGGGCCTGTCCCCATGGTCGGCCGCACGCACCTCCAGCCCGCGATGCCCTCCTCCGTCGGTCTGTGGGCGTCCAACTACGCCGAGGCGCTTCTCGACGACCTCGTCTCCCTCGACGCCGCGTTCACGCTCACGAACCGCTGCCCCCTCGGCTCCGCCGCCGGCTACGGTGTCCCTCTCCCCATCGACCGGACCCTCACCGCCTCGCTCCTCGGTTTCGACGCCCCCATCCATAACGTCGTCTACGCCTCCAACGCCCGCGGAAAGTGCGAGGCCGTCACGCTCAACGCCCTCGCGGCCGTCATGCTGACGCTCTCCCGCCTCGCCCAGGACCTCATTCTCTATTCGATGCCCGAGTTCGGCTACTTCTCGCTCCCGAAGGAGTTCTGCACCGGCTCCTCCATCATGCCGCAGAAGTATAACCCCGACGTCTGCGAGCTCATCCGCGCCAAGGCCGCGCGCGTCGTATCCTCCGCCTCCGGCGCGATGGAGATCCTCCGCGCCATGCCCGGCGGATACAACCGGGACCTCCAGGAGACGAAGGAGATCTTCATGGAGGGCTTCCGGACGACCCGCGCCGCCCTCCGCATCCTCCGGCGCCTCGTCTCCGGACTCCGGCCCGACCCCAAGCGCCTCCGCGCCGGCTTCTCCCCCGCGGTCTTCGCGACCGACCGGGCCCTCGAGCTCGTCGCCTCCGGCATGCCGTGGCGCGACGCCTACCATCAGGTCCGGGACCACCTCGAGGACGTCGCGATGATGGACCCCGACAAGGCCCTCGCCGCCAAGACCCACCTCGGCGCGACCGCCGGCCTCGATTTCGCCCTCTATGAGGACAAAATCAAAGAGGATCTGCACGAGCTCGCCCACGCGCGCTCGTTCTACGCCTCGACGTTCAACAAGCTCCTGAAGCCCATCAAATAGCCCGTCCACGCCCCCGGCCGTCCCCGCTCCATAAAAAATGCGCGTCCTCTTCCTCGCCTCCCAGCCCTTCTTCGAATGGCGCGGCTCGCCCATCCGCCTCGGTTTCGACGCCATGTCGATGGCGCAGAACGGCGAGGAGGTGGATTTCCTCACGCTTCCCGTCGGCCAGCGCCGGGAGATCGAGGGCGTCCGCATTCTCCGCGCCCCGAACCTTCTCGGCATCAAGAAAATCGCCATCGGCCCCTCGCTCCCGAAGTTCTTCTTCGATTTCGTCTTCCTCTTCCAGGGGCTCGGCCTCGTCTGCCGGAACCACTACGACATCCTCCACGGTGTCGAGGACGCCGGCTTCATCGCGCTCGTTCTCGGACGCCTCGCCCGCGCGAAGGTCGTCTTCGAGAAACACTCCGACCCCGCGAGCTACCATTCCAAAAAAGGCGCGATGCGCCTCGTCATGCGCGCGTACGCCGCCGTCGAACGCTTCGTCATGCGCCATGCCGACGCCGTCATCGGCACGGGCCCCGGACTCGTCGAGCAGGTCAACAAACTCGCCCCGGAGACGCCCGCCTACCATATTCCCGACATCCCCTCCTCCCTCGCCGAGCCCGATTCGAAGGGCGTCTCGGAGGCCCGCGCGAAGCTGCTCGGCGCTCCGGACGGGGCCCCCGGCGCGGTCGTCGCGACCTACGTCGGCTCGTTCGCCTCCTATCAGGGGATCGATCTCCTGTTCTCGGCCATCCCCCTCGCGCTCCGCGCCGCGCCCGCGCTCCGCGTCGCCATCATCGGAGGAACGCCCGAGGAGATCGCCGAGCGCACCGCCGCGCTGGAGAAGGAAGGCCTCGCCGACCGTGTCGCCTTCGTCGGAAAGATCCCGCCCGACATCCTCCCCTGCTATCTCTCCGCCTCCGACATCGTCCTCTCGCCGCGCGTCGCCGGCATCAACACCCCGCTCAAACTGCTCGACTATCTCAAGGTCGGCCGAGCCATCGTCGCGACGGACCATCCCGCGAACCGGCTCATTCTCGACGAGTCCTCCGCGCTGCTCACCCCGCTCACTCCGGAGGCGTTCGCCGAAGGCATCTCCTCGCTCGCTCTCGACCCCGTCCGGCGCGCCGCGCTCGGTTCCCGCGGCCGCGGGAAAATCGACACGTTCTACAATTTCAACGTCTTCAAGTCCCGTCTCGGCGACGTCCACCGCGGCCTCGCCCCCGCCCCGTAGCCCCCGCCCTCCCGCCGCAGACCGCTTTTTCCCGTCCCGCGCACCCATGTTCCCCGCCGCCTATCCACGTCCTCTCTCCGACCGCTCCGCCAACCCCGGGGGCACCCGCGTTCTCGTCGGCGGGCATACGGTCGCGCCCGGGACGTTCACGCTGATGGCGGGGCCCTGCGCCGTGGAGTCCGAGGAGTCGCTGGTTCCGTTCGCCGTCGCGCTCCGGAAAGCCGGCGCCCACGTCCTCCGGGGCGGCGCCTTCAAGCCCCGCACCTCCCCCTACGCGTTCCAGGGGCTCGGCGCCGAGGGCGTCCGCATCCTGCTCGCCGCCAAGAAAGCCTCCGGACTCCCCGTCGTCTCCGAGATCCTCTCCCCGGCCCATCTGGACCTCTTCGCGGACATCGACATCCTCCAAATCGGCGCCCGGAACATGCAGAACTACGAACTGCTCAAGGCGGCCGCCTCGACCGGCAAGCCGATTCTTCTCAAGCGCAGTGTCCACGCGACCTACGAGGAGCTTCTCCAGAGCGCGGAATACATCCTCGCCGCCGGCAACCCCAACGTCATCCTCTGCGAACGCGGTGTCCGTACCCTGGAGACGTATACCCGCGCGACCTTCGACGTCTCCGCGTTCCCCTCCCTCCACGAGCTCACCCACCTCCCCGTCGTCGCCGACCCCTCGCACGCCGCCGGCCGCTCCGCGCTCGTCGCCCCCCTC
>JAZUKQ010000242.1:0-31011 GCA_045643325.1 Kiritimatiellia bacterium | reverse complement strand
GGGGGGGGGGGGGGCGGGGGAGGGGGCGGGGGACATACGGCGGACGCGTGTCCCTATTTCGTCTCGTCGATCTCGACGAAGTCGCCGAAGGCGAGCATCAGCGGATAGTCGCAGACCGGAAGATGGCGGAGAATGACGGAGCCGGAGGGCGTTGTCTCGCGCATGTTCTCCGGAATCGCGTAGACGTCGCCGGTCACCATGTCCACGAGCCGGACCGTGTCGCCGAGCGCGGCGTATTCGACGGAGACCGTTCCCTCGTACGTCTCCGTGAGGATGTCCGCCGGGCGCCACCAGACGAACGCGGCGCCGCGGTTCGGCTTGCGGAAGCCGCCGTGAACCAGGTCGCCGCCGGTGCTTTCGGGCTTGTTGGCGCGGGGGGAGTTCCCGGACAGGAACAGGAGCGGGAGGTCCTCCGCGTAGAACTCCTCGCGGAAGACAGAGGCCATCACCTGGAGCGTCCGGTACGAGGGCTTCGGCGTGTACTCCCCCGTCGCGACTCCGTTCGAGTCGAAGTCCGCGGCGAGGACGCCGAAGTATCCGTAGTCCTTGTACGTGGCCGCGTCGCCGACCTTTCCGTTGAGCGCCTCCGCCATGTCCATGCAGGAGAAATAGGAGGTGAGCGTCCGCTCGATGAGCATGTCGTGGACCGTGTGGCGCGCCATGAACTTCGCCTGCTTGAGCGGAGTCCAGGCGAATCCAGCCAGCGCCCCCGCGCCGTCGCTCCGCGACTGCGTGCCGGTCTCGCCCTGGACGACCATCATCCGCGGGTTGTACAAGCGGACGAGTTGCTCGATCGCCTTGACGCGGAGCTCTCCGCGGAGTTCGTCCGAGTCGTAGTCGTGGTAGGTGATCGCGTCGCAGAACGCCGCGGCGCCCGTGTCGAGCGCCCGTTTCAGCCAGTCGAGGCCCCCGAGGCAGGTCGAGCCGCCCACGACGACCGCGTCGGGGTCGGCCTCCTTGACGGTCTGGCCCGTCGCCTTCAAGAACTCGCCGTATTCGGTGCCGTTCGGACCGTGTTTCCAGCACCAGACGCCGTCCGGCTCGTTCCAGACCTCGTAATAGTGGACGCGGCCGCGGAAGTGGCGGACCGTCGCCTCGACATAGGCCTTCCACGCGGCGCGCTCCTCCTCGGTGAAGATGGGGGGAATGCCGACGGCGCCGTAGACCTCTCGCGCGGCGGGGCTGTAGAGCGGGTTGCCGTAGCAGAGGCAGAGCCACGGGGCGACGCCGCGGCGGAGGAGATTGTCGACCACCTCGTCGAGCCAGGCGAAGTCGTAGCGGCCGCGCTCCTTCTCCGTGCGCGCCCAGCCGGACTGCAGACGCGCCCATTTGACGCCCGCCTCGGCGACGCGGTCGTAGGCCTTCGAGGGGTCGAAGGCCCCGCGGTCGAGTTTCTCGAAACCGAGTCCGATGGGCGAGTTCTCGACCATCGACGAGTGGACCGGACGGACCGTTCCCGTTTTTATCAGACGTTCCATAGCATTGAGGTTAATTGGGGGAAAGTGTTTTTCCAGTATCTCACATTCGGCTTGCATCCGGCAAGCGGGAAGAGTAAACTATCGGCTCATTTTCGAAGAAATCAGGAGAAATCACCATGTCCCGTGTCTTCAACTTCGCCGCCGGTCCCGCGGCGCTTCCCCTCGAAGTCCTTCAGCAGGCCCAGGCCGACCTCGTCGAGTATCCCGGCCTCGGCATGTCCATTATGGAAACCTCCCACCGCGGCAAGACCTACGCCGCGGTCCACGAGGAGGCCAAGGCCAATCTCCGCGAGCTGCTTTCCGTGCCGGAGGAGTACGAGATCCTCTTCCTTCAGGGCGGCGCGTCCTCGCAGTTCTCCATGGTCCCGATGAACCTCCTGCTTCCGGGCGAGATCGCCGACTACACGAACTCCGGCGCCTGGGGCGGCAAGGCCATGAAGGAGGCCAAGAAGGTCGGCCAGGTCAACGTCGCGGCCGACTGCGGCAAGGAGATTCCGACCCGCGTCCCCCGCCTCGACGAGCTCAAGCTCACGAAGGGCGCGGCGTACGTCCACATCACGTCCAACGAGACGATTTCCGGCGCGCAGTGGAAGGTCTTCCCGAAGACCGAGGCCCCGCTTGTCGCGGATATGTCGTCCGACATCCTCTCCCGTCCGTTCGACGTGAAGGACTTCGGCCTCATCTACGCCGGCGCGCAGAAGAACCTCGGCCCCTCCGGCGTGACGCTCGTCATCATCCGCAAGGACCTCGCCGCCAAGGCCCCCGAGACGCTCGGCACGATGTTCCGCTACCAGACGCACATCGACGAGAACTCGCTCTACAACACGCCTCCGTGCTTCAGCATCTACATCCTGATGCTCGTCACCCGCTGGGTCAAGGCGCAGGGCCTGCAGAACCTCTACAAGCGCAACATCGAGAAGGCCGCCAAGCTCTATCAGGCCATCGACGGCAGCGAGGGATTCTACCGCGGTACGGCGCTTCCCGAGTTCCGTTCCGACATGAACGTCACCTACCGCCTTCCGAGCGAGGAGCTCGAGGCCGCGTTTGTCAAGGAGGCCGCGGCCAACGGCCTCACGTCGCTCAAGGGCCACCGCTCCGTCGGCGGCATCCGCGCCTCCATCTACAACGCCTGTCCTGTCGAGGCGGTCGACGCGCTCGTCGCCTTCATGAAGGACTTCCAGGCGCGCAACGCGTAAGGCGCTCCGGACATTCGACGTCCGCCGGCGAAATGCTTCCGTCGGCAAAAAAAAAAAGACCGAGGGATTCGTTCCTCGGTCTTTTTTTTCGGGTCCGGTCCGGTGCTTCCCGGAGGGGAGCAAGCCATGCTCAGCCGCGGAAATGGCGCGAGATCTCGCGGGCGGTGTCGCGCTCGACGTCGCGGCGGCGGATCGTCTCGCGGCGGTCGACGGTGTTCTTGCCCTTGCAGACGCCGAGTTCGACTTTCACCCGCCCGTTCTTGAGATAGAGCGAGAGGGGGACAAGGGTGTTGCCCTTCTGCTCGACCTGGGCGCGCAGCTTGCGGATCTCCCGCGCGTGGGCGAGGAGTTTTCGGTCGCGGAGGGAATCGTGGTTGAAGCGGTTCCCGAAATCGTAGGGCGGGATGGTGACGTTGTGCAGCCAGAGCTGGTTGTTCTTGTCGACGGTCGCGAACGCCCCCGCGAGGCCGCCTTTGCCCTCGCGGAGGACTTTGATCTCGGTTCCGACAAGAACGACGCCGGCCTCGAGCGTGTCGAGGACGGCATAATCGTGGCGGGCCTTGCGGTTTTGGGTGAGAATCTTCCGGCCGCCGGAGGGTTTGGAGGAAGAGGGGGACATGGAGAAGACGGAGAAAGGGGAAGAGAGGTTATTCCTCGTCCCCGTCCTCGTCCTCGGTCATGTACGACATATTGTATTCGGCCGTGAGCTTGCCTTCGGCGATTTCGCGAAGGACGATGTCGAGTTTGTCGTCGGACGTCTTCCAAGGCACATGGGGCGCGTCGCCCTTCTTGTCGATGAGCTGGCGCATGCGCTGGGAGATGAGGTTGATGAGGGTGGGGACGCTGGGGACTTTTTCGCGGGCTTTTTCAAGAAGTTCGACGTTCATGGGATGCCTTGCGTGGGGGTTCGGGCGGACAGGACTGTCCAGACGGCGCGGAATGAGACCGCCCCCGTCGAAAAACTGGATTATGATGAAAATACGGGATAAAGTCAACCGGAAATGTGCAAAACCGGACAATTTCCGTTTTTTCTGGGAGCGAGGCGCAAACATCCCCGGTCGTCTGCGGCGGCGGTCTCCTCGAGACGGCGGAGCCGGTCAACCGGCCGGACTGGCTCCTGAACTCCGAACGCTCTTTGATTTTGTAGGGAGCTTGTCCGATCTCGGAGTCTACGCAATCCGGTCGAGGAACGCCGGATTCCATTTAAATAACGGCGCGGAGCCGCGACACACGGAAATCCGCGAGGCGGCTGTCGCGTCAGCGTCCAAGGATCGCCTCGTCGTGCGCTTCGGGAGTTCCGGATCCGGCGACCGCTCGACGCCCCGCCGTCAAGCCGTGTCGTATTCGGCCTAAAATTTTTCAAAAAATGGGGGTTGACCTTGGCTCCGCGGTTTGGTACGATATGCCGCATTCCGCGCAGAGGAAGGTTGTCGCAAGGCGGTTTTCCAAAGCAAAACGGTAGAAAACGACCGGACGTCGGCGTTCCACGAAAGAGGACGCGGGCGTTGGAGGTTTTTGCTCCGTTGCGGATGACTTCAAGCCCACTTAGCTCAGCTGGTAGAGCGCGTCCTTGGTAAGGACGAGGTCAACGGTCCGAATCCGTTAGTGGGCTCCATCCTTGAACACCGTCGGCGACGACATTCCAAGAACCCTCCCAACCCTGAAGGTTGATAAAAATGGCTAAAGAAACATTCACTCGCGACAAGCCGCATGTCAACGTCGGTACCATCGGCCACGTCGACCACGGCAAGACCACCCTTACGGCCGCCCTTACCCGCGTCCAGTCCCTCAAGGGCCTCGCCAACTACATCTCCTACGACTCCGTCGCCAAGGCTTCCGAGTCCGCCGGCCGCCGTGACCCCACCAAGATTCTCACGATCGCGACCTCCCACGTCGAGTACAGCTCCGAGAAGCGTCACTACGCGCACGTCGATTGCCCGGGCCACGCCGACTTCGTCAAGAACATGATCGTCGGCGCCGCCCAGATGGATGGCGCGATCCTCGTCGTCTCCGCCGCTGACGGCCCGATGCCGCAGACCCGCGAGCACATCCTTCTCGCCCGCCAGGTCGGTGTGCCGAAAATCGTCGTCTTCCTGAACAAGGTCGACCTCGTCGACGACGCCGAGCTCCTCGAGCTCGTCGAGATGGAGATCCGCGAGCTCCTCTCCAAGTACAACTTCCCCGGCGACGACATCCCCATCATCCGCGGCAGCGCGCTTCCCGCCACCCAGGCCGAGTCTCCCGACGATCCCGCCTGCGAGTGCATCACGCAGCTCGTCCAGACGCTCGATGACTATGTCGAGGAGCCCGAGCGCGAGCTCGACAAGCCTTTCCTCATGCCGATCGAGGACGTGTTCTCCATCGAAGGCCGCGGCACCGTCGTGACCGGCCGTGTCGACCGCGGCATCATCAAGGTCGGCGACGAAGTCGAGATCGTCGGTATCCGCGATACCGCCAAGACGACCGTCACCGGCGTCGAGATGTTCCGCAAGTCCCTCGATCAGGGCATGCCGGGCGACAACGTCGGCTGCCTCCTCCGCGGCACGAAGAACGACGCGGTCGAGCGCGGTCAGGTTCTCGCCAAGCCGGGTTCCATCACCCCGCACGACGAGTTCGAGGCCCAGGTCTACGTCCTCACGAAGGACGTGGGCGGCCGCCACAAGGCCTTCTTCCCGGGCTATCGTCCCCAGTTCTACATCCGTACGACGGATGTCACGGGCGACATCAGCCTCCCCGAGGGTGTCGAGATGGTCATGCCGGGCGACAACGTCAACATGACGGTCAAGCTCATCTACCCCGTCGCTCTCGAAGAGAAGATGCGTTTCGCCATCCGCGAGGGCGGCCGTACGGTCGGCGCCGGTCAGGTCACCAAGATCGACAAGTAAGCACCGATTCATGATTCCGCCCGAGGGACCGGCCTTCCGGGGCCGGTCTCCTCACCGGGCGGATTCGTGGTTTTGAAGAAAGGACGGACACGATGCCCCGCGAGTTAGCGATTCTGGAGTGCACGGAGTGCCATCGTCGCAATTACACGACGACGCGCAACAAGAAGACGATGCCCAACCGGTTGGAGATGAAGAAGTACTGCCCGACCGAGCGCAAGCGTACCGTTCACAAAGAGACCAAGTAGATTTCTTTGCAGTGTAGGGTAGTAGCACAATGGCAGTGCGGCGGTCTCCAAAACCGTTAATGGGAGTTCGATTCTCTCCTACCCTGCCACTTTTTTCCTGCCGGGGACGTCCTCCCCGGTTTTGACGTGTAAAAAGGGGTGGGTCCCTTTTCCGGATAAAACGAACAATGAGCACACCTTCCGACACCGAAGTGACGAAGAGCGGCGAGGCCGCGGCGTCCGAAAGCGCGATGGCGAAGGCCGGGTCGTTTCTCAAAGAGACCCGGTCCGAGTTCCATAAAATCACCTGGCCGCACGGGAAAGAGCTCCGGGAGACGACGAAGATGGTCTGCGTCTTCATCGTCCTTCTCGCGGTCTTTGTCTGGATCTGCGATGTGATTCTTTCGTGGGCTCTCCGCCTTGTGATGTAGCGGTCGGGGAGGGCGACTCATGTCCGAGTTCAAGTACCAATGGTTCACTCTCCAGACCCTCACGGGCCAGGAGAACAAGGTCGAGAAGTATCTCCTTGAGGAGAAGAGGCACAACCGTCAGGGCATCGGCGACCGCATCGGCGAAGTTCTGATTCCGACCGAGAAGGTGCAGCAGCTCCGTCAGGTGAAAGTCCGCGACGGAAAGAGCAAGACTTCCGGATACGTCGATCCAACGACCGTCCGGTATCAGACGAAAAAACAGATTGTCACGAAGAAGCTCTATCCGGGGTATGTCTTCGTGCAGGCGGCGCTCTACGACGCGGCGGGCAAGGTCGACGGACCTGTCTGGCTCTTCATCCGCGGCGTTCAGGGCGTCATCGGATTTGTCGGCGGGGAGCCTCCCGCCCCGATGAGCCAGAAAGACGTGGACAACCTCAAGGCCACGGTCGAGAACGGCTCCGTGGAGAAAGTGCGTCCGCGCGTCATGTTCGACCCGGGCGACAAAATCAAGATTGTGGACGGTCCCTTCATGAGCTTCGGAGGAATTGTCCAAGAAGTGGATCCCGACCAGGGCAAGCTCAACGTGCTCGTTTCCATTTTCGGGCGCGATGTCCCGGTCGAGCTGGAGTATTCGCAGGCGGAGCGCGACGACAAGCCGGAGACACCGGCCGACGAGTCGGGCGCCGCGGCGGCCTCCGCTCTCTAGCAACCGTTCCGTCCGTACCGGTAGGGACCCGGGAGGAACGACCAACACAACCCGCTGATAGGTAATACTATGGCAAAGAAAATCACAGGCATCGTCCGCCTGCAGGTTCCGGCTGGCAAGGCCAATCCCGCCCCGCCGATCGGTCCGGCCCTCGGTTCACAGGGTGTGAACATCATGGGCTTCTGCAAGCAGTTCAACGCGGAAACCGCCAAGATGGAGCCGGGGCTCGTCATTCCCGTCGTCATCACGGTCTACGCGGACCGCTCCTTCACGTTCATCCTGAAGAGCCCGCCCGCCGCGGCGCTCCTCAAGCGCGCCGCCAAGCTCGCCAAGGGCTCCGGCACGCCGAACAAGGACAAGGTCGGCAAAGTCACGAAGGCGCAGCTTCTCGAGATCGTCGAGCTCAAGAAGAAGGATCTCAACGCCTCCAGTCCCGAAGCGGCGATGCGCATGATCGCCGGAACCGCCCGCAGCATGGGCATCACGGTGGAGGGCTAACGCGATGGCCAAGCACGGTAAAAAGTACGTCGATATCGCCAAGAAGGCCCCGAAAGAGGCCGTGTCCCTCGAGGAGGCGATCAAGTTTCTCGTCGCGCATCCCGTGGCGAAGTTCAAGGAGACGATGGAGATCGCCTTCCGCATGGGCTGCGACCCCAAGAAGCAGTCGATCCGCGGCACGGTGAGCCTCCCCAACGGAACCGGTAAAAACGTCCGCGTCCTCGTGTTCGCCGGCGGCACCGCCGCCGACGCCGCCAAGGCGGCCGGCGCCGATTTCGTCGGCATGGATGACCTCCTCACGAAAATCAAGGAAGGCTGGACCGATTTCGATGTGGCCATCGCCACGCCGGAAGCGATGGGCGAAGTCCGCAAGGTGGCCCGTCTGCTCGGTCCGCGCGGTCTCATGCCGAATCCCCGCACCGGCACGGTGACGGAGGACACGGCGGCCGCCGTCAAGGCCTCCAAGGCCGGTAAGGTCGAGTTCCGCATGAACCAGCAGTCCGCCATCTGCGTGCCCTTCGGCAAGATTGACTTCACGGTCCCCGCGCTCATCGAGAACGCCAAGGCGATCCGCGAGGCGATCATCGCCGAGCGGCCCGCGTCCCTCAAGGGCCAGTACATCCGCCGCGTGACGGTCTCGTCCACGATGGGCGTCGGCATCCGCGTCATCGATAAGGAGTAGGCACCTATGAAACCCGCAGCCAATTCCAAGCGCCCGGAGAAGAAGGCCGCCATTGCCGAGATCAATGACGCCGTCAAGAACTCCTCCTTCTGCTTCGTCCTGAACTACGGCGGTCTTACCGTCGCCGCCTTTTCCGTTCTCCGCGCCAAGCTCCGCGAGGCCAAGGCGGCCGTCAAGGTCGTCAAGAACGCGTATCTCGCCCAGGCTTTCGAGGCCAAGGGATGGACGGCCGACGAGGCCCTCCTCTCCGGCCCGACCGCGATGATCACCGGCGACGGCGACCCCGCCGAGATCGCCAAGCTCATCGTCGAATTCCTCAAGAAGAACGAGACCGCCTCCGTCAAAGGCGCCAACCTCGAGGGCAAGGCTCTCGCGGCCGCGGACGTGGACGCTCTCTCGAAGCTTCCCTCGAAGGATGTCCTCCGCGCCCAGCTCCTCGCCGTCTTCATGGCCCCCGCGACGAGCCTCGTCCGCGTGTTCACCGCGCCCCTCACGGGCGTCCTCTACGCCCTCAAGGCGAAGATGGACAAGGAGGGCGGCGCGCCTGCCGAGGCGTAGTCCCCTCCTCAGGGCGGGCGCCTGTCCGGCGTCCGCCCGCTCTCCCCTGTAAAACCGGGGCGGGGCGATCGCGGCGGGTGCCGCGGAGCCGCCGCCCCAGTGTTCCACGCAGGTGTGTCCTGCGGGGTTACAACAACAAGAAAGAAAACAACCCATGACCAAAGAAGAAGTCATTGAGTTCCTCAGCAATATGTCCGTTCTGGAGATTGCTGGCCTGGTGAAAGACCTCGAAGAGAAGTGGGGCGTCTCCGCCGCCGCTCCCGTCGCCGCCGCCGCCGCTCCCGCGGCCGCCGCCGCCCCGGTCGAGGAGAAGACCGAGTTTGACGTCATCCTCGCCGCGGTCGACGCCGCGAAGAAGATTGCCGTCATCAAGGAAGTCCGCGGCATCACGGGTCTCGGCCTCAAGGAGGCCAAGGACCTCGTCGAGGGCGCTCCGAAGCCCGTCAAGCAGGGCGTCGCCAAGGCGGAAGCCGAAGAGCTCAAGAAGAAGCTCGAGGACGCCGGCGCCAAAGTCGAGATCAAATAATCATCAAGGGGCCCCGCGGAGTCTCTTCTCCGCGGGGTTTCCCCTCCCTTTCCCTTTTTTCATGACGGCACGGGCGTGCCGTCTTGTTGCGTACTTAGAGGTATTCGATGGCAGAGACTTCCAACCGGCGTCCGAAAGCAGAGAGAACCGATTTCGGCAAGCTGCAGCCCGTAATCCAGCCCCCCAACCTCATCGACATCCAGGTCCGGTCCTATTTCGATTTCCTCCAGAAGGACACGGCGCCCGCGAAGCGTGAGAACAAGGGCCTGCAGGCCGTGTTCAAGGAAATCTTCCCGATTGAGAATTTCGACGGCAAGCTGACGCTCGACTTCGTGAAATACGAGATCGCCGAGCCGAAGATGTCCGCCCTCGACGCGCTCGCCAACTCCGACACCTACCGCGCCCCGCTCAACGTCACGTTCCGTCTGAAGGACGGCGACGAGGTGCGCGAGGAGTCCGTCTTCATGGGCGACATCCCGCTCATGACCCCCGCCGGCGCCTTTGTCGTCAACGGCGCCGAGCGCGTCATCGTCTCCCAGCTCCACCGTTCGCCCGGCATCTGCTCCGAAAAGACGCTGCACCCGAACGGCCAGACCCTTTTCTCCATGCGGATCATCCCGGATCACGGGACGTGGATCGAGATCCAGTTCGACACGGGCGACCAGATGTGGGTCTATCTCGACCGCCGGCGCCGCCGCCGGAAGTTCCGCGCCACCACGTTCCTCCGTGCCCTCGGGTATTCGCTCGACGAGGACATTCTCGCCCTGTACTATCCGTCCAAGGTCATCAAGACCACGAAGCCTTCCGAGGCCGCCTTGAAGAACCTCTACTTCAAGGACGACGTCAAGGACGACAATACGGGAGCGACCATCGCGCGCCGCTACGAGCCCACCACGCTTCCGCTCCTCCGCCAGATCAAGGCCGCCGGCATCAAGGACGTCACCGTCGTCGATGTCACTTGGGACGAGGGCACGTTCCTCGCCACGCTCCGCGCCGACGACACCCATAACGAGGAGGAGGCCCTTCGCGACATCTTCCACAAGTTGCGCCCCGGCGATCCCGCCACTCCTTCGAACGCGAAGGCGCTCATTAAGCGGCTGTTCTTCGACAACCGCCACTACGACCTCGGGCGCGTCGGCCGCTACAAGATCAACCACAAGCTCGGGCTCGACGTCGATCCCGAGTGCCGCGTCATCGACAACCGCGACGTCGTCGAGGCCATCCGCCATCTGATCGAGATCCGCCGCAACCGCGAGAAGGTCGACGACATCGACCATCTCGGCTCCCGCCGCATCCGCACGGTCGGCGAGCTCCTCGAGAACCAGTGCCGCGTGGGCCTCACCCGCACCGAGCGCGTCATCCGCGAGCGCATGTCGCTCTACGATCCCGACGCCGCCGACGCCGCGCGTCTGACCCCGACCAAGCTCGTCAACTCGAAAGCCCTCTCCTCGGTCGTCAACGACTTCTTCGGCCGCAGCCAGCTCTCGCAGTTCATGGACCAGACGAACCCGCTGTCGGCCCTCGCCCACAAGCGCCGTCTCTCCGCCCTCGGCCCCGGCGGCCTCTCCCGCGACCGCGCGGGCATGGAGGTCCGCGATATCCATCCGTCCCACTACGGCCGCATCTGCCCGATCGAGACGCCCGAAGGTCCGAACATCGGCCTCATCTCCTCGCTCTCCCTCTACGCGAAGACCAACGAGTACGGCTTCATCGAGAGCCCGTACCGGAAGGTGGTCGACGGCCACGTCACCGACGAGGTCCACTACCTCTCCGCCGACGAGGAGGAGCAGTACGTCATCGCCCAGGCCAACGCCCCGCTCGACAAGAACAACAACTTCGTCAACCCGAAGGTCCTCGCCCGCTCCGGCGCCGAGTTCCTCCGCGTCGACAAGGCCCAGGTCCAGTACATGGACGTCTCGCCGAAGCAGCTCGTCTCCATCGCCGCCGGCCTCATCCCGTTCCTCGAGCACGACGACGCCAACCGCGCGCTCATGGGCGCCAACATGATGCGTCAGGCCGTCCCGCTTCTCAAGACCGAGCGCCCCTTCGTGGCCACCGGCCTCGAGGGACAGGCCGCCCGCGACTCCCGCGTCGTCGTCATGGCCGAGGAGGACGGCATCGTCGCCTCCGTCGATGCCCGCGAGGTCGTTGTCACGGCCGACGGCTCCCGTCCGAAGAGCGTCAACCACAAGGCCGGTGTCCAGCGGTATCCTCTGCAGAAATTCCGCCGCACCAACGCCTCCACCTGCTTCAACCAGAAGCCGATCGTCCGCGTCGGCGACGTCGTCAAGAAGGGCGACGTCCTCGCCGACGGCCCCGCGCCCGACCAGGGCGGGCTCGCCATCGGCAAGAACCTTCTCGTCGCGTTCATGCCGTGGTGCGGCTACAACTTCGAGGACGCCATCCTCGTCTCCCAGCGCGTCGTCCGCGACGACATTTTCACGTCCGTCCACATCACCGACTACGAGTGCATCGCCCGCGAGACCAAGCTCGGTCCCGAGGAGATCACCCGCGACATCCCGAATGTCGGTGAGGACGCCCTCCGCAACCTCGGCCCCGACGGCGTGGTGCGTGTCGGCGCCGTGGTCCGCCCGGGCGACATCCTCGTCGGCAAGGTCACGAAGAAGGCCGAGGCCGAGCTCTCCCCCGAGGAGCGCCTCCTCCGCGCCATCTTCGGCGAGAAGGCCGCCGAGTACCGCGACACGTCCCTCACCGTCCCCTCCGGATCCTACGGCATCGTCATGGATGTCAAGGTGACCCAGGAGGAGGAGGTCGGCAAAGGCAAGCTTTCCGCCTCCGACGATGGCCGCCGCACGGTCGCCGAGATCGACGCCGAGACCGCGAAGAAGAAGGCCGCCGTCGTCGAGCAGCTGGCGAAGGACCTCGGCCGCTACGAGGGCGAGTCCTTCCCCGTCGACATCACCGACAGCGAGACCGCCGACATCCTCGTCCCCGCGGGCAAGAAGCTCTCCAAGGCCGACCTCGAGAAGATGGCCGCCGCCTGCGAGGGCCTTCAGGCCGACGAGTTCGACGGCATCGAGGCGCTCATGGCGCTCGTCGACCGCGCCGCCGGCGAGCTCGAGGACATCGAGTCCAACGCCGAGATCGACCGCAACGCCGCCAAGGGCGAGGCGGACGACGAGCCCCGCGGCACGGTCAAGAAGGTCCGCGTCTATCTCGCCGAGAAAAAGACCCTCTCCGTCGGCGACAAGCTTTCCGGCCGCCACGGAAACAAGGGCATCGTCGCCCGCGTCCTGCCGGACTGCGACATGCCGTTCCTTCCCAACGGCCAGCCTGTGGACATCGTCCTCAACCCGATGGGCGTGCCTTCCCGCATGAACATCGGACAGGTCTTCGAGACCCACCTCGGCGCGGCCTGCCGCGCCCTCGGCCTCCATGCCGGCACCCCGGTCTTCGACGGTGTCACCGAGGCCGAGCTCTGGAACAAGGTCAAGGAGGCCGCCGACGTCGATGTCCGGATTCCCGGCCGCGAGGGCACCATCAAGGACTACTCCTGGATGAAGAACGACGAGCCCGGCCGCACCCGCGACTATGACGGCAAGGTCCGTCTCTACGACGGCCGCACCGGCGAGCCCTTCGACCAGCGCGTCGTGGTCGGCGTCATCTACATGCTGAAGCTGCACCACCTCGTCACCGACAAGATCCACGCCCGCGCCATCGGCCCGTATTCGCTCGTCACGCAGCAGCCGCTCGGCGGCAAGGCGCAGTACGGCGGCCAGCGCATGGGCGAGATGGAGGTCTGGGCTCTCGGGGCGTACGGCGTCGCCTACGCGCTCCAGGAGCTCCTCACCGTCAAGTCCGACGATGTGGCCGGCCGCACCCGCATCTACGAGTCCATCATCAAGGGACAGAACGTCCTCCGCGCCGGGATGCCGGAGTCCTTCTCCGTCCTCCGGAACGAACTCCGCGGCCTCTGCCTCAACATGACGCTCAAGCCCGAGCACGGGGAGGTGGTGGACCCGCTCGCTCCCCCGGCCGTCCCCATCGCCGAACCCGCCCAGGAGGCCGCTCCGTACAGCTTCTAGCCGTGCGGACGCGGGGTGGGGGCCTTTGAACGATTTTGACACGAATACCGGAGAAAACCTGTGAATCCATATCTGCCGAAAGAACTTGCCGGAAGCGCGAACGCCGATGAGTACAATGCCGTGGGGATTACCCTCGCGTCGCCCGACGTCATCCGCTCCTGGAGCCATGGCGAAGTACGGAATCCCGAGACGATCAACTACCGCAACTACCGCCCGGAACGCGACGGCCTCTTCTGCGAGAAGATTTTCGGGCCGACGAAGGACTGGGAGTGCGCCTGCGGCAAGTATAAGCGCATCAAGCACAAGGGCGTCACGTGCGACCGCTGCGGCGTCGAGGTGACCGTCTCCCGCGTCCGCCGCGAGCGCATGGGCCACATCGAGCTCGCCGTGCCGGTCTCCCACATCTGGTTCTTCAAGTGCAACCCCAGCCGCATCGGCCTCATGCTCGGCATGACGGCCAACGCCCTGGAGAGCGTCCTCTACTACGAGGACTACCTCGTCATCGATCCCGGCGACCTTCCCATCGAGAAGAATCAGCTCATCACCGAGCAGGAATATCAGGCGCTCGTCCAGCAGTACGGCGAGGGCTCCTTCGAGGCGATGATGGGCGCCGAGGCCGTCAAGAAGCTTCTTTCCCGCGTCGATCTCGACCAGATGAAGGCCGAGCTCGAGGAGGAGCTCGAGAACACCCGCGCCAAGCAGAACAAGAAGAAGATCACCCAGCGCATCAAGGTCTGCGAGGGCTTCCGCCGCAACAACAGCCGGCCCGAGTGGATGATTCTCGACGTCCTTCCGGTCATTCCGCCGGACCTTCGTCCGCTCGTCCCGCTCGAGGGCGGCCGCTTCGCGACGTCCGACCTCAACGACCTCTACCGTCGCGTCATCAACCGCAACAACCGCCTCCGCAACCTTCTCCAGCTCAGCACGCCGGACGTCATCATCCGCAACGAGAAGCGCATGCCCCAGGAGGCGGTCGACGCCGTCTTCGACAACGGCCGCCGCGGCCGCTCCGTCCTCGGCGCCGGCACGCGCCCCCTCAAGTCCCTCTCGGACATGCTCAAGGGCAAGAACGGCCGCTTCCGCCAGAATCTGCTCGGCAAGCGCGTCGACTACTCCGGCCGTTCCGTCATCGTCGTCGGACCGGAGCTCAAGCTCTGGCAGTGCGGTCTCCCCAAGAAGATGGCCCTCGTCCTCTTCGAGCCGTTCATCATCCAGCGCCTCCGCGAGATGGAGATGGAGGGGCACCTCCTCGGCGACCCCATGACCGTCCGCTCCGCCAAGAAGCTCATCGAGAAGCAGACCGACGAGGTCTGGGCGGCCCTCGAGGACGTCATCAAGGGCAAGACGGTCATGCTCAACCGCGCCCCGACGCTTCACCGCCTCTCCATCCAGTCGTTCGAGCCCGTGCTCATCGAGGGCGAGGCCATCCAGCTCCACCCGCTCTGCTGCACGCCGTTCAACGCCGACTTCGACGGCGACCAGATGGCCGTCCACGTGCCGCTCTCCGTCGAGGCCCAGCTCGAGTCCCGCATGTACATGCTCGCCTCGAACTCCATCTTCTCCCCGGCGTCCGGCAAGTCCATCCGTACCCCGACCCAGGATATCGTCCTCGGCATCTATTACATCACGGCCCCGAGCCAGGAGGACCGCGCCCGCGGCATCGTCCCCGGCAAGAATCCCCCCGACCCCAAGGACCACCTTCCGGTCTTCTGCGACGCCGAGGAAGTCCACTTCGCCTATGACGACGGCGCGCTCAAGACGCACGACCGCATCTGGTTCCGCAATCCCGACTACGGCCGCACCGACAACCCGAAGTTCGGCAACACCAAGCTCAAGGTCATCGAGACCACCGTCGGCCGCGTCTTCTTCAACGAGGTCTGGCCGCGCGAGCTCGGCTTTGTCAACCGCTCGGTCGACAAGTCCTATCTCGGCGACATGATCTGGCAGTGCAACCATGTCTCCGGCCACGCGAAGGCGGTCGAGACGCTCGACGCCGTCAAGGCCCTCGGCTACGCCAACGCCACGCTCGCCGGCGTCTCCATCGGTCTCGTCGACATGATCGTCCCGCCCGAGAAGGGCGAGATCGTCAACGGCGCCCTCCGCGAGGTGGATATCGTCGAAAAGCAGTATAACGACGGCGTCATCACCGACTCCGAGCGCTACAACAAGGTCACCGACGTCTGGACCGTCGCCTCCGACAAGGTCGCCGACGTGATGTACACGGCCATCGAGAAGAACATCATCGACGGCAAGCCCTCCAAGGAGATCAATCCCGTCTACATGATGGTCGACTCCAAGGCCCGAGGCTCCCGCCAGCAGGTCCGCCAGCTCGCCGGCATGCGCGGCCTCATGGCCGACCCGACCGGCAAGATCATCGAGACGCCGATCCGCTCGAACTTCCGCGAGGGCCTCTCCGTGCTCGAGTACTTCATCTCGTCCCACGGCGCCCGCAAAGGCCTCTCCGACACCGCGCTCAAGACCGCCGACGCCGGCTACCTCACCCGTAAGCTCGTCGATGTCTCCCAGGACGTCATCATCACGGAGCAGGACTGCAACACCATCAACGGCATCGAGGTCTCCCCGGTCGTCGAGGGCGGCAAGGAGACGGTCTCCCTCCGCCAGCGCGTCCTCGGCCGCACCTCGCTCTACGACATCTACATTCCGGGCACCGAGAAGCTCATCGTCGCGGCCAACCAGGAAATCGACGAGGAGGTCTGCGAGGAGCTCTCGAAGTACGACATCAAGAGCGTCTGGATCCGCTCCGGCCTCACCTGCGAGTCCAAGCACGGCATGTGCGCCAAGTGCTACGGCCGCGACCTCGCGACCGGCCGCTCCGTCGATATCGGAACCGCTGTCGGCATCATCGCCGCGCAGTCCATCGGCGAGCCCGGCACGCAGCTCACGATGCGTACGTTCCACATCGGCGGCACGGCCTCCAAGACCGTTCTCACGCCGGAGTTCCGTTCCAAGAACGGCGGCACCGTCCGCTACGGCTCCGACCTCCGCGTCGTCCAGAACAAGGACGGCAAGTGGGTCGTCCTTAACAAGAACGGCACCGTCTCCATCGTCGACAAGGACGGGCGCGAGGAGGAGTTCGCTCCGCGTCTCGGCGCCATCATCCACTTCCCCGACGGCGCGGCCGTCAAGAAGGACGACGTGGTCTGCTCCTGGGATCCGTACTCCACGCCGGTCGTCGCCGGTCAGGCCGGTACGGCGGTCTTCCACGACTTCGTCGACGGCGTCACCTTCGAGCGTTCGCTCGACCGTGCCACGGGCCTCACCCAGATCACCATCCTCGAGACGAAGGAGAACCTCCATCCGCAGATCGCCTTGGTCGAGAAGAACGGCGCCGAGGAGCGCGTGATGGGCTACTACTCCATCCCCACCGGCGCTGTCGTCGTCGTCGAGGAAGGCAAGGCGGTGGTCGCGGGCGACATCCTCGCCAAGACCCCCGTCAAGGAGTCCAAGACGTCCGATATCACGGGCGGTCTGCCGCGCGTCGCCGAGCTTTTCGGGGCCCGTCCCCCGAAGGATCCCGCCGAAATCGCCAAGATCGACGGCGTCGTCGATTTCGGCCCGAACGAGCACAACAAGCGCAACCTCATCATCCGCGACGAGCTCACCGGAGCCGAGGAGTCCCACCTCATCCCGATGGGCAAGCACGTCACCGTCTTCAAGGACGATCGCGTCAAGAAGGGCGACAAGCTCACCGAGGGCTCCATCGCGCCTCAGGAGATTCTGGATGTCTGCGGTCCGCAGGAGCTCCAGCGCTACCTTGTCGACGAGGTCCAGAGCGTCTACCGTCTCCAGGGCGTCGAGATCAACGACAAGCACATCGAGATCATCGTCCGCCAGATGCTCCGCAAGGTCAAGATCACGAACCCCGGCGACACCGAGTTCCTCTACGGCGAGCAGGTCTCCCACCAGCGCCGCGTCGCCGTCAACCGCAAGGCCATCGAGGAGGGCAAGCGCCCCGCCGAGGCCGCCGCGGCCCTGCTCGGCATCACCAAGGCGTCTCTCGAGACCGACTCCTTCATCTCGGCCGCGTCCTTCCAGGATACGACGCGCGTCCTCACCGACGCCGCGACGATGGGCCGTGTTGATCCGCTCCGCGGCTTCAAGGAGAACGTCATCCTCGGCCACCTCATCCCCGGCGGCACGGGCTTCCCGCTCTACCGCAACCTCGACCTCAAGATGAGCGGCGAGATGGTGTCCCGGCCGACGAACTTCTCCGAGGAGCAGGCCAAGCGCGGCCTCGCCGTCACGCTCGGCGGCAAGCCCTTCGAGCTGCCCCCCGAGGAACTCATCGACGACCGCGCCGACGAGTTCGAGGCCTCCGACGCCGACACCGCGCCCGCCCCCGCCGACGACGAGGAGGTCTAGGCCGGTTTGGCGCGGGGTCAGTCCCCGTCAAAGCCGAACGAAAAGGGCGTCCGGAAACGGGCGCCCTTTTTTTGTCCGCGCGGGGATTCCTACCTTCCCCGCAGCATATCCTCCGCTTTTTTCGCCTGCTCGTATTCCCTGCGGTGCGGAATCCGGTAGATCCGGCCGTTGTAGCGGAAGAGGGAGCCGGTCTGGTGAAGGTGGAAGGGGACGCCGCAGGCGTCGCAGTCGTCCTTGATCCGCCGGATCCATTCGAAGTCGCACAGCCGCGCCCCCTCGTAGGATTCCCCGCCGACGCTCACCTGTTCGATTCCGCTGCCCGGGAGATAGGGCTTGAGGTCGATGTACTCGAGAAGCGGAGCGAGAAAGACGAGTTTGTGCCGGATCGGGGCCGCGCGCAGGACGGGGAAACGGAGGTCCGCCTGCCGCTGGCTCTCCATCGTGACGGCGAACGAGACGTGGTCGTAGCCCCCGCCCCAGTCCTCCGGAAGGCATTCCGCGAGCCGGACAATCCGCTTGGTCGGAATCACAAACCGGAGGTCTGGCCGCGCGCGGATGATGCGCCATGCCTCCGGCCGCCACGCGTCGGCCTCCTCGAGGAGGAAGTCGGACGTGAAACAGGTGAAGACCTCCGCCCCCGGCCCGATTTTCCAGGAGCCGTCCCGGCGCGTTTTGACCGGCGCGTCGAAATCGCCCTTGTTCCGCGTGACGATGTCCGCGTCGCGATCCCGGAGACCGTCCAGATAGTGGACGTAGCAGTGAAGGCATCCTTCGCTGTATTTATGGCAGCCGTGCCACGGATTCCAGGGAACGCTTTTCATGCGGGAAAGAAACGGAATGTGAAACGGCAGGAAGATAGCACATTTTCCCGTTCCCGGTCCACGTTTTCCGCCGTTAGACCGCAGGGGCGACGTGCCGCGCCCGGTGAATCAGACCCCGAAAGCGGCAGGCCGAAACGCCGGATGGAGAAGAAGCTTGTCCGCGCCGTTGGTGGAAACGTTCCGGACGGTGACGTTTTCCAGACTATCCGTTCCGGGGCGCATACAGCGGAAATCCAGCGCGCAGCCGATGCAGGGAAGGTCCGGATTGCTCATGTAGCCTTCGTCCTTCTCCGGCGCGTGGGCGTCGTAGGACAGGTTCTCCATACGGACGTTCCGAAGCGACACCCCGCCGGCGAGGCGGCATTTCGTCTCCTCGTCGTAGCCCGCGTCGGGATAGTAGGTGGAGACGCAGCTCATGGCGTCGCCCTCCGCGTGGATGTCGGATAAGAGACTGTCGGTCAGGGTGGTCGCGAGAAACACCGTGCCGCGATGCCGGGAACAGACGTCCCGGACGACGATGTCCCGCATCGTGCCGGGTTCCTGTACGAAGTAGTTGTTCTCGCCAAGCCGCACGACACCCCACGGGACCCACGGGGCGCCGACATCGCGGACGTTCTCGATGGCGATGCGGTAGAGGCTGGCCCCGTCGCAGCAGCGCAGCGCGACCAGCGTGCAACGGGTGTTGGCCCGGACATCGCGGATGGCGACATCGTGGATGTCCATGTCGCGCCCCTGCACGAAGAGTTCGCCGTCGTCATAGCGCGGCAGGGCCGTCAGCGCGACCACGTCGTCGCCCGTAAGGCCCGAGATGCGCTCGATGACGATGCCGGAGCATCCGATGCGCAGATTGATGCCGTCCTGGTTGCGTACATGATGGGAGATGTCAAAGCGGAGGTCCGAGATGTGTCCGTCCCGGCAGAAGAGCTGGCTGACCGCCCAGTAGCGCTGGTCGCGGCAGGTAAAGTTTTCCAGACTGTAGGACCGCACGTTGTGCAGCAGGATGAAATGGTTGTTGCGGACGTGCGGCAGCCCGTTTTTCAAGGAGGTGGCCTCGGTCAGGCCGTTGTGGACGCCTCCGTCCAGCAGGGCGTTGCCGCGTCCGACGATGCGGATGCCGTGTTGCTCGCCTTCCGGCGTAAAACCGGTCGGAGTGTACATGTTCTCGTTGCGGAACATGTTGCAGAATACGCCGTCCGCGAAGCGCAGATGGCAGTCGTCCAGAAGGAGGGTGATGTCGGAGGGGAGGAGAATCGTCTCGTCGATGATCCAGACGGGTTCCCCGGTCCGTTCGTTCATACGAGGAATGCGGACGGTCCGCGACGCGGTCGTCTGGGCGGTCCGGACGGCGTTCTGGATGGAGCGGCTGTCGCTCCCGGCCCGGATGCCCGTATCGTTGGGGGTAATGGGGTTCATTCCTTCGGTCTTCATTGAAATGGATTGGATTCGCATATTTCGGAGCGGGGAAATGCTACCATGTCGAAAGAAAGGGGGCAAAGGGAAAAGAACCGCTCGGCACGTTGGACTACAACGTGATTGTCTACGAGGGCATCTGCCTTGGACCGCGCCTTGCCGACGGGTCATGGACCGTGTTTCTGGTGTCGGACGGCGGGACGACAAAATCCTGCGACTGGATGTTCATGACCGTCAAGGCCCGGACCGTGTCCCGGCTCTGTGCGCTGAAGTTGTCGGGACTTGATTCCGCGACCGCGGAGTAGTGCGGCGCGCCCCGGCACCTTCCGTGTTCGCCGCCCGATTCCGTTCGCGTGGTCTGGAACAGTTCTGCGGAACGCGGCGCGTGCATCCTGTTCTTCGCATCCCCTTTCGCCGTTCTTGGACTGGTCGCGCGCAGAGGCGCAACCGCACCGGGCGACAAGGCCAAGCCCGGACCCGCCCGTCGCAAGACGCCTTTCCGAGCCGACATCCGTGCGACGCGTCCGATTTGTGGTATCTCCTTTGAGATGCGCGTCGCATGGCATACCGACAGGAAGATTGGCATATCCTGCAACACTTTCCCCCCATTCCCATTCTGGTGCTATAATTTCCGCGCAAAGGGATAACCGATATGGACAGGAAAACGCTCTACAAAACGGCAATCGACATGGCGTGGCCATCGATTATCGAGTCGTTTTTCGGCGCGTTCACCGGACTCGTGGACTCGCTGATGGTCAGCTCCCTCGGCGCGAGCGCCGTCGCGGCGGTCGGCCTGACCGCCCAGCCGAAGTTCCTCTTCCTCTCTCTCTTTTTCGCCGTCAACGTCGCCACCGCGGCGCTCGTCGCGCGGCGCAAGGGCGAGGAAGACCGCGCCAGCGCGAACCGCGTGCTGGTGACGGCCCTCCTCCTCTCCGCGGCGCTCGTCGTATTCGTGAGTCTGGCAAGCGTGCTGCTGTCCGACCCCATCCTCCGGTGGAGCGGTTCGGAGACCGACAGCCACGCCGGCGCCGTGGCGTACTATCGCATCGTCATGGGCGGCGTTGTCTTCAGCGCGTTCTCCATGGTCATCAACGCCGCGCAGCGCGGCGCCGGCAACACGCGCATCGCCATGCGGACGAACACCGTGTCCAACCTCCTGAACATCGTGTTCAACTACCTGCTCATCAACGGCCGCTTCGGCTTCCCGGCGATGGGCATCGAGGGCGCGGCACTCGCGACGGTGCTGGGCACCGTGGTCGCCTGCTGGATGAGCTTCGCCTCCATCTTGAAGCCGGACGGCTTCCTCAGCCTGCCCTACGCGCTGAAGGAGCGGATCCGCGCCACCGGAAAGGTCCTCGCGGGCATCGTGCGCCTTGGCTACAGCGTAGTGGTGGAGCAGATGCTGATGCGCGTCGGCTTCTTCGCCACGGCCATCATGGCCGCCAAGCAGGGCACGGCGGGCATGGCGGCGCACCAGGTGGGCATGAACATCCTCGGCCTCAGTTTCTCGTTCGGCGACGGACTGCAGGCCGCCGCCGTGGCGCTCATCGGGCGAAGCCTCGGCCAGGAGTCGCCCGACCTCGCGAAGCGGTACGGACGCGCCTGCCGGATCATCGGCGGGGCGATTTCGGCGGTCCTCATGGTGTTCTACTTCCTCGGCGGCGGGATGCTGTACCGCCTGTTCTTCGACGACCCGCAGATTGTCGCCATCGGCGTGGACATCATGCGCGTCATCATGTTCATCACCATGTTCCAGATCGGCCAGGTCGTGTACATGGGCAGCCTGCGCGGCGCGGGAGACACTGCGTATACGGCCTTCGCGTCCATGGTCAGCGTCACGGTCGTGCGCTCCGTCTTCGGCTACGTGTTCTGCTACCCGCTCGGCCTGGGCATGGTCGGCATCTGGCTCGGCGTCCTCGCCGACCAGATCTCCCGCTACCTCTTCGGCATGCTCCGCTTCCGCGCCGGAAAGTGGGTAAATATCAAAATCTAGGCATTACAAGGCTAGCGCAGGAGGATCAGCGTCGCGGGGTCCGACATCGGTACCGCCTGGATGAGATTGAACAGCCCGTACTTGGAAAAGTCGCTTCCGGTGACGGCGCCGATGGGATTCCAGAAGGTCGCCGAATCAGCGAGAACGCCGCCGTATCGCCCGCACCCCGCAACCCATGCGGGATGGGGTACCTACATTTCGTGAAGAGCCGAAAAGAGACGCCCGCGGGTTTCGGTCCGCGGGCGTCTCCTGTTTCGGGGCGGGGAGACCGGGCGGCCTCCCGCGCGTCCCGGGACGCGCATAGGGGGAGGGACTACTGCTTCATCTCCTTCGTCACGCGGCCGTAGTCATAGTCGGCGGAGGTGTCGGACTCCTTGCGCTTCTTGAGGTCCTTGAAAAGTTGGACGATGCCCCATGAGCAGCCGATGCCGAACCATATGGTCGAAATCGAGCCGATGGTGATGGCGATCGGGAAGTTGCTGATGTAGAAGTACTGGATCCAGGCCTTGGGACTCCACGCGTGGATATTGTTCCAGATGACGGGGACGAGCCACCAAAGGACGAAACTCCAGACGAAACTGTAGCAGAACATCGCCCAGGCGAGGACGCGGTCGCCGCGTGTGTATTCGGGCGTGATGCTGACCATGGCGTCGAGGAAGCGGCGCAGGGGGCTCTTCTGCGCGCGGGCGGCCTTGGCGGCGGCGATCTCGGCGATTTTCTCGGGCGGCGCGTACTTGCCGCGGTGCAGGAACTTGTCGAGGTCGAAGGGCTTGTAGTGGAGATAGCTTCCCACGACGTAGGCCGTGCAGGCGGCGAGCATCGAAAGGGCGAGAATCTCGTAGGAGTTGATCGGGAACTTGTCCGTCCGCATCTCCCATCGGACGAGCGGGTTGAGGGGGGCGGAGACCGCGCGGAGGAAGTGGTCGCACTTCTCGTACCAGCCCGGGTGGCTCTCGATCCAGGGGCAGACGGACTTGGTCCAGGTCTGCTGGAGGATGCAGCAGGTCGTCGAGATGCCCGAGCCGAAGATGAGCGAGCCCCATGCGCCGTGGATGTTACCGAAACGCGTGTAGAGGCCGCCGAGGATAATCGGGCCGGCGCCGCCGAGCCAGATGGACATGAGAATCATGTTGACCATCTGGACGTAGTCGATCTGCGAGAAAAAGACGCCGACGATGAAGAAGAAGATCGTGACGCCGATGGTGCCGATGTGGAGCCACCGGATATGGCGTTTCGGCGTGACCTCGCCCTTGGAGAACGGGAGGACGATGTCCTGGATGATGCAGCCGACGGCGTTGAAGATGCGGCTGTCGTCCGTCGAGACCATGAGCATGATCATAAGGAGGATGAACGCGCCGGTGAGGCCGACGGGGAAGACACGCGAGAAGACGGCGGGGGAGCGCATCTGGCTGTAGACGGACTTGTAGCGCTGGGCATAGAGGCGGCCCTGCGGCGAGTCACCGAAGACTTCTTTGGCCTTGTCCCAGTAGCGGACGTCGGGGTGCTCCGTCTGCGAGAAGGGGGCGTCGACGCCGGGGGTGTGCTCCATCGGGGGAATCTCGCGGAGGGCGGCCATGACCTTCTTGCGCAGGATGACGCCGGAACCGGGTTCGTCGTCGACGCCGAGATCCTCCGCCGCGGAGGGAGAAAGGGTGTCGGGGACGACCTCGCCGAGAATCTGCTCGGAGAACTCGAGGCGGAGTTCGTCGCTCGTGAACGGGAACGGGTTGCGGCCGCCCTTGGAATTGAAGGTCGAGCCGTTCATGAAGCAGTAGACGAGGATGGCGAGGAGCGTCATCATCGTCCAGGCGAAGCCGTTCCGGAACGAGCCGAGCAGACCGGCCATCTTCTGCTCATGCGGGGTCTTGGCGGAGTTCGAGGTGTCGTTGCCGTACCAGGAGCCTCGGTTGAGAACGCCGTTCACGAGATTGACGATGACGGCGAAGAGGTTGAAGTCTCGGAACTGTTGGACGTCGTACGGGTTGAGGAAGCTCTGGCCCGCGACGCGGTCGCCGAGGGTGACGGCGATGTCCTGGTCGAAGTCGAGTTTGAAGAGGACGAAGATGGAGATGGCTGCGAAAATCGGGTAGGAGAAGACGCCCTGGATGGCGTCGGTGATGAGGAGCGAGACGCGGCCGGCGGGCCAGATCATGAGCACGGCGAGCGCGAGACAGCCTGTCACGATGACGGAGAAGGTCGGGATCGAGTAGCCGAAGAGCATGAAATGGTGGGGAATCCCGAAGTAGTAGATGAGGAAGTTCGCGGTAATGGCGGGGTAGAGCGCGTTGATCATCATCTCCGACATGGTCGAGACGACGGACGTGGCGACGCGGAAGGCGCGGCTTCCGTAGCGCAACTCGAGGAACTGGCCCTTCGAGAGACATTTCACCTCGCGCCATCGGTAGGCGACGAATCCGTAGAGCGACATGATGATGCCGAGCGGCGCGCCGAGCGTTCCCCAGAAGCCGACGGCCGTTCCGGAGACATACCGTTCCTCGACGAGGGCGACCAGCGTGAACACGGCGAGTCCGGAGGAGAGATCGCCCGCGCTGAGTACGTACCGGTTGGCCACACGGCCAGCGGCGAGGTAGTCCACCGCGTCCTTGACGAAGAGTCTGGAATGGACGGCGAGATAGCAGATGAACACGATGGGGACGATGACGATCAACCAGTCGATGATGCCGAAATGAAACATGGCGGGCTCCGGGGCCTTTCGTAGGGGTGGATGTTCGGATGTGCGAAAAACGCCGAGGGATACGGGCCCAACGGCACAAGCGGAAGTCTATCAAAGAATCGGGTCCCGCGCTATGAAAAAGGAGGCCGCCCTGCCGCCGCATCCTCCTCGTTCCCTTCCTCCGTCCCCTGCCGGGCATCGCCGAGGGGGCCCGGCAAAGGACGTCCCGATCCGGAACCAAACCACCGTTTGGGCGCCTGCCTGACGGCCGTCGCCCCGCGCGGAAAAATGTTCCGGAAAACTTTCCGCACCGTAGTTTCATTTTATGGAGAACACGGATCTTCGGGGAACGTGGAGGTCGTCCCGCGGCACGCCGGGAGGTCCCGGGGACAGCCGGCGCCCCGAGAAAACAGAACGGGCATCCGCGGGGGCGCGGACGCCCGGGAAACGGCGGAATCGGCCCGGAAGGGCGTCGTCGCCGTGATACCGGTCAATCGCCGTATTGGTAGGTGTCGCCGGACTCGAAATACTTCGTCTCGACCTCCGGGAAGTTTTTCCGGATGAAGTCGCCGAGCACGCGCATCCCCTCCCGTTCCGAGCAGACATGTCCCATCACGAGCACGGCCTTCTTCAGACCGAGCTGGGCGCAGTCGTGGAGAAACTCGCCGAACGACCAGTCGCAGATTTCCCCGGTGAGGCATACGTCGAATTTTCCGACCTCCTCGCAGAGCTCGCCGGGCGCGCCGAAGCAGAGACCGAGCGTCCGGCACTCGAAGTCCGCGTCGCCGCAGATGCGGACATGCGCGATTCCGAGATTCCGCTCGAGCGTCCGCGCGACCTCGCGTACGGGCATCGGGGTCTCCAGGACGAACGAGCTCCGCCCGAATTTCTCCTCGTTCGCCCAGCGCCCCCGGAGGCCGAAGGTCCTGACCTCGCCCTCGGCGATCATGTCTTCCGCCTTGTGGTGCGGATGGTCATGGTAGCGGTAGACGACGAGACCGGTCTCCTCGACGAGTCTCCGCTTCCGTTCCATGATGTCGCGTTTGAAGCCGGTCTGCGCGTCGAAGAACTCGGCGCTGTCCCAGTGGTTGTAGTACAGCGGCTCGTGGACGATGAGAAGGCTCGCGCCCCACGCCGCGGCGGCGCGGAGGACGTCGGGCGTTCCGAACATCGCCGTCGCGACGTTGCCGAGTTCCCGGTCCGGGTCGCCCGCCTTGAGCGTGTCGCACGTCTGCGCGTAGTGCCCGGCGACGGAATCGGTCGCCTCATACAGGCGCGACATGAACTCCCGGATTTTCATTTTGCCGTCTCTTCCTGTTTTTCGATGAACGGGGAGAGCACCTCCTCGAGTTCCGCTTTGAGGGCGGCGAGGGAGTCCGCGTCCCGAGCCTCGGCGATGAGGCGGAGATAGGGCTCGGTGTTGGACGGACGGATGTTGAACCAGCGGTCGGCCCACTCGAAGCGGTAGCCGTCGAAGTCGAACACGGTGTCCGGAGCGCGCGCCGCGGCCCAGTCGTGGACCGCCCGGAGCGCGCCGGCCTTGTCGGGCACGGTGTAGTTGCACTCTCCGGTGTTGGCGTAGCGGTCGAAGGAGGCGATAATCGAGGCGAACGTCTTTCCGGCGCGTTTGGCCTCCGCGACGACGCCGAGGACGGTCATGGCCGTGAGGACGGCCGAGTCGCAGTGGTGGAACTCGCGGTAGTAGTAGTGGCCGGCGAGCTCCCCGCCGACGGGCGCGTCGAGTTCGCGGAGACGGAGTTTGGCGAAGGCGTGGCCGACCTTCCAGAGATGGGGAACGCCTCCGAGGCGCGAAATCTCCTCCGTGGTGGAACGGGAGGTCCGGATGTCGCAGAGGATGTTCGAGGCGGGATAGCGGGCGAGCATTGTCCGGGCGAGGACGGCCGTGACGAGGTCGGGCCGGATGAAGGCGCCGCGCTCGTCGACGAACATGCAGCGGTCGGCGTCTCCGTCGAAAATGACGCCGCCGTCGAGCCCGCCCGAGACGACCGCCTCGGAGAGCTGCCGGGAGGCGGCGGGCTCGAGGGGGTTCGGGGAGTGGTTCGGAAACGTGCCGTCGAGCGGCTCGTTGAGATAGACGGCGCGGTCGCCGAAGAGGCGACGCGCGAGGAGGCCGGACGAGCCGTTGGACGTATCGACGGCGAAGCGGAGACCGGAAAGGTCCGGGAGCTTCGAGCGGTAGTAGGCGAGCAACGTCTCGAGATAGTCGAACGTGCGGACCGAGCCGGGTTTCGCGGCGGGCGGGGGCAGGGGCTTCTTCGTGGCGGCCTCGACCTCGGAGAGGCCGGATTCGTAGCCGGCGGGGAGGGCTCCTGTCTTGGAGAATTTGAGCCCGTTATGCTCTTTCGGGTTGTGGGACGCGGTGATCATGATGCCGCAGTCGAATCCGTTCTCGCCGGTGAAATAGTAGGTCGTCGGCGTCGTGCAGATTCCGAGATCGACGACGTCCGCCCCGGAATCGGTGATGCCGCGGCAGAGCGCGTCGCGGAGGGCGGGCGAGGAGACGCGCGGATCGCGGCCGACGAGGACCGACGCGGCGTGGAAGACGCCGGGGGCGACGCGGCCGATGCGGTAGGCGAGCTCGGGGGTGATGTCGCGGTTGTAGACGCCGCGGATGTCGTAGGCTTTGAAGGGATTCATGGGGCTCAGGGGGCGGATTGGAGGGTCAGGCCCTGAGCGACCGCGTCGTCGGCGCAGGAGCGGAGAAGGGCGGCGGACTCCCCGACAATCTTCTCGGGGACGTAGGGCGCGTCGGCGATCGGACGCTTGTAGAGGGCGCAGAACCAAGTGCAGGCCTGAAGGTACTCGCCGCGACCGTTGAGGTGGATGGTGTCGGCGCCGAACGTCTTCGCGCCGGTCTCCTTGTCCGTGTTCCAGCGGAAGCTTCCGACGACGTCGCCGGACTGGTCGGGAAGCTTGTCCTCGGGTTTCAGGGCCTCCTTCTGTTCCTTGGTGAGGGGGACGAAGGGTTTCTCCACGCGCTGGCGGAAGAGGTTGACGGCGCGGCCGGTCGGGATGACGGGGAAACCGGTCGCCTTCTCCAGAGAGGCGTAGGCCGCGGTCACGCGCTCGTGCATCCCGGCTTGGTCGAAGCCCCAGGCGCCTCCGGGAAGGATCCGGGAGTCGTCGGCGCGGTAGGCCCAGGTCTGCTGGATGTGGACGCGGGCGCCGGGGCAGTTGTCCTTGATGAAGGCGATGAGTTTTTCCGCGAACGGCTGATAGGTCGCGTAGTCCCAGCTGGCGGGGCTGGCCTGTTGGATGGTGATGATGTCCCACGGTTCGCGGCGGATGAGGTCGTTGATGGAGCCGTCCACCTTGTCCTTCGCCGTGACGACGCCGTCCTGGACAATCCATTCGGCGACTTTATATTGTTTCTTGGTGGGGGTGTCGTTCGTCGCGAGGATGTTGTTCCAATGCCGCTCGAAGGAGCATCCACCGATATAGGCGGAGACAAGGTCGAGCGAGAGGCCCGGGCAGGACGCGACCAGATTCGGGAGGTGCTTTCCCACGCAGACCGAGAAACTGTTCCCGATCATGAGAATATGGAGCGAGTCGGGTTTCTCCGCGGCGGGGGCGGGGGCCTCCGTGTCTTCGGCGAGAACGGGGGCGGAGGCGGCGAGAAGGGCGGAAAGAAGGAGGAAGAGGCGTTTCATCGGAAAAATCGGGAATCGTGGCTGGTGGGGTTTATTTATAGTTGAAAAGGGTCTCCAGAGGGAAACTCTCCCCCGTGGCGGACTCGAGGGCGGCCTGGACGATGGCTTTCGTATTGGGCGTGAGGCGGCGGCCCTTGCAGGCGCGCGCGACCATTTTATGATTGCAGCGCCCTTGGGAGGCGACGACGAGGTCGTGGTGTTTGAGCCCGCGGGCCTCAAGAATGTCCGCGATCGGCTGAGGGCCGAGTTCGCGTTCGATTCCGGGTTGCGGAGCGGGGGCGGAGGCGGGAGTGTCCATGAATGGCGTATAAAGAGGAGAACGGGCTGAACGGAAGGAAGAACCAGCGGAAAGTATAGCACAATTCGGAACGGGGGAAGGACCGATTTATGGTATACTGGCGGAAAAGGAGCGGAAGACGATGCGCGAGGAAACGAAGACCGGAAAACTGCTGGAGGTGGACAACGTGTCCGTCACATACGTGGGCGGTGTCCGCGCGGTGCGCGGCGTCTCGCTCGCCGTGGACGCGGGGGAAAGCCTCGGCGTGGTCGGGGAGAGCGGGTGCGGCAAATCGACGCTCGCCAAAGCGATTCTCGGCATCGAGCCGCTCTCCGGCGGGGAGATCCGGTTCGAGGGCCGCCCCCTCGCGTCCTTCGGAAAGGCGGACTGGAAGGCGTACCGCGGGGCGGTCCAGATGGTGTTTCAGGACACGCTTGGATCGCTGAATCCGCGGATGACGCTCGGGGCGGCGCTCCGCGAGGCGGCCCGGTTCGCCGGCGAGCGGAATCCGGGGGCTCGGGCGCTGGAACTGTTGGATCTTGTGGAGCTTCCCGCGAATCTGGCCGGACACTATCCGCACGAGGTGAGCGGCGGACAGCGGCAGCGGGTCGCCATAGCCCGGGCGCTGGCCGTGCGGCCGCGTCTGCTTGTGACGGACGAGCCGGTCTCCGCGCTCGACGTCTCCGTCCAGGCGAACGTCATCCATCTGCTGGACCGGCTGCGCCGGGAGCTCGGGACGGCGTTCCTTTTCATCGCGCACGACCTCTCGGTGGTCCGGGCGCTCTGTCCGGAAGTGGTCGTCATGCACGCCGGAGAGATTGTGGAGCGGGGAAAGACGGCGGAAATTTTCACCTCGCCCAAAGACGAATACACACGGACGCTTCTCGCGGCGGTCCCGGACGTGGGACGGTCGCTCGCGGGAACGGCGTAGCGCGCGGTCTGGCGGGGACGCCGGAGAACCGTCGTCAGAGAGGAAGCGTGGCGACGCCGCGGGGCAGGGCGCCCGAGGCGGAGGCGACGGTCTCGGCGGCGACGCGTCCGAGCGCGGCGCGGGCCTTCGGGTCGAGCAGAAGCGACGAGAGGTCCGCGCGGACCCCGTCGGCGTCGGGCGCCTGGAGGATGGCGCGGCCGGCGAGAAGAATGGACATCGGCCCCGCGAAATTCTCGGTGTTGGGTCCCACGACGACGGGTTTTCCGAGGGCGCAGGGTTCGATCATGTTCTGCGCCCCGGACGAGGGCGGAAGCGTCTTCCCGACGAACGTGACGTCCGCGACCGTATGGAACGCGAAAAGTTCGCCGGTCGTGTCGGCCAGAAGGACCGGGGGAAGCTGGGCCCCGGAACGCGGACCTTCGGGGGGAACGTCTCCGACTCGGTCGCGCGAGCGCCGGAAACAGGGAAACCCGGCGGAACGGACCAGGGCCTCGACCTCGTCGCCGCGCTCCTGGTGGCGGGGAATCAGGAGGAGGCGGAGGCTCGGAATCCGGGGGAGAAGCTCCCGGGTCAGGTCGAGGAGGAGTTTTTCCTCGCCGGGCCAGGTCGACGCGCCGAGAAGAATCGTGGGCCGGGATTCGGTGGAGGGCCCGGGGACGCCCCACAGCGCGTCGAGGTCCTTGCGGATGGAGGCGACTTTCGCGGCGTCGGGCTTCGCGATGTCGAATTTGACCGTGCCGACGACACGGATCCGGTCCGCCGGGGCTCCCATGGCGATCATACGGTCGCGGTCGGTGTCGAACTGGACCTGGATTTCCCGGAAGGTTTGGAGAACGGGGCCGAAGAAGAAGCGGAGCGCCTTGTAGCGGGGGAACGAGCGGTCGGAGACGCGGCCGTTCATCAGGGTGACGGGAATGCCGCGTTTGTGGCACTGACGGAGGAAGTTGGGCCAGAGTTCGGATTCGGTGAGGACGACGGAGGAGGGGGCGACGGCGTCGAGCGCGCGGCGGACGCACCACGGGAAGTCGATGGGGAAATAGATGAGGACGTCGCCCTCGCGGACGAGCCCCTGACAGACTTTATAGCCGGTGGAGGAGGTGGTCGAGAGGACGATGGAGACGGACGGATCCCGCGCGCGGACGGCGTCGAGGATGCGGCCCGCGACGTAGGCCTCGCCGACGGAGACGGCGTGGATCCAGAGGCGTTTCCGTTCGCGGAGGGCGGCGAGTGTCGCGGCGTCGTATTTCCCGAAGCGGTCGTTGAAGTGGGCGCGGTAGCCCCCGCGTTTCTTCATCCGGCGATAGAAAGAGGGGAGCATCGCCAGGTAGCCGATGGTGAAAAGGACGTTATAGAGAATCCAGCGCATGGAGAGCGGAAAATGACAGACGGAACACGGGGACGGAGCGCCCCCAAAAAACGGATGAACAGGGCGGAAAGTATACCACGGAACGGAGGGTTTGCACAAAAAGGAGGGAGGGGCGCCTGTCCCGCGTGAATTTCTGGAGCCATCCGCGGCTGTTCGTCCTATTTCCAACCTTCCTACCTTACTCGCTTCCTACTTTTACATTCCACTTTCCACTTCCACACCCACACTCACCCCCGCCCCCGCCCCCGCCCCCGC
>JAZUKQ010000241.1:0-2351 GCA_045643325.1 Kiritimatiellia bacterium | reverse complement strand
CCCCGCGCCCCCCCGCCGCCTCAGCCCGCCGCAGGCGCCTCCCTTGAGGGAGGTGGCGCGCAGCGCCGGAGGGTGTAGCCTCCCGCAGGCCTCAGCCCGCCGCAGGCGCCTCCCTTCGAGGGAGGTGGCGCGCAGCGCCGGTGGGGGTCTTCCGCAGTGTTGGCATAAACTCCCCGTAGCCTGCGGAATCCGAACAAAAAATGCCACATTCCATTTGATCAATGGCGGAAATGCCCTGTTTTCGAGCTTTCGCGATGCATCACGCTAAAATAGTGGCGAATATCCAATTTCTTATCCCTCTTGACCGCATCCGCCAAAACAAGGTAAACTATTTTCTAACCCTTCAAGTCACTTAAGGTCCTTGCCATGAAATACACGGTTCCAGCGCTCCTATCCGCTACGTTTCTCGCCATTAGCCCACATACCTCGCACGCCACAACGCTCGTCTACGAAGGTTTCGCCAAGTCCGACTACGACATTGGCGACGCCGCCGGCAACCAGGGCACCGCCAACAACCACCCTGGCGCCAATGTCTCCGCCATCGGCACCTCCACCGCCAAATGGAACGGCATGGGCGGCAGCCAGATCAAGGTGTACGGCTCGTACTACGGCCTCTCGCTCCCGACGTCGCTGACGGACGCCGGATTCTCCGCGACCGGCGGCTCCATCGGCACCAATAACGGCGGCAACTCCTCCGACCTCCGCGCCATGTACCACTCCCTCGCGACGGACGTGCTGAAGGTTTCGGCGGGCAAGCTCTACGTCCGCATGCTCCTCTGCATCGATTCCAAGGCGGCCGGAAAACTCAACGTGAAGACCGACCCCGCCAACGCCTCCGGCGGCTACTACGGCTTCGGCGTCATGAAGGCCCCGAGCGGCAATGACTATTCGCTCCTCCGCCAGAAGTCCTCCCCCTCCGCCATCGGCTTCGGCATCTGGAAGGACTCGAACGGCTGCAACCTCTCGCTCATGCTGACGGATGTCGCGGGCACTTCGAGAAACTACGAAGTGATCCACGGCATCGCCATGGACACGACCTACATCTGCTACGCCGAGATTTCCGTCGGGGCGGGCGCGAACGGCGCCGAAATCGTCCGCGCCGGCGCTCAGGACGTCACCGCCTACCAGTCGCCCGTCCTTTGGGCGGACATCGGCGGCTCCGCCGATTCGGTCGAGGTCGATGTCCTCTCCGACACCGTCTACCCTAACGCGATGGGCGTGGTCGGTCCCTACGGCTCCAACGGCGGCTTCTTCCGCGCCGACGAGCTCCGCGTCGGCACCGCCATCGACGACGTGCTCGTGGACGCCCCCGCCGGGGCCCCGCAGCTTGACTGCGCCACGCTTTCCGGCGCGAACGGCAGCTACACCGTCGGCGACACCGTCGCCAAGGCCGCCGCGACCGATGCCGGCGCCCTCGCCGAGGATTCCAACGGCGCGTTCGTGAAATTCTCCGTCGGCGCTGTCGCCGAGGACGGCTCCTTCACGGCGCCCATCGACCTGTCGCTCCTCTCCGCCGACACCACCTACCAGCTCTATTCCTACGCGGAAAACGACGTGGCCGCCGCCACGAACAAGGCCGGCATCATCTACAACGGCAGCCTCTCCCTCGTGAAGGCCAAGGACGCCGACGAGTACCAGTGCGAAGCCGGCGAAATCACCGTGAGCCGCGCCAGCGCCGACGACTTCAATCTGGTCGTCCCCTATACGATTACCGCGAAGGTCGAGGGAAAAGGCGCGGAAGGCACGACCTGGGAAGCGCCGCTCGCCGTGACGATTCCCGCCGGAGAGACGAGCGCCACCCTGACGGTGAAGCCGCTCGTCGACGCCACGATCGCCGAGGACATCGAGGTCGTGGTCTCCGCCGGAGCCGGCACGTACACCGGCTTCTCGCCCGCCACGGTCGACATGACCATCGCCAACGTCGCCTTCCCCGCCGGGTACAACACCTGGTGCGCGACGGCCGACGGCCTCGCCTCCAATCCCGACAACTGGTCCGAGGGCCACGCGCCGCTCGCCTCCGAGAACGTCCTCTTCGACGGCAACTTCTCCGCCGCCAACTGCGAATGGGACGCCGCCGCCACGGCCGCCGTCGCCTCCTGGACGCAGCGCAACGGCTACACCGGCACGGTGACCCTCGACACCGTCTTCCCCGGCAAGGGCGACTTCACCTGCCTCGCCGTCACCGGCGCGATGACGGTCGACAGCGGCGTGCTCACGCATCCGCAGTCCCGCACGATGGGTGACAATCACAACGCCCAGTGGGACTGGATCGGCGATCTTAAGGCGAACGAGACGTATCGCATTCGCATCGCCTGCGGCTCGCTTTCGATTGGCGCGAACGGCGCGATCGA
>JAZUKQ010000240.1:0-9632 GCA_045643325.1 Kiritimatiellia bacterium | reverse complement strand
GCGGAACGTCACGCCGGAACCCTTCTGGCTTTCGTTTAACTTCTTCACGAACGCCTGGCAGTCATTCCACGAAACATTTTCCACGGGATTCTGAGTTCCTTGGAACCTGGACGGATTCTCTCCCATCACCTTCTCCCACAGTGCCTGCGTCACCTCCGTCTCGCCCATCCAGTACCCCTGCGTCAGGGTCACGGTATGCCGGGTCTCATCGTTGTCCCGCCCCTCTTCATTGGCCGGGCTTCCCATCTGGAACGTCCCCGGCTCGACATAGACCATGTTGAACGACACGTTACCAACCGTGAAGGTGCGCTTCTCGCCGTTCGTGCCACCGCTACCGCGCTTCTCTTCCACCTCTCGCGCGGCCTGCTCCTCGGCGGCTTTCTTCTCCGCCGCCTCTTGCGCCAAGGTCTCGGCCTCCGCCTCGGCCCGCACACGCTCGCGCTCGACCGCGTTCGAATGCAACCGGACCGCGCCCAACGCCACCGCCCCCGCGGCCAACAGCGCGGCCACCCAGCGCCATGTCCTGCGGGTTTTCGGCGCCGTCGCCGGCTTCGCGGCGGGCGTCTCTTCCTTCGCCGCCTCCGCGGCTTCCGCCCGTTTTTTCGCGAGGTCCGCCTTGCGTCCCGCCAGAGCTTCCTGGTGCGGATCGATGGCAAGGCTCCTTTCCACGGCGGCGATGGCGCCGTCCAATTTCCCCGCTTTCTCCAGCCTCTCCGCCTCGGCGTTGGCGGCGTCGCGCTCCTGGAGCCGCGCCTTCGCCTGCGCGGCGTGCACACGATACTTCGCCAGCTCGACGGCGCCCTTCCGTCCGCGGAGGGATCCGTCCGGGAAGGACTCCGTCTCCGTCAGGTTCAGCAACAGGTCCCAGCGCTTCCCGGCGATGTACTGCGCGGCCTTGGCCGCGCAGTCGCGCAGATGGAGGAACGTCTCGATGTCGGTGCCGCAGCGGCTGCAGAACTTCTGAAGGACCGATATCTTCGCCGAGCACTCGGGGCATTCGCGGAAGAGGCCGCTGCCGCACCCGCCGCAGAATTCGGCGCCCGGCGCGTTCTCGAACCCGCAGTTCGGGCAGGCGTTCGCCGAGCCGGCGCGGGCGCGCCGGCGACGGGACGAGAACGACCCGATGCCGTCGAGCGCCTCGATGAACTCGTCCGCGGAGGGGAACCGGTCCGACGGCTTCGTCTTCACGCAGCGGTTGATGACGGGAAGAAGCGCCTCCGGGACCTTGTCCGGATCAACGACATCCGGGATGTCGCCGGAGACCATCTCGTAGAGCGTCTTGCCGAGCGCGTAGAGGTCGGCCGTGAGGTCCACGTTCTTGGCGTCGTGGCGTTGCTCCGGCGGCATATAGTAGGGCGTGCCCATCCCATAGCCGCTCATGGAGAGCCCCGAGTCCGACTCCATCCGGGCGAGGCCGAAGTCCACGATGCGCGGCACGACCTCGTCGCCGTCGCGGGCGAGGAGGATGTTGGCGGGCTTGATGTCGCGGTGGATGATGTCGTTGCGGTGGGCGTAGGAGAGGCCCTTCGCGATCTCGCGCGCGAGGCGCGCGGCCTCGGCCGGCTCCAGCGCGCCGCCCTTCTCGCGGAGGTAGTCGCGGAGCGTCCCGCCGGGGACGTACTCCATCACGATGTAGTGGCCGCGGCCGTCGTCGTCGTGGTCGTACACCTGCACGATGTTGCGGTGGGCCAGGCGCGCGATGGCGGTCGCCTCCTGCGAGAAGCGCGCGACGGTGCGTTCGGCGTCCGCCCCGCGCAGGCGCTCCATGCGGAGGCGCTTGAGGGCGACCGGGCGGTCCAGCTTGCGGTCGTGCGCCTTCCAGACGACGGCGAACCCGCCCTTGCCGAGCACCTCCTGCAGTTCGTAGCGGCCGGCGACGACGTCGCCCGCGGCGTCGAGCGCGGCGGCGGCGTCCTGGGAGCCGTGCTCCCGCATCGTCAAGAGCGACCCCATGCTGTCCATTTGGGGCACAGCCTTCCCCGGGGGCGGCGCGTGCGCGTCGTCCCGAATCGTCGGGAGACTGAAATTGTCCTCGTTCACGGCAAATGGATACAATGCGGGCTATTGTCCACGTAGGATAGCACATTCGAACGGGAGAGAAAACAGGGCACGGCAGGAAGGGCGCGGCAAAACTTTGTCCGGTCGAACGGACTCATGTTTTGCATAAACTTTTGGATATTAATTTGAGAATATCCTCCGTAGGGCCCAAAATTGTTGGCCCTACGAAAATACGCATACTTGTCGCTTAGGGCACGAGCCTGATTTTCGAGCTCAAGGTGACGAACCGCACCTACTCAACCTTCAACCTTCCACTCACTGCGCCTGCGTATGCAGTTTGAGCCACTCGTCGGCCAGTTCCCGGGTCGGGATCCAGAACATGGTGCGGCGCTGCTCTTCCGCCGCCGTCGCGGCCGGAATGATGCGGGGCGGTCCGTCCAGGGCCGGCGTGGCGGCGGCCGCGTCGAGCGTGGCCTGCAGGTCCTTCGCCAGGCGGATGTCGTCCTCGCCCGCGTTCTGGAAGCAGGGGACGACGCGCCCCCAGTCCGCCGCCATGCGCAGGACGAACAGCAGCGGATAGCGGCCGGGCTGCAGGTCCACAATCTGCCGGTGCTTCACGGGCACGCCGCCCAGCACGAACTGGAGGCGCGTGGCGGCGGTGTAGCCCGCGGCGACCTTGTACGTGGCGTGCTCCGGCACATCGACCACCGTAAAGGCGAAGAGCGTGATGGGAATCTTGGGGTTCGGGCGCAACCCCGTCTTGAGCGAGATGCCGCCCTCGGGCGTGGTATAGCGCGGCTGGATGGGCTGGAAGGTGAGCGTCTCCCCGTCGACCGTGATGCTGTCCCCTGCCCCGGGCCGCAGGTTCGCGAAGTCACCGAGGTCGATCATGGGGTCGGCCTTCATGGCGAACTTCAGGGTGTCCGTGATCAGCCATTCCGACGGGCTCCGGCCCGGTTCCAGGGAAATGACGGGAGCCCCTTCGGGCGCTTTGAAATCGGGATCCGGCTTCAGCGCGACATAGCCGCTCACGGGCGGCTCGTCCGCGGCCCGGGCCGTCCACAGGCCGTCATCCCCACGCTCCAGCGGCAGACGCGGCACGCCGAAGCACGTCTCGACGGCGTAGGGGTCGACGAGGAAGCCGGCCGACTCGTCGACCCGCCTCAGTTCCAGCGGCCGTTTCGTCGGATAGCCCTTGGGCGGAAGCCGCAATTCCAGAGCCGCGTCGATGAACCGCGCAAGGTAGTCCCAGACGCGAACGCAGGTGACCCGCCCGGGGAACTCCTTGCCCCAGCCGGGGCTGCCATGCGCATCGGGGTAGTCTCCGTGCCCCACATACTTCACGACCACCTGGTGCGACAGCCAGGCGCTTCCGACCCGGTAGTTGAGCAACGCCGGGCGCACATGGTTGTACCACGTGCCGCCCCACTCGGTCTCGCCGTTGACGTTAATCTGCAGCAGGGGCTGGTCGGGCTTCGGCGCGTCGGCGGGCAGAGGCCATGTCGGCGTCTCGCCATGGTAGGAGACGCTGGCGATGGTGCGCTCGGGGTGGTACCAGGCCATCCGGAACGGGAACCTCCCGCGGGACGACTTGCCGAACGTGACCCAGGGGGCGTACCGGAACTCCTTGACGCCCGTCGCCTGGGCCAGATAGTCCAGAAGAGCGGGCATCTTCGCGGGGTCCGCGGGGTTCTTCATATCCTCCACGCCTGCCGTGTCGTAGCCGATGCGCAAGTAGACGACCGCCATCTCGTGTTTCTTCGCGACGTTCCGAAGCGCATCGCATTCGCCGAAGTGCTTCGAGTCCGAATTCTCCGGGATCAGCATCATCGCCCGGATGCGCTTGGCGCCTTCCGGCATCCAGATCAGGACATCGGCACGGGGCGGCCCCTTGGTCGGCTTGTGCTCCTTCATTGTCTCTGGCAGTCGCAGCGCAATGGGCCACAGCGGATCGGGCGGGATGGGCTCCTCCGTCTGCGCATACAGCGCGCCAGTGGCGCAGAGCCAGGCGGACAGGATGAAAACAGGGCGGAACAAGGATGAAGCGGCCATGGCTATTTCCTCCCAAGGACAATCCGCTCCCCGTCGAACCGGACCGTTCGATCGCCGACTGTGACAACCGCGTTGAGCCCACTGCCCGAAACCTCCACCTCCGGATGCGGACCTTCCGAGACGGTTCCAACGAAAAAGAAGTGGTCGGACCCCGGCACGGAAATGCACTTGATGGACTTTCGCACGGTCTTCCCGCGGCTCGATCCCCAGGTCTTGACATACTCCCAGGTGCGCCCGCGCGTATCGATTTCCACGGGATCCGGGCAGACGAAGCGTCCGGCCATCGTGGCCTCAGCACCCAAGGGCGCAATCCGGAAACCGTGCTCGTCGGCCTGGAGGAGCGGCTCAGCGTCCTTGCCGCGCTTCGTCTTCGGCGGATCGGCCGGCGGCTGGAAGAGCCAGATGCCCTGCGCTCCCTCCGCGCCCTCGATCCGGTCCACGACGGCAAACAGGCACGGCGCACCGGAGATGCCCGTGAAGTCGAAGGCCAGGCTCCGCATGCCATGGATGCCCGATGCGGGCGGCACGGTTCGCTCCTTCTTGTTGATGTCCCATCCGGGACGGACCAAGGCGCGCACATTGCCCATCTTGCTCGTCGAGTAGCGGCCGCGGGCTTCATAGACCTCGTCCAGATTCAGACTGAGCGTAAGCGTTCCGTCGCCGAAGGACAGGTCCGTCAGGCGGCCGCGCGCCCCATCGTCCAACTCCAACTCGGGGAACCAGACGACATTCTCCTGCTCGCGTGTGCGGGCCCGGTCGGTCGGTCCGCAGGCCCACTCGCTGCCGAGTCCGCGAAGCCGGAACGTTCCGGCGTTCTCCCCGCTCCAGCCCGCCAGGATGCGGTTCTTGACGAACACCTGGGCCACAAAGGACTTGTCGTCCCAGCCCGAGCGGAGACAGTAGTAGCCGAGGACGGGGGCCTTCCACGAAAGCGGCAGCTTGGTCCCGACAGGCGCGGCGGCCATGTCCAGCGGGAAGTTGATGAAGGCCCGCACGGGGTCTACGCGCAGCACCTCGACGGGCAGCGCGGGGTCGGCCACCTTCTCCTGCTGCAGCCAGACCGTCAGCATCTCGGGCTGCCATTCCGGCCGGATGACGGGGAAGAGCGCGGGGAAGATGTGGCTGTCGATGCTGGTCGTGCCAGTGATGTCCTGCGGTCCGCCGATGACCTTGCGGGGCAGGTAGTCCACATACTCGCCGTCCGGCGTGAGGTCGTAGCCCATGACCCGGCGGTAGACCGGCCAAAGCTGCGCGTGCCCGTAGCACGCATCGTTGGAATAGTGGCCGGATTCGCCCTGGAACCCACCGCGGCCCACGGCCTCGACGCAGTGGATCGTGCTGGTGAAGCGACTGAGCCGCAGCAGGCGCGCGAAGGCGGGATCGCCGCCCGTGCGGCGCCACTCAGCCAGTTCGGCGTCGTACTTGCGAAGACGCGCCTCATGCAGCGAACGGAGCTGCGCCGCGCGCTTTTTCCAGGCCTCCGCCTGCTCGGGCTTCACCCCGGAGAGAGACGGCGTGATCGAACCCCACTTCATGCGCCACTGGACCAGCGTCATCAGCGGGTAGAGACCGGGACGAAGGCGCACGACCTGCCCGTCCTCGAGCAGGCGGCCGGCAAGCGATCCCTGCGCCAAATTGGAGCGCGAGACCGGACAGTGGAACACATACTCGCCCGGCTCGTCGACGCGGATGACGGTGTAGACGGCCATCGTGAGCGGCTCTTTCAGCTTGGCCGAGGCGTCGGCCTGAAGGAAGTGCCCCACGTGCAGGCCGCCGTAGTCCGCGGTCGACCGGTTTTCCGGCGGCATCGTCATGAACGTCAGCTCATGCTCGCCGACCTTCACCTTCGTGCCGGGGCGCGCGTCCACGGTCTCGAGACCGTAGAACACCTCACGGGGATCGTCTGGCGTCACGGCCCGCAGCGGCTCCGTCTGCAGCCATTCGGTCGGCGAGACGCCCGGCGTGAGCGCCACCACGGGAACGCCTTCGGCGGGCGTGAAATTCTCGGCGGGCGGAAGCTCTTCATCCAGAAACGGCGCCACCGGGGGCGCGGGCTCCGGCGCGGGCTCATCGAAAAGCGTGAGCGCGCTAAGGGTGAGCCCCGAATAGACATTGGCAGAGTGGTTGCTCACAGGAATCCAGTTGACGCCTCTGCCCATGTTCTCTGGCGCGAAGTAGACCTGGTAGGCGAAATTGCCGATCCACGCGCGGTACCGCGTCTTGAATTCCGGCGACAGCGCGTCGTAGCAGAGGTCGTAGACCAGAGCCAACTGCTCGAGCCGTCCCCAGTTCGCCATCATCGACACGAAGGCGGACCCTTCCGGCTTGCGCCCCTCCAGATATTCCACGGCCTCCCGTTCGGCCTTCTCGGCCCATTCCCGCTTGCCGGTCAGCTGGTAGAGGAACCCCAGGCACGCCGGCGTGCCCATCTTCTCCATGCGCTCGACCGCCGCCTTCCCGAAGAGCGTGGCCGCCTTCTTGCGCAGCGCCTTCAGGTCGCTCTTACGCAGCAGCAGACGCGGATGTTCCTGCGGCGCAAGAGGCACATGGTCGGACGCCGCAACGGGCGCATAGCGCGTACCGGACGCCCGCCCGCCGACCTTGGCGCCGTTGAACGTGCCGGCGAAGGTCCCCTCCAGCGAGCCGTCCGGCCGGGGCGTGAGCTCCACGGTGTATTCGGACTCCCCGCCCGCGACCCATTTGTCCGGGGTGATGGTAAGCCCCATGCGCAACGAGAGCATTCCATCGGCTTCCGTGGCCTCCGTCACCGCGCCGTGGTGGCATCCCATGTTGTAGTTGCGCGCCAGACCGTAGATGGGCCCCCAGACATCGCCTGTCTTCTCGAGGTCGAGCACGATCTCGCGCAGGTTGTTCGTGTCCGATCCCTGGTACAGCGCCTCCTCGAGCACGATCTGGTAGTACTGCGGCGACGGGGCGGCCGTCAGCGCATTCCCCGCAAAACCCATGGCGACGACGCAAAGCGCCGCCGCTCCGTTTCGTACAATCCTATTGCCCGTCATGGCTCGTGGTTACCTCCGTCCCGTGGATTGTGGCCGTAAAATCACCGATCTTGACCGTACCGTCGGGCGACTTGCCCCAGGTGCCGGCGGCGCTGACCTGCGGATGGGCGGCGCCCTTCTTGGCCACCGTCAGCACGACGAGATACGATCCATCCTCACTCTGCAGGTGCAGGAAGCTGTTCTTGTCGGTCAGGAACTTGGACCCGCGCGGCCGGGTTCCGGTCTTGAACTGGAGGTCGCCCGTCGGATACAGGACGGTTCCCTTCATCGTCGCCCCGTTACGGGCCGTAATGGTGAACGTGTTGCCCTCGGTGGTGAATGTGTTCTCCTCCAGCGAGCAGATCTGCCAGAAATTCCCGTTGTCGGAGGTATCGCAGACGATGTAGGCGGCCTCGGCGCCGGTATCCTTGCCGAAATCCGCGATGAAGCGGCGCGTGTGGCCGAGGACGCCGACGTTGTTCATGCCGTTCGTGGCCACCACGTAGCCGCCGCCGTCGCTCCGGACGACAGGCGTCCCGAGAATCCGGCCCGTATGGCGGTTGACTTTCACGCCGGTGTCCGGGTCCTTGGGATAGAGCGTGTCCTGCGAGCACCAGTAGGCGTCGCCGCGGGCGTGCTTCACGCCGTAGCGGCCGCCGCCGACGGCCCAGGCGGTGTCGACGCCCTGGATACGGAAGCTCAGGGAGTCCGGCCCGGCGTGACCGCCCGGCGCGCGCAGCTTGAGGAAGAGCTGCGCCACCTGGTCGTGGTCGGTCCCGTAGGCGTTGCGGAACGTCATGAACCCGTTGCCCGCCGTGTCGCAGAACGCCTTCGTCCACTCGGGAATCGTCATCGGGTCCTTTTCGGCCACGGACGGACCCGGATGGAAGAGGATGGAGTAGATGGTTCCGGCGCGCCCGTGGTCGAAGGTCTTGTCGCCCTTCTCGCCCCACAGGCGGTCGTAGACGTAGACCAGGCCCGGCAGCAGCTCCGGCGGGCAGAAGTAGAACGCCTGCCCGTATGTGCCCTCGCCGTCCGTCCCGGCGTTGTCGTCGCCGAAGTCCGGGCGGATGGGGCCGACGGCGGACCGGAGGGTGGCGGCGTAGCAGGTCCAGAGCATCCAGCTTGCGGCGCGGTTGCGGCGGAGGTCCTTCTCGGGGAACCGGCGCGCCATGGCGATGGCGAAGGGGCCCGTGAAATTGCCCACGGGATAGAACGTGTAGCCGAGGCCCTCCGTGTTCCAGCCGGAGGTCTTGCCGCCGCCGGCATTCGCGGAGTACCAGCGGTCCACCCTGCCCTGGCAGATCGCGAGGGTGGTGGGATCGACCTCCTCGTCCGTGGCGAGAAGGCACAGGCCCGCCGCGGCGTAGCGGCCGCCCTGCCAGTTGCTCACCACGTTCCGGTTCTGCTGGGAGCCGCCGCTCCGGAGAATCACCTCGCCGTGCCGCTTCAGCTCCGACGACACGCGCTGGCAGAAATCGGCGTCCCACGAAGGCGCGCCGCAGCACCAGTCGAAGGCCAGGGACACCCTCGCCCCCTGGATGTAGAGGGTCAGACCCTTGCAGCCCTTGTTGGCCCAGGCGCGCTTGTCGTCGAGACACCTCTCGACCATCTCCCGCGACTTCTTCGCCCAGGCGTCGTCGCCCGTCAGCACGTACAGGAACGCGGTGCGTTCGGCGAGGCAGGAGCGGTCGTAGACCTCGGAGAGGTCGATCGGGCCCGTGGCCCGGTCGTTCAGCTCGGCGTCGGCCTTCAGCCTCTCGAACATGCTCCGCCAGGGTTCCCTGGTGATCTTCTCGCGCAGCCCGGCGACGTCGCCCGGACCGAAATACAGACGCGGGTGCTCCTGCGCCGCGGGCGCCAGCAGGGCCGACGAGCCCAGGATTCCTGTGACAAAGACGGCACGCCAGCCGTGAAGTTGAGTGTGAAGAGTCATGGAATGTTCCTACGGACGGGGTTCAAGAGAATCCGATAACACACGCGAAGGCCGATTGTATCGATACTGTTTCGAAGTCCAACCTCCGCGTAATGCTTTGAAATATACTCGCGTGGCTATGCGATGTCAATAGAGAACGAGATTCTTCCGCCACCCGGAAAACGGTCAAAGTGCATCGCAACAGGACAAACACACCGGACCTCCGAAAATCTGTCCGGATCCCTTTCCGTCGCTTTCGCGAACTTTTGCGGCACGGGGAAGAGGCGCAGCGGGGTGGCGTAGTGGGAGAGTTTGTTGTCGCAGTACTTGGGGCGCTCGGTGGCGAGGTTGACGTCGACACGCGTGCCGTCGTTTCCGTTGTCGAACTCCAGGACGAAGCGGTTGAAGGTCCGGAACTTGACATCGGAGAGCGGCACGCGGATTCCGACGGCCGTCCGCGGGGAACGGCCCGGGGTGAAGCGAATCCACTGGCCGGGCTCGACAAGGAGGGTGCCGGCCCGCTCGTCGGTCAGCGAGACCCGGTCCGGGCGCAGGAAGGGGGACTCGAGGGGCGTTACAGCGGCTCGACGAGGCGCTCGCCAAGATTGCGCGTGGCCTCGTCGAAGGCGACGCCGACGAGGGTGACCTTCTTGCCGGAATTGCGGTAC
>JAZUKQ010000239.1:0-3205 GCA_045643325.1 Kiritimatiellia bacterium | reverse complement strand
GGGGGGGCGGCGGGGCGCGGGGTGCCGTGGAACCGGGCGCGGGCGAGGCGGCCGCCGTCGCGGGCGGCGACGGCGAAGAGGTCGGCCTCGGGCGACTCGACTTCGCAGAGGCGTCCGCGCAGGGGCCTGAGGAGACGGAAGCCTGCGGGGACGCCCGGTGTGGCCTGGGGTTCGTGGGCGCAGCGCATCTTCGCCTTGTCGGGGACGGTGCGGAGCATGGTCAGGGTGTCGCGGAGGAAGTACTGGAGGGCGCCCTGGGACTCGCGGGCGCGGTTGTCGGCGCCGCCGTCGCCGGGAAGCGGGTGGATGGAATCGGGGCGCTCGGGGTCCTGGACGCCGCCGGCCTCGGTATTCCAGAAGCCGATGCGGCGGTTCCAGGCGCCGAGCATGTAGGCGTAGCCGACCTCGTAGGACATGGCGACGCGGCGCGGGTCGACGGCGTAGTGGTGCTCGTCGTAGCCGTCGAGCCATTCGTGGAGCGAATCCATCGTCGGGCGGTGGAGCGTCTCCCAGGCCTTCCAGTCGGACTCGAAGAGGTGGAAGCCCCAGCCGGCGACGAAGGGGGCGTCCGGCGCGGCCGCCTTGTAGGCGCGGGCGAAGGGGACGGCCATGGCGAGGTAGTAGCGGAGGTTGACGGGGCCGGACCACCAGCTCGGCTGCGTGGTATCGCGCACCCACCAGCGGGAGACGGTGTGCATGGTCCGTCCGCGCCACTTGAAGTCGTCGCCGGCCTTGGTCCCGGCGGGCATGAAGCGGGTGGCGACGTAGTCGGGGAATTTGGGGTTCTTCTCGTAGGCGACGGTCTTCGGGGCGTCCCAGACGAGGCCGGGGACGGGGTCGCCGCCGCCGGCGGGACGGACGGGGGCGCCGGGCGCGGCCTCGTCGAGGTTGTAGTAGAGGCCGTCGTAGTTGACGCCGGGCTTGCCGGCCCAGTTGAGGTAGGGCTCGTTCCAGAACTCGACGGCGCGGGCGCCGGCGGGGAAGGCGGCGGTGGATTCGGCGTGCTTTCTGGCGCGGGCGACGAGGGCCTCCTCCCAACGCGGGTCGTGGAGGAGGGCGGCGGGCTGGTAGCGGTCGAAGAAGCAGTCGAGGACGAACGGGGCGTTGGAGGCCTTCGCGACGACGTTGGTCTCGTGATGGATGAAACGGACGCCGCCGAGGCCCCAGTCGTCGACGAGTTCGGGCGTCGCGTCCGGACCATGGTGGATGGAGAAGAGCGCTGCGGGGATTTCGGAAACGCCGTTGATCTCCACCTCGCGCCCGGTCACGTGGAGGGCAGGCGGCTCGGAGACTGCGGGAAGGGTGGCGGCGAGAAGGGCGGGCATGAGGCGTCGTTTCAAGGGGCGGATTTCCGGGTTGTGACGGGCGCGGCGGTGGTGGCGCGCACGACGAGGTTGGAGGCGAGGCGCAGGGTGAAGCGGCGGCCGTCTTCCACGGTGCCGAGCAGACTGGCGAGAAGGAGGGCGGACTCGCGGCCGATGCGCTCGAGGTCGGTGCGCACGGTGGTGAGCTCCTCCGCGCGGTAGAAGGGGTCGTCGTCGAAGCCCACGATGGAGAGACCGCCGGGGACGGCTACGCCGCGCGCCGCGGCCGAACGGCGCAGGGCGACGGCCAGGTCGTCATTGGCGCAGAAGACGGCGGTGCAGGCCTTCTCGAATTTCCGGAGCGCGGGGAGTTCCGAGGAGGGGTTGGGGTCCTGGAGATCGAGGTCCAGCGACGGCGTGAGGCCGCGGGCCGTCATGGCGGCGAGGAAGGCCTGGTGGCGCTCCTCGGCCCAGAAGAACTCGGAGCGGTTGAGGCCGAGGTAGCCGATGCGTACGTGGCCGAGGTCGGCGAGATGGTTCACGGCCTCCTCGACGCCGAGCTGGTTGTCGGCCTTGACGAGATGGAGGGGGAAGGGGCCGGGAAGGCTGTTCCAGGCGATGGCGGCGGGGATGCCGCGGGCGCGGCATTCGCGGGCGAGGACGAGCAGGTCCGCCTGTCCCCAGTGGTCGCCGAGGTTGAGAATGGCGTTGACGCCCTCGCGGGCGCACTGGGCGACGAGCTCGGCGGGCGGGCGGCCCTCGGCGTCGAAGATGCGGACGCGTCCTTTTCCGCCGGTTTCGCGGAGGATCTGGTCGATGCCCGCGATGATGCGGTTCCACCACATGTCGCCCGCGTGCGCCTTGTGGAGTTCCGACAGGACGCCGATGCAGAGGCGCGACCAGTCGGCCTCTCCGGGAAGGCCCGAGGCGACGGCGCCGGCTTTGGGGGTGCGCGGGGAGTCGACAAAGACGCCCTTGCCGTGGGCCGCGTGGACGAGACCGCGCGAGGTGAGGATGTCGATGGCGCGCGTGACCGTCGCCAGACTGCACGAATGCGTCCGCATCAGTTCGCGGATGGAGGGCAGGGAATCGCCCGGTTGGTAGAGACCGTCGCGGATGCCTTCGCAAAGGAGGTCGGCGAGTCGTTCGTATTTGGGCATTGAAGAGGTCTTGCGCATAGATTCCAAACGAATAGGGGAAACATGTGTTGCGATGCGGTGTATTCTACACTATTCGGGATGGAGGGGTCAAGGGGTGAAATATCGTCTTGACAGGAGCGAAAAGCATTCTGTATATTTACAGTAAGTTTTCAGTGCGTTAACGCCCGTATCTGTACCGATACAGATTTTCGTCATCCTCGAGGAGAATTCATTACGCACTTCCGTTTCACGTCCCCAACGAAGGCGATGCTTCTCGTCGCCGCAGGCGTTCCCGCTTTCGCCGCCCTTGTCGCGTCGACAGCATCCGCCACGTATGCCCCGTCGGATTTCGCCCGGCACATCGCGCTCTCCGTTTCCGCCGCCGGACAGGCCGCGCTGGGCGAGACGTCGGTCACCAACGGATTCCAGATTCCGGTCCGCCTTTCCACCGCCATCCAGGGGTTCTCCTACGGGGACTTCGAGACGGCCGGAGGAACGGACATGCTCTTCACGGACGCCGACGGGAGCGAAATCCCGTTCGAGATCGAAACTTGGAATCCAAATGGGGAAACCCTGGTGTGGGTCCGCGTTCCGTCGCTTGATTCCACGACGACATTCCACGCCTACTACGGCGGTCCCGCGAACGCCCAGAACGGCGCCGCGCTCTGGAGCGGATACATCGGCGTCTGGCACATGGGGGAGAATGGCGGTGCCGCGTTCGATTCCACAGGACACGGACTCGACGGCGTTCCCTCCGGAAGC
>JAZUKQ010000238.1:0-3219 GCA_045643325.1 Kiritimatiellia bacterium | reverse complement strand
GATGATCGCGCCTTTCAGATAAGGGACAGCGGAAAGCGCGGAGAGAAGGGCTTCGCGGGGGGAGGGGGAAGCGGCGGCACCGCCGCCGGGACCGGCGCCGCCGAAATCTGGTTCTGCTGTGGGAGCGCGCCGCGGAGTTCGTTCACGCGGCGGAGGATTTCCGCGAGGGGCGTGGCCGTGGCGGCGCGGGCGGCCCGGAGAAGGCCCGCCTCGAGAAGCGTGCGGCGGGAGAGGGCCGTGCGGATGCGCTCGTCGAGCGCGATGAGGACCTCGACGACGCGGAGAACGCCCTCGGGGGTGGCGGACTTCGCCTGGCGCGCGAGGGCGTCCCGTTGGATGTCCGTGAGGTCGAGCGAGGTGTTCTTGCCGCCCGTATGGAGGACGATGAGGAGGTCGCGGAAGTGTTTGACGAGGTCCACGACGAGCCGGCGGAGATCCTTGCCGCCGCGGTCGAACTCGTCGATGAGCCCGAGGATGGTCGGGACATCGTCGGCGAGGACGGCGTCGGCGAGCCGCTCGATGGAGTGGCCGGCGATGAGTCCGAACACGCTGAGGACATCGGCCTCGGAGAGGGTGCCGCCCTTGAAGGCGATGAGCTGGTCGAGCGAGGACTGGGCGTCGCGCATGCCGCCGTCGGCGCCGCGCGCGATGGCGAGCAGGGCCTCGGGGTCGGCCCGGACGCCCTCGGTCTCGCAGATGAGGCGCAGACGCTCGGCGATGAGCGTGGTGGGGATGCGGCGGAGGTCGAAGCGCTGGCAGCGAGAGATGATGGTCGGGAGGATCTTGTCGGGCTCGGTGGTCGCGAAGATGAACTTCGCGTGGGGGGGCGGCTCCTCGAGCGTCTTCAGCAGGGCGTTGAACGCCGCCGCCGAGAGCATGTGCACCTCGTCGATATAGCAGATCCGGTATTTGCCGGACATCGGGGCGAACTGGATGTTCTTGCAGAGCTCGTGGATGTCCTCGACCTTATTGTTCGAGGCGCCGTCGACCTCGGCGACATCGAGCGACGTGCCGGCGGCGATCTCCCGGCAGGCGGTGCACTGCCCGCACGGGGTGAGCGTGGGACCGTCTTTGCAGTTGAGGGCTTTGGAGAAGATGCGCGCGAGGGTGGTCTTTCCGGTGCCGCGGGGGCCGACGAAGAGGTAGGCCTGGGCGATGCGGTCCTGCGCGATGGCGTTCTTGAGCGTCGAGACGACGTGGTCCTGGCCGACGACGTCGTCGAACGTCTGCGGGCGCCATTTCCGGGCGATGACGGTGTAGGTGGACAAGGGAGAGGCGGGGTTAGAGGGGGCGGAGATTACGCGAGCTTGTCGTCGGCGTAGTGGGCGCTCGTGGAGCGTTTGAGGAACTCCTTCCCGAAGGCGCGGTAGGCCTCGGCGCCGGAGGACGACGGGTCGTAGGCGAGGACGGGGACGCCGAAACTCGGCGCCTCGCTCGTGCGGACATTGCGCGGGATGACGGTATTGTAGACGGCCGCGCCGTAGTGGTCGCGGACCTGGGCGACGACATCGTTGGAGAGGCGGGTGCGCCCGTGGAGCGTCATGAGGATGCCCTCGAGGCGGAGCCCCGGATTGGTCCCGGAGAGGCGGAGACGCTCGACGAGACCCGTGATGACGCTGAGCCCCTCCATCGCGTAGTACTCGCACTGCATCGGAACGAGCACGGAGTCGGCCGCGGCGAGCGAGTTGCTCATGAGGATGCCGAGCGAGGGCGGGCAGTCGAGGAGGACGAAGTCGAAGATCTTCGAGTCCGCGATGGGGCGGAGGACGCGGCTGAAGCAGTGGAGGTGGTCGTCCATCCGGGCGATCTCCACCTCGGCGCCGGCCAGTCCGATCTCCGCGGGGATGAGGTTCACACGTTCGACGGTCGTCCCGACGATGACGTCGTTCAGCGATTTCTCGCCGGCGAGCGCGGGATAGATGCTCACGCCCTCCTGGGGCGCGACGCCGAGTCCGCTTGTGGCGTTGGCCTGCGGGTCGAGGTCGATGACGAGAACGGTCCGTTTGAGCTCGGCGAGCGCGGCGGCGAGATTGACGACGGTGGTCGTCTTTCCGACTCCGCCTTTCTGGTTGGCGACGGCGATGATGCGGGTCTGCTTCATGAAGGGATGGGCGGGTTAGGGGACGGGAATCTCGCGGAGGATGCGGGCGACGAGGTCGTCGGGGGCGAGCCCCTCGGCCTCGGCCTCGTAGGTGACCAGAAGGCGGTGGCGGAGAACGTCGGGCGCGATTTCCTTGACGTCCTGCGGGGTGGTGTAGGCGCGGCCGCGGAGGAGGGCGTTGGCGCGCGCCGCGAGGTTGAGCGCGAGCGTCGCGCGGGGGGAGGCGCCGAGCGCGATGTAGGGTTTGAGCGCGGCGAGTTTGGCGGCCTCCGGCTCCCGGGTGGCGAATACGAGGTCGAGAATGTAGCGGCCGACATTTTCGTCGCAGTAGACGAGGTCGAGGGCTGCGCGGAGCCCGCGGACCTGGTCGGGGGTGACGACGGCCTTCAGTTCGGGCTGGGTTTGATGCGTGAAGCGGTCCATGATGCGGCGCTCGTCCTCGCGGGAGGGCGTCGTGACGACGCACTTGAAGAGAAAGCGGTCGACCTGGGCCTCCGGGAGCGGATAGGTGCCTTCCTGCTCGATGGGGTTCTGCGTGGCGAGCACGAAGAACGGGTCGGGGAGGTCGTAGGTGGCGTCGCCGAGCGTGACGCGGCGCTCCTGCATGGCCTCGAGAAGGGCGGACTGCACCTTGGCCGGGGCACGGTTGATCTCGTCGGCGAGGAGGAGGTTTGTGAAGACGGGACCTTTTTTCGGGGTGAAGACGCCGTCCTTCGGGTTGTAGACCATCGTGCCGACGATGTCGGAGGGAAGGAGGTCCGGCGTGAAGGAGACGCGGTGGAAGTCGAGGCCGACGGCCTGCGCGAGGGCGCGGACGGCCGTCGTCTTGGCGATGCCGGGGACGCCTTCGAGGAGGATATGGCCGTTGCAGGTGAGGGCGATAAGGAGACGGTCGAGGAGTTTCTCCTGGCCGACCAGGGCTCTGGAGACCTCGTTGCGGACGGCTTCATAGACTTCCGCCTGGCGGGCGACGGTCTGATTGGCTTGGGTGAGATCGGGCATGGGAATACGGGAATTCAGGAAGGAAATACAAAACAGCGCGTGTCCGTGTCCGGACGATGCGCATTTGGAGAATAGTGTACCCTATGGAGACCCGGGAGGCAAGACCCCGGATAGGC
>JAZUKQ010000237.1:0-4453 GCA_045643325.1 Kiritimatiellia bacterium | reverse complement strand
CCCGGGCCGCAAGCTCCTCGCGACCGGCGGCGGCCGCTGCAACATCACGCACGACGCGTCGCTCCCCGAGCTCCGCGCCGCCTTCGGACGCCGCGCGCATTTCCTCGACGCCGCCCTCGCGGAGTTCGGTCCCGCCGGAATCCGCGAGTTTCTCGCCGCCCGCGGCGTCCGCACCGTCGTTGAGGAAAACGGCGACGTCTTCCCCGCCTCCGGCCGCGCGGCGGACATACTTGAGGCCCTTCTCTCCGCCGCGAGGGAGCGCGGCGCGCGGTTCCTCTACGGTGTCCGGGCGACCCGCCTGGTCGCGGAGCCGGAGGACGCCTCCGTCCCGGGCTCTCCCCTCCGGATTCTCGGCGTCGAGACCGATTTCGCGGGCTTCCTGCCCGCCTCGCGCGTCATCGTCGCGGCCGGCGGCCGCTGCCGTCCCGCGCTCGGGAGCGACGGCTCGGGCCTCGCGCTGCTCCGCGGCCTCGGCCTCTCCGTCGTCGATCCCGTCCCCGCGCTCGGCGCGCTCCATACCTCCGACGCCTGGGCCCACGCCCTCTCCGGCGTCACGCTTCCCGGCGTCACGCTCCGCGTCGCGCGCAAGGGCAGCCGGATCCCGCCCGTCTCGGGCTCCCTTCTCTTCACCCACGACGGACTCTCCGGCCCGCCCGCGCTCGCGCTCTGCGCCGACCTCGCGTCCCTCCTCCGCGAGGAGCGGGAAGGCGCCGTCCCGTCCGTCCCCCTCGCCGCCCGCCTGACCCCGGAGTTCGCCTCCGCCGCCGACGCGCTCCGGTATTTCGACGAGTCCCGCCGGTTCCGCGGCACCGCCTCCGTCAGGTCCCTGCTCGCGCCGTACCTTCCCGCCCGGCTCGTCGAGGAGCTCCTCGCGCTCGCGGGCGTGCCCTCCGCCCCCGCGGCCCCGCTCCAGGTCTCCCGGCTCTCCCGGGCCTCCGCGGAACGCCTCGCGGCGCTTCTTACGGCGTGTCCGTTCCATGTCTCCGGAACCGACGGCTGGAAGGAGTGCATGATGACGCGCGGCGGCCTCGCGCTTCCCGAACTCGACGCGTCGACGCTTGAATGCAAACGGGTCCGCGGGCTCTTCGTCGCCGGCGAGCTCGTCGATCTCGACGCCCCCTGCGGCGGCTACAACCTCACCTGGGCGCTCGCCTCGGGCCGCCTCGCGGCGACCGGCGCCTCCCGCTGAGTTCCCGCCCGTCGTGCGCGTCGGCGCTTGCGCCGATGATTAACCGGCGAAGAACCCGGCGATGGCGTCCGTGATGGCCGTCATCTCCTCGTCCGTCAGCTCGTAGAAAAGCGGAAGGCGCAGCAGTCGGTCGGAGTACTTCAGGCAGTTCGGAAGTTCGCGGCCGTCGTGCTTTCCGCGATAGAACTCGCTGTCGTGCAGGGGGAGATAGTGGAAGACCGTGTGGATGTCCCGCTCCCGGAGGTAGTCGATGAGGGCGGTGCGCTCCGGAAGCGACCGGCACACGATGTAGAACATGTGGCCGTTGTTCGTCGCGTGCGCCGGAACCGCCGGCAGCTCGAAACAGCCGCGGTCCGCGATGGGTTTGAGCAGCTCCGAATACCGCTCCCAGATGTGGCGGCGTTTCGCCTGGATGACGTCCAGGTGCTCGACCTGCGCGTAGAGGAACGCCGAGACGATCTCGGAGGGAAGGAACGAGGAGCCCGTGTCGACCCAGCCGTACTTGTTGACCATGCCGCGGAAGAACTCGGCGCGGTTCGTCCCCTTCTCCCAGATGATCTCCGCGCGGCGGACGAACCGCTCGTCGTTGACGACCAGCATGCCGCCCTCGCCCGCGATGATGTTTTTCGTTTCGTGGAACGAGAAGGCCGCCAGATGCCCGATGCCGCCGAGCGCCCGCCTCGTCCCGTCCTTCCCGAGATAGTACGAGTCGACGGCCTGCGCGGCGTCCTCGACGACCAGGAGATGGTGCCGTGCCGCGATGTCCATGATCGCGTCCATGTTGCACGCGCAGCCGGCGTAGTGGACGGGCACGATGACCTTCGTCCGCTCCGTCACCAGCGCCTCGATCTTCGACGCGTCGAGGTTGGGATGCCCCGGCTCGCTGTCGGCGAAGACGATGTTCGCGCCCTGCCGGACGAACGCCAGCGCGGACGAGACGAACGTGTACGACGGCACGATCACCTCGTCGCCCGGCCGGACGTCGCAGAGGATCGCGGCCATCTCCAGCGCGTCCGTGCACGACGTGGTGAGCAGGCATTTGCGGAAGCCGTACCGCTCCTCGAAAAACGCCTGGCACTTCTGCGTGTACTCGCCGTTGCCGGAGATTTTTCCGCTCTTCACGGCGTCCGCGATGTACCACAGCTCTTTGCCGATGATGAATGGCTTGTTGAAGGGAATGCTCATGGTTAAATGCGTTTACGGAGTGGGGACGCCCTACCCCAGGCAGGAGTAGACGGCGATTCCGACGAGAATCAGGACAAGCCCGGCGAATTTCCTCCGCGTGATCCGCTCGCGGAAGAAAAGCGCCCCGAAGGCGAAGACGTAGATGTACGAGGTGGACGACAGGACGCCGCTCTCGGAAAGCGTCACCTTCCGGTAGCCGACCGTCATGTTGGCGAGAAGCACCGCGGCGACCAGCGCGTAGGCCGCGACGACCTTCGCGTTGAGGTACTCCCCGAGTCTCCCCTTGTGCGGCTCGAGCGCCGACTTCTTGAGCAGCGCCTGGGAGACCGCGCTCAAGAACGCCCCGACCAGAAAGACGGCGACGCACAGCGCCCGGCTAGGCTCCATCGCGGCCTCCCGTCCCCTCTCCGTCCGCCGCGCAGCACACCACGCCCCCGGCCGCCAGCAGAAGCCCGGCCGCCTTTCCCGCGGAGAACGGCTCCCCGAGCGCCAGATCGAACAAAAATAGCCACAGGAACGTCACCGCCGTATACGCGTACGCGACGCTCACCGGAAGCCGCTTGAGGACCTGCTGCCACCCGAGCGCGTACACCCCGTACAGCCCCACGGCGAGCGCCGCCCACACCCAGAACCGGATGTCCGCGAGCGCCGCCCCCTCCATCGTCTTCCCGACCATCTTCGCGGCGAGGCTCGCCAGCGCGGAGACAAGCAGAAGGACGTGCAGCAGGAGGTAGACCGGTCTCTTTCCGGAAGTTCCGGCCATCGCCCTACTCCTTCTTCTTCCCGCCGTACACGTCCCGGACGACGTACTGCGGCGCCTGGTTGATGCAGATGAAAATCCGCCCCACGTACTCCCCGACCAGCCCGAGAAGGAACATGTTGCACCCGCCGACCAGCAGGACCGAGACGATGATCGAGGCGTACCCCGCCACCATGTCGGGCACGACCAGCTTCCGGATTACCGTCGCGAAGCCGTAGAGCAGTCCCGCGCCCGCGAAAACAAGCCCCAGCACGACGGCGAGCCGCAGCGGCTTCACCGAGAAGTTCGTGAACCCGTTCGCCCAGAGCGAGAGCATCTTCTTGAGCGTGTAGTTCGTCTTCCCCGCCGCCCGCTCGCGCTCCTCCATCGGGACGTTCGCCACGGACTGCGTCGCCTGGAACGCGAGCCCCGTATAGAACGGATACGGGTTGCGGTAGCGGATGATCTGGTCGTTCAGCTTCTTCGTCGTCGCGCCGAAGTTCGACATCTCGATGTCGCGCGGCATGTCGAGCAGCCAGTGCGTCGACCAGTTGTTGAAACGGCTCCCCAGATTCTTGAACGCGTTCTGCTTCTTCTTCGGATACCGCGCGAACGCCATGTCTTTCCCTTGGAACAGCGGCTCCAACAGATCCCACAGCCGGTCGACCGGGCACTGCCCGTCGTCGTCCAGCCCCACGATGTAGTCGCCGTCCGCGTAGTTGAGGCCCGCCATCTCGGCGCCCGCCTGCCCGAAGTTGCGCATGAGGTTGAGCACCAGCACCTCCGGATGCCTCTCCGCGAGCCCTTTGAGCACCTCCAGGACGTTGTCCTTCGAGCCGTCGTTCACCAGCACGATCTGAAAATCGAACTCCGGCCGCCGCGCCATGACACGGTAGATCTCGTCCACCACGCCGGTGATGGTTTTCTCGCTGTTGTAGCAGGGAATGACAAAACTGATTTTCATGTTGAAACCGCTCGGTGAAACGCCGCAAAAGTGTAGCGGAAGAACGAGACGTATGCAAGAGATATATGGTATACTTCCCACATGCCTACTCTTGGACAGCCTTCTCCCGGAGACTCCGCGCTCCGCATCGCCGCCGAATTCCGCGCCCGGCTCCGCCGGGCCGTCCTCCGGCGCGCGCTCGTCCGCTCGGTCCCGTACGGCCTCGCCGCCGCCGCGCTCGCCGCCTTCGTCTGCCGCGTCCTCGCCCCCGGGCTCTCCCCCCTCCTCCTCGCCGCCCTCCTTCCCGGCGGCGCCCTCCTCGCCGCCGCCGGGTTCCTCGGCGCCGCCCTTCTCCGCCCGCTTCCCGACGCCGGGCGCTGTCTCGCCGCCGTCGAGG
>JAZUKQ010000236.1:0-2750 GCA_045643325.1 Kiritimatiellia bacterium | reverse complement strand
TTCGTCCACGCCGTCGGGGATGCCGTCGTGGTCCGCGTCGCCGTGGTTCGGTGCGTCGTCCACGCCGTCCGGGAGACCGTCGCCGTCGGTGTCCGGGTTGTTGGGATCGGTCCCGGCGAGATAGATCTCCTCGTAGTCCGTCAGGCCGTCGCCGTCGGTGTCCGTGCCGCCGGCGGGGAGCCGCCCGAAGCCACGCCAGTCGAGCTGGACGGTCGCGGCGCCGGCCGTGTTCGTCCAGGTCCCTCCGCCGCCGTTGTTCTGGAGGCCGACGGCGTAGGGCGGCGGATTGCTCCAGAAGCCCTCGGGCAGACGCGAGAAGTCGTAGCGGCAGACGAGGTCGCCGGAGGGGAAGAGCTCGGCCTGGAACGACACGGGGGCGTTGGTCGCGCGCCCCCAGAGCGCGTTGTGCCAGGTGAGGCGGAGCGAGCCGTTGGAGGTGACGTCGTGCCAGAAGAGGGAGTTCGTGGAGAGGAGCGGCCAGTTCGACTCCGGGACGATGCCGAGCGAGGCGTGGAACGGGGCGAGGTAGTTGTCGCCGGAGCCGTCCGGGACGAGGCGCGGCGTCGGGTCGGTGAGCTTGCGGCCCGGCGCGACGAGGCCGGAGGAGGAGACGAAGAGGCCGTCGACCTCGTTCGTGCCGAACCGGAAGGACCAGCGGTTCGTGGAATCCTGCCCCCGCCCGATCCGAATCCAGTCCTCGCTCGCGCCGGAGGCGAGCCAGTCCGCGTTGAGTTCAGCGCCCGCGGGCGGGGCGAGATCGACCGGGACATCCGTCCGGACGTCCACAAGGGCGAGTCCCGCGGCGGCGACGGCTTCAGGGACGGTTTGCGGGCCGGACCCGAACCTCGGCAGGGAGAGCAGCCCGTCTTTGGCGAACGTGTGGAGGCAGAGAACGACCAACGCGGCGGCCGCGAGAGCCTGGACGCTCTTCGGCCATTTGCGGAAGTCCGCGGCGGCGCGCCGCAGGGTCCCGCCCTTCCCGCAGAGGGCGGCAAGCCACAGGAGAAGCCCGATGGCGAGATAGGAGAGCCCGAATGCCGCCGTGAACCGATCCGCCATGCCGCGCCTCTATTTGAACAGGACGACGGTCCCGATGTGGGACTGCTGGACGGTGAAGGTCCCGCCGGGCGCCGCGCCGCGGGCGAGCAGCTGCACGCTGCTCCAGCCGGACACGTCGCCCCAAGCGGGGGCGGAGGCCGTCTGGGCGGTGAAGACGGGACAGCCGTCGGCCTCGCAGGAGAGAAGCCGCATGGCTCCGGCGGCGTGGAACTCGACATGGAGCGTCAGCGCCCGCGCGTCCACGACCGTTTCGCCGGCGTCGGCGTAGACGCGGTCGGAGGCCGGGTCGATGTCGAGGAACCAGCGGCCGTTCCGCCAGCCGTAGGCGAGACCGGTCTCCTCGGCGGAGAGGCGGCCGTCGGCGTTGGCGTCGTGTCCGAGGGCGACCTCGACGCAGTTGCTGGCGGTGCCGGCGAACGACAGGAAGAACGTGTACTCGCCGTGGCGGCCGCGGAGGGACGCCAGCGGGCGGTTCGTCGAGACCTCCGTGTCCGCGTAGGCGGACGGCGGGAGTCGCGGCAGGGTCGCGGCCGGAACGAACGACGCGGCCAGAAGAAGTGTGAACAGCGGGGCGCGCTTCATGCCGAAAGCATAGCACAACCTGTGGCGTGTGGAAATGGACCGAAAACCTTTTTTTGAGTCTGTTTTCCCTTGCGCTCTTACCGCGTCTTTGCTACAGTTTTCGCACGACTTGTGAGGCGTACGCATCACAAGTCAACATCCCCCTTCCCTTTGCATTCCGCAAAGTTGTCGTCTATCGGAACCTGAGAAATTCTTTTTGGAGCGACACAATGTGGAATGCGCGCAACTATGGCGCGCATTCTTCTTGTTCTCCAATGGGCTTTCTTAGGGCCCCGATAGAAACAGGATAGAAGCGCGCTTTTTCTTGCCCGGGGTGCGTGATGTCGGAGGTTTTACGGGCTTTTCCGGACCTCTCAATGTCGATCGAAGCCGCCATACTATCCCATTGGATTCACACGAAGGGAAGTCCTTTCGACGCCCCCTACCGAGAACGAGGAACACTTCTTCTTCGAAATGTCACGGCAGAAGAGCGGAAAGCATGGGTGCAGCAAAACTTTGTCTGCACCCCGATAACGAGATGGTGACGGCCGGGTAGCGTTGCCTTTTCGCTTTTTCTTTCGATTTTGGCGATTCCCTCTTGTCACATGTCAGAAAGTATGTCAAAATACGGTTGGCTAATATAGTTGGCCAACCAACTTGGACAACGAAAGAAACCCTCTCATGAACAAAAAGACACATCGGCCGATGGCCGTTATCATCGCTGAAATAATGGACCTGGGCCCGTATCTTCCGGGTACTGTCAGACGAGACTGGCGACGGCGCCGCAAGGCGGATGGAACCGAGGTGCGCTATGAGGTCCAACCTCGTCTCAACTGTCTTGTCGACGGCAAGAGGAAGGACATCCGCATCCCGAAGAGCTTCTTCGAGCGGGCCGTGGAACTCACCGAAAACTACGCTCGTCTGCAGACGCTTCTGCGGGAACTGGACAGTGCGGCCATTTGCGAGAACCTCCCGGACGGCTCAAAAAAGGCTCTTCGGGCATAAGCGTGGGTGGAAAGTTGCCGCATAAGTTCGTTTGATCCTTATTTTACGGGCGTCTTCTTGCCTCGCCCGGGCCATGGAATCTCTATCGACGAACAGAACAGCATGATCAGCCCGATCATCGTGTC
>JAZUKQ010000235.1:0-5492 GCA_045643325.1 Kiritimatiellia bacterium | reverse complement strand
GGCCGCGGGGCGATGCTCGGCCTTCTCGCCGCGCAGCTCGGGACGATGCTCGCGGGCGCCGCGCGCTACACGGTCGCGCTCCGGATGTGCGGGGCCCGGCTCGGCTTCCGCGACGCCTGGGCCGCGATGGCGGTCGGCAACGCCGCAGGGATGCTTCTGCCCGCCTCCGCCGGCTTCGTCGAGGCGATCCGCGCGGCGGTCCTGACCGGGCGGGAGGACAACCGGCTTTCCAAAACGGCGTTCGCCGCGCTGCTGGACCGCGTCGCGGGCTTCGTCGGCATCTTCGCCGGCGGCGCGCTGTTTCTCGCCGTCATGCTGTTCCGGCTCGGATCCGGGACCGCGGCGGCTCCGGCCGGTCCGCCGAGATGGCGCGCGCTGGAGGCCGTCTATCTCGGCGTCGCGGCGGGGCTTTTCTTCGCGTTCGACGGGATCCGGCGGCTCTCGCGCCGGCGGATCGGGAAATCCGGCGCGCGGCGGTTCCAGACCCTTCTTGAAGCGGACGCGTCCCTTCGCGGCTCCCGAAGGAGGGACCGGGCGCTCCTCGCGGTCTACACGCTCGCGCTCTTCGCGCTCGCGGCGGCGGTCTACGCGGCGGCGTTCGCGGCGACAGGCTGCCGGACGGGCTTCTGGGGTGCGGGCTGCGTGCTGCCGCTCGTCACCGTCGCGAGTTTCCTTCCGGTCAACTGGTTCGGCGTCGGCGGAACCCAGTGGGCGGCCGCGGCCGCGGTCGCCTGGACGTTCGGCGAGAGCGACCCGGGCGTCGCGACGGGGGCGCTCCTCGCGGCCGGGGTAAATCTGGCCACATATCTCGTCGCAGCGGGGGCGGAGGCGGGCCGGTGGCTCCCGATGGCGCGCGCCGCGTGGCGCCGCCGGATCCTCCAATGACCTTCCCAGCCCTCCCGACCTTTTGGACCATCCCATGAGCGGCAACAAAAAATTCGACTATTGGTACGCCGTGAACAACACGGAGCTCCTGATCCTGCCCGGGCGGCATCTGGAGACCTTCGGGAACACGATTGTCAACTACACCCTCGTCTCGGAAGCGATGGACGCCGTGGGGAAGGTGAACGTGCGCTCCGGCCGGATGCAGATGATGCGCCCGCAGCTGCTCACGCCCGGCGCGTACGCGAAAGTCGTGCTGGAGGGGTTCGGCGAGGAGGCCCGGAAATACGCCGACTGGCTGCGCGAGCACGACGACGAGTTCCAGATTCTCCGCTACGGCTACCAGCTGAAGCAGGAGGCGTTCTCGAAAGAGACCGTCACGGACTCTCTGGAGGCGGTCGCCGCGCGGGTGACGGAGGCGGCGAAAAAAGCGCCGGATCCTTTTGCCGCGGTGGTGAAAGGCGTGGACGAGCCGTGGGACGTCTGCCTCGTCAAACTGTTCCACGCCGTCGTCCGGGCGTCGATCCGCGACAACGTGCGGGAGATGGCGGCGCGCCGGATGTTCGAGCGCGAGGAGGGAATTCCGCGGCCCGTCCGCGAGGAGATCGAGCAGGCGTTCCTCGCGGCGTCGCTCGACCGGAACCGGATCAAGGACCTCGGCGCCCTGCTCCAGAAGCACGGCGTCTTCGACAAATACGAGGAGCGGTTCTTCGCCCTCGTCCGCGGACGCTAGCGTTTGCCCGGATCGGCACGCTTTGGTAGAATATCGCGCATGAACTACCCCAAAATCCCGTCTTTCTCCTCCGCCGCCGCGTTCCGCGCCCATCTCGCCGAAATCGGCGCCGCGTTCTCCGTCGACGACGCTCCCCTCCCCGCCCCCGAAAGCCCGCTCGCCGCCCCGGCGGAGGTCTGGGGACTTCCCGTCGGAAACCGCTGGGCCGTCCTGCCGATGGAGGGCTGGGACTGCCTTCCCGACGGCGCCCCCTCGGAATTCACCCGCCGCCGCTGGCTCCGCTTCGCCACGTCCGGCGCCAAGCTCCTCTTCGGATGCGAGGCCTGCGCCGTCATGCCCTCGGGCCGCTCCAACACCCGCCAGCTGATGCTGACGGACGCGACGTTTCCCGCCGTCAAGGCGCTCCGCGACGAGATGATGGAGGCGCACCGCGCCGCGTTCGGCCGGTCGGACGACTTCCTCGTCGGCCTCCAGCTCACCCACTCGGGCCGCTACAGCCACCCGAACGACGACGCGCGTCTCGAGTCCGTCACCGCGTATTCCCATCCGCTTCTCGACGAGAAGTTCCGGTCCTCGCCCGCGAACGTCGTCGCCGACTCGGAGATTCCGGACATCGTCGCCCACTTCGCCAAGGCCGCGGCGCTCGCCCAGAAGGCCGGGTTCGCGTTCGTCGACGTCAAGATGGCCCACGGCTATCTCGGGCACGAGTTCCTCAGCGCGTTCACCCGCCCCGGCCCCTACGGAGGCACGTTCGAGAACCGCACCCGCTTCTTCCGCGAGGTCGTCGCCGCGATCCGCGCCTCCGCCCCCGGACTCCACATCGGCATGCGCCTCTCGCTTTTCGACTGCATCCCGTTCGAAAAGGGTCCCGACGGTGTCGGACGCCCGATGGAGCGCGGAGACCAGCGCGTCGGCCACTACGACTACGCGTTCGGCGGCGACGGCACGGGCCTCGGCTTCGACCTGACGGAGCCCGTCCGCTTCCTCGAGCTCGCGCGCTCGCTCGGCGTCGACCTCGTCTGCACGACCGCCTGCTCCCCCTATTATAACCCGCATTTCCAGCGTCCCGCCTACTTCCCGGTGTCCGACGGCTATCTCCCGCCCGAGGAGCCCGTCCTCGGCGCTGACCGGCAGATCCGCGCCGTCGCGGAGGTGAAACGGCACTTCGAGGGCACGGGCATGCTTTTCGTCGGCTCCGGCTACACCTGCCTTCAGGACTACCTCGTCCACACGGCGCAGGCCGCGGTCCGCGAGGGCAAGACGGATTTCGTCGGCATCGGTCGCATGGTCCTCGCCTATCCCGACCTCCCCGCCGACACCCTCGCCGGGCGTCCCGTCCGCACGAAGTCGCTCTGCCGCACTTTCGGCGACTGCACGACCGCCCCGCGCCACGGCCTCATCTCCGGATGCTATCCCCTCGACGGCTACTACCGCTGCCGCCCCGAGTGCGAGAAGCTCAAGGAGTTCAAGCTCGCCCTGAAAAACCGCGCGCGCTAGCCGGGCCGATGCCCGGACTTCCGATTTCCACGCCTTTTTCCGGCGCTGTCCGGCGCATGAGTCCGCGCCGTCCGGGTTCGGAACCCTCTTCCGGCTCCGCCGAAAAAGTTTTTAACGTCCATCCTCTTCCGCCATGCTTGAAACCCTGAAACAAACCGTATTCGAGGCGAATATGCGCCTGCCCGCGCTCGGCCTCGTGTCGTTCACCTGGGGCAATGTCTCCGCCGTCGACCGCGCGTCGGGCCTCGTCGTCATCAAACCGAGCGGCGTCCCCTACGAGACGATGTCCGCGGACCAGATGGTCGTGACGGACCTGGACGGCCGGATTGTCGAGGGAGACCTCCGTCCGTCGTCGGACCTCGCGACCCATCTCGTGCTCTACCGCGAGTTCCCCGGAATCGGGGCCGTCGTGCACACGCATTCCCGCTGGGCGACGTCGTTCGCGCAGGCCGAGCGCGCCGTTCCCTGCTACGGGACCACCCACGCGGACTCCTTCTACGGGGCCGTCCCGTGCACACGCTCGCTCACGAAAGAGGAGATCGGGGAGGCCTACGAGCTCAACACGGGCCGCGTCATCGCCGAGACGTTCCGCGCGCAGGGGCTCGACCCCGCCGCGATGCCAGCGGTCCTCGTCCGGAAGCACGGTCCGTTCACCTGGGGCCCCACGCCCGCGAAGGCGGTGGAGAACGCCGCTGTCCTCGACGAGGTCGCGCGCATGGCCGTCCTCACGGAGCAGCTCGCCCCCGGCGTCGCCCCGGCCCCCGGATTCCTGATGGACAAGCACTATTTCCGGAAACACGGCGCGAACGCCTACTACGGCCAGGGGAGATGAAAACCCCTCCCGCCGTCATCCCTCCCCTTCCCGGATTCGACTCGCACGCCCATTTCCCCCCCGAGGCGGATTCCGGCGCGCTGCTCGCCCGGGCCCGCGCCGCCGGCCTCACAGGCCTGCTGGCCGTCGGAGGCGACGAGGCGCTCAACCGGACCGCCGTCGCCGCGGCGGAGGCCGCGCCGGGCTATGTCTTTTCCGCCGTCGGCTTCGACCGGAGCAATACCGCGCTCTCCCCCGACGACGCGGAGCGGATCCTCCGCCCCCGGCTTTCCGGAGACGCCGTGAAGGCCGTCGGCGAAATCGGTCTCGACTATTTCTACGAGACCTCCGAAACGGAGCGCGCCGCCCAACGCGCCCTGTTCGAGCGCCAGGTCGCCCTCGCCGCGGAACATTCGCTCCCCGTCGTCGTCCACAGCCGCGAGGCCGACGCCGACACACTCGCCGTTCTCCGCGCCGCGGGCTCCCCGGCGCTCCGGGCGTGCGGCCGTCTCGGCGTTCTCCACTGCTTCGTCGGCGGCGCCGCCTTCGCGGAGGCCGTGCTTGAGCTTGGGCTCTGCGTGAGTTTCAGCGGCATCGTCACGTTCCATTCGGCGGACGCCCTCCGCGCGGTCGTCCCCCTTGTCCCGGAGGACCGCCTGCTCGCCGAGACGGACTGTCCCTACCTCGCCCCGGTCCCGCTCCGGGGGCTCGCCAACGAGCCCGCCTACCTTCCCTACACCCTCCGACGCCTCGCGGACCTCCGCGGCGCGGACCCCGACGCCCTCGCCCGGACCACCGACAGGAACGCGCGGCGGCTCTTCGGTCTGTAGGCCGGACAGGGTCACCATGATGAGGACGACCTAACGTGACCTGAGGCGCGGAGTAGCGCATGCATCAACTCGGCCATCGTCTCCGGGGGTCACCATGATGAGGACGACCTAACGTGACCTGAGGCAGCCTATGTCGGCCTAAGTCGATCGAAGGCAACCTGAGGAGACCTGAGGATAAGCGGTTCATCGAAGTCTACGTGTCGGCATTGTCCGCCTCTTTTCCCATTTTTTTCAGACCGTTCCCGCCCTTTTTCCATCTTCAAGTTTCACCGAAATTTATGCGATATTTCCTAGTCTTTTCTATGTCTTTTGCATTTTGAAACGAAAGGATACTATCGTTTATTCCATCGCCACTTTGCTCCTCCTCGACCATCTCCTCATCCGAAACCGCCGCCGCCTCCGCCTCGCGAATCGCCGACATGCAGACAAAAATTCGCGCTCAATGAATCCGCGAGAAATCAGTTGAACGATCTGATGAAAACATGATAAACTTCTTTTCATCGTTTACCTCTCTTTTTGTGCGTGTTTTGGAGGAACAAACACCTTATCGCACGTCAAAAGAAGGGGCAAACGAGTTTCATTCACCCATTCTATGGGATGCTAGTGTGCTGATTCGTAATAAAATTGTCCTTTACATGGCCTCCGGGACGTGATATCATGCAAACATGATTCCAAGACTAAAACTCGATGTGCCCGCAGAGGATAAAAAGGAATTGCGGAGGCGTTCCCGAAGCCGTTG
>JAZUKQ010000234.1:0-6882 GCA_045643325.1 Kiritimatiellia bacterium | reverse complement strand
GGGGGGGGGGGGGGGGGGGGGGGGGGAGGGGGGGGGGGGGGGGGGGGGGGGGGGGGGGGGAGGGGGGGGGGGGGGGGGGGGGGGGGGGGGGGCCGGGCGGGGCCCGGGGGGGGGGGGGGGGGGAGGGGGGCGATGTGGTGCGGGGAGAGGGTGTCGACGAGCTTCCGGTAGGTCTCCTCCTTCTCGAAAACGCCGACAATGGCTCCCCCGGAGCCGGTGAATTTGGCGGAGGCGCCGCAGGACCGGGCGAGCTCGACCATGCGGAGGTTGCCCTCGGAGAGCTGGCAGAGCGAGGCGCGCTTGTCGAAGTTCGCGTTGGTGATGCGCATCATCTCGGGGATGTCGCCGGCGTCCATGGCGGCGCGGAAGTCGTCGGTGAGCCTCGCCCAGTAGCGCATGGCCTCGACCACCGCCCGATCGCCCGCGTCGAATCGGCCGCGGAGGTTGGAGTGGAAGACGCCGGACTCCTCGGAGAACTCGGTCTTGTAGGCGACATAGACGGGCGGAAGCCGCGTCTCGTCGAGGCGCTCGTAGCGGCCGTAGCCGCGGGTCTCGAGAAGCGTCCTGTCGAAGTCCATGTAGACGAGGCCGGTATAGGCCTGGACGACGCGGTCCTGGAGCCCGGCGGAGATGTTGAGCTCCTTCTTCTCGGACTCTAGGACGATGGTGGCGAGCTCGTGCGGCGGGATGACGACGTCGTAGAACGACATGAGCGCGCGGAACGTCGCCGTGATGATCGCGGAAGACCCGGACATCCCGACGAGGTTGGGGATGTTGGTCTTGTACTTCATGGTGAAGTTGCGGTCATGGAGGACGATGCCCTTGCGGCGGCAGTAGTCGTAGAAGCGCTTGATGGCGGCCTTGAGGAGGCGGATCCCGCCGTAGTAGCCGTAGCGGTTGACGTCGTCGACGAGGTCGGCGATGCCCTTGAAGACGGAGCCGTCGCGGCGCGAGGGGAGAAGCTCGAGGTCCGGGGACTCGTAGAGCACGACTTCCGCGCGGAAGGCGTCGAACGTGAAGGCGAGGGTTTTGCCGAAGTACCCGTCGGACGGGTTGCCGACAAGCGCGGCGCGCGGATAGGAGGTGGTGCGGATGATCATGGCGCGGCGGGGGACGGGGTCGCTATTTCGAGAAGAAGAATTCGACGACGTCGCCGTCCTGCATGAGGTAGTCTTTGCCCTCCATGCGGGCGACGCCGGCGGCTTTGCACGCGGCCTCGCCTCCGAGGCGGACATAGTCGTCGTAGGGGATGATCTGGGCGCGGATGAAGCCCTTCTCGAAGTCGGTGTGGATGACGCCGGCGGCGCGGGGGGCCTTCCAGCCGCGGCGGAACGTCCAGGCGCGGGCCTCGAGGGGACCGGCGGTGAGGAACGAGGCGAGGCCGAGCGTCTCGTAGCCGGCGCGGATGACGGCGTCGAGCGAGCCCTCGGAGACGCCGTAGGAGGAGAGGAACTCGGCGCGCTCGGCGTCGGAGAGGCCGGCGAGGTCCTCCTCCATGCGGGCGCCGATGCGGACGACCTTCGCGCCCTGCTTCCCGGCGTAGTCGCGGAGGGCCCTCACGGCGTCGTTGTCCTCGGCGGCGCTGTCCTCGTCGACGTTGGCGACGTAGATGACGGGCTTGTCGGTGAGGAAGGGGATGTCGCGGAGCGTGGGGGCGAGGTCGTCGGCGTCGTGGTCGGGGAACGAGCGGACGGAGCCGCCGTTCTCGACGTGCTTGAGGAGCGCCTCGACGAGGTCGAGCTCCTTGCGGGCGTCCTTGTCGGCGCGGGCGACGCGGGCGAGGCGGTCGGCGCGCGCGGAGAGCGTCTCGAGGTCGGCGAGGAGAAGCTCGGTCTCGATGATCTCGGCGTCGCGGACGGGGTCGACGCGTCCCTCGACGTGGACGACGTTCTCGTCCTCGAAGCAGCGGACGACGTGGAGGATGGCGTCGGACTCGCGGATGTTGGCGAGGAACTTGTTGCCGAGGCCTTCGCCCTTGGAGGCGCCGCGGACGAGACCGGCGATGTCGATGAAGTCGACGGTCGCGTTGATGATCCGGGTCGGGTGGACGATGTCGGCGAGGACCTGGAGGCGGGGGTCGGGCACGGGGACGGTCGCCTTGTTGGGCTCGATGGTGCAGAACGGGTAGTTCTCGGCGGCCGCGTTCTGGGCGCGGGTGAGGGCGTTGAAGAGGGTGGACTTTCCGACGTTGGGAAGTCCGACGATACCGATGGAGAGGGACATTTTCGTTCGACGGGCGAGCGGAGGGACGGGCGGGGTCGCCGCGCCGCCGGAGTCCGGGGATTCCGGCGGGTCCCAGCCGACATTTGTTAAACCGAAAAAGCGCACGGGGTTGGCCGCACGCTTGAGGGAGGACCGCCCGGGGGAGGGCGGCGGCGCAAGGCCGTCCGTTACGCCATCGCGTTGAGCTTGGCGGCGGCGCGGGACTTGCGGCGGTCGGCCGCGTTGGCGCTGATGGCGCCCTTCTTGGCGGACTTGTCGATGATGGAGCAGAAGGTGTCGAATCCTTCCTTGGCCTTGGCTTTGTCGCCGGCGGCGATGAGGGCGAGGTAGTTGCGGCGGGCGGTGTTCAACGCGCTGCGGTTGGCGTTGTTGCGGAGACGGGCCGCCTCGGAAAGTTTGACACGCTTGATGGCACTCTTGATGTTGGGCATGGGATGCGAATCCTTGTGTGGTCGTTAAAATCGGGGGATATTATATCCGGTTTGAGGGAGAAAGGCAAGGGGTTAGACAAGCTTAAGCACGCGGTAGTTCTTGCGGCCGGAGCGGAGGACGACGAGCTGTCCGTCGATGGCCTGTCCGGGGGCGAGGGTGTCGGCGGGACCGGCCTTGGCGTTGTTCACATAAAGGCCGCCGCCGTCGGCGAGGCGGCGCGCCTCGCCCTTGCTCTTGCAGAGGCCCGCGAGGGCGGCGATCTCGACGGCGCTCTTGCCGAAGGCCTCCGCCTTCGGGAGCTCGGAGGAGGGGACATCGGCGAAGACGGAGAGGAGGTCGGTCGCGGACATGCCCTCCATCGAGCCGCCGAAGAGCACCTCGGAGGCCTTGCGGGCCTTGGCGAGGCCGGCCTCGCCGTGCACGCGCCGGACGACGTCCTCGGCGAGGACCTTCTGCGCCTCGCGCTTCTCGGGGGCGTTCTTCACGCACTCCTCGAGGGCGGCGATGTCCTCGAGCGGGAGGAAGGTGAAGGTCTTGAGATAGCGGATGACGGAGGCGTCCTCGCTGCGGAGGAAGAACTGGTAGAACTGGTAGCAGGAGGTCTTGCGCTCGTCGAGGTACATGGCGTTGCCCTCGGACTTGCCGAACTTCTTGCCCGCGCTGTCGGTGATGAGCGGGACGGTGACGCCGTAGCAGTCGGCGCCGCGCTGGTAGTGGACGAGGTCCGTCCCGGCGGTGATGTTGCCCCACTGGTCGCTGCCGCCGACCTCGACGCGGCACCCGAAGGTGTCGTAGAGGTGGAGGAAGTCGTAGCCCTGCATGGTCTGGTAGCAGAACTCGGTGAAGCTCATGCCGTTGGGGGAGGAGAGGCGGGCCTTGACGCTCTCCTTGTTGAGCATGGTGCCCATGCGGAAGTAGCGGCCGACGTCGCGCAGGTAGGAGATGAACGTGAACTTGCCGTGCCAGTCGAGGTTGTTGACGAGCTGGGCCTGGTTGGGCCCGGGACCGAAGTCGAGGAAGCGGGAGAGGTTCTCTTTGATGCACTCGGCGTTGTGCGCGATGGTCTCGACGTCCTGCAGTTTGCGCTCGGTGGTCTTGCCGGACGGATCGCCGATGAGGCCCGTGGCGCCGCCGACGAGGGCGATGACCTTGTGTCCGGCCCTCTGGTAGTGGCAGAGGTTCATGATGGCCGCGAAGTTGCCGGCCTGGAGGCTGTCGGCGGAGGGGTCGAACCCGCAGTAGACGGCGGTGGGGGCGTTGAGCAGGTCGTAGACGCCCGCGTCGGTCCAGTTGTCGAAGAGTCCGCGGGATTTGAGAGTGTCGATGACGTTCATGGGATCGTGGCCTGGGGTTGGAATTCGGAAATCGGGGGCGGAGGGAAGCCGGAGTCCGTCAGAGCGGTTCGAGCCCCTCGACCATCTCGGCGACGTCGGCGTGAAGCTGGCGGAGTTCCGTCATCCACCGGTCGATGTTGCTGTCGGTGAGCGCGGCCTCCTCGGAGGCGTGCTGTTCCTTCCACTGCTTGTAGGGGGCCTCCACCGCCTTGAAGCGCTTGGTGAGGTCGGTCTCCTTGGTCTTCATGTGGTTGAGCTCGGCGGAGATCTGCTGGCGGCGGGCTCCGGTGGCCGCGTCGCGCTCGGCGGTGAGCGCCTTGCCCTTCTCCTGAAACGCGAGCATTTCCTTGGCGACGGCGCTGTAGCTTTCGAAATGGGGGTTGGTGCGGAGCCAGCGGTCGTGGAGGACGGCCTTTTGCGCGTCGACGCGGCCCTTGAGCGTGAAGTAGCGGATGACCTTGTCGCTAGGCTCCTTCTCGGCCTCGGCGAAGCATCCGAGGAAACGGACGACGTCGCGGTCCGGAAAAATGTAGCCGTCGTCCCAGCGGCGGCTCGAGTCGAGCACGCGGCACTGGAACATGAGCCCCTGCTTGCTTTCCCGCTCCTGCATGATTTCGATCACGGTGCCGGCGGGGAGCTTCCCGCGGGACTTGCCGTCGGACCCGAACGCGGTCGTCTCCCGGTAGAGGACGCCCCAGTCGTAGTCCGACGGGGCGACGCCGGGCATCTGGACGGCGGGCTGGTCCGCGGGGACATAGACGACCTGCGGCTCCGGCGCGGGGGCGGAGGCGGGAACGGAGACGGGTGCGGGGGCGGAGGCGGGAGCCTCGACCGCCTGGACGGGCTCCGGCATCACGGGGGCGCGGGAGGGCGTGTTCTCAAGCGCCACGGCGGTCACCGGATCGGGCGCGGACCGCGTCGCGGCGCCGGCCTCCGGAGCCGATCCGGCCTTCTGCCCGGACAGGGCGGGAATACCGTACCAGACGGCGGCGAAGCCGACAATCGCGACAATAAGAAAGCGGATGACAGCGCTCATGGTGGCCTTTCGGTTGGAATGGGGACGGAATCCGGAGACGCGCGGGACCTCGTTCTTTGGGACGGATCCGGTCCCGCGCACGTTCCGGACGCCGGGTCCGGACGGGCCCCTCGCTAGAGCTTGATGTCGCCGAACAGCGCGCCGAGCGAGCCGAGCGAGTCGTTGGACTGGTTCTTGAAGAAGCTCTTGAGAGAGGCTTCCTCGGCCTCGGCGGCGGCGGAGGCGACGGCCTCGGCCTGGACCTTGCTGGCGAGGGCGAGCCCGATACGGTCGTCGGAGAGCTCGGTGATGACGACCTCGACCTCGGAGGAGGGCGGGAATTTCGTCTCGAGCTTCTTGACGGGGTCGCCGCCGCGCTCGATGTCGCACTGCGAGATGTGGAGGAGACCGGTCTTTTCCTCGGACAGGCGGACGAAGACGCCGAACGGGCGGGCGCCCTCGACGATGCCGGTGAGACGGAGGCCGACGGCGAGCTCGCCGGGCTTGAGGGCCTGGACGCGGGCGTCGACGACGGAGAGGGAGATGCGGCGGGCCTCGAGGTCGACGGACTCGATTTTCACATCGACGGGCTGACCCTCGGAGAGGACCTCGCGCGGATGGGAGATGCGGCGGCCGTTGCCGAGGCGTCCGATGGGGAGAAGACCCTCGACGCCGGGGGCGAGGCGGACGAACGCGCCGAAGGGCATGAGGCGCGAGACGGTGCCGGTGACGTACTGGCCCTCGCCGAAATCCTCGGTGTAGGCGATCCAGGGGTCCTGCTGCATGGACTTCAGGGAGAGCGTGAAGCGCTCGTTCTCCCAGTCGGCGGAGAGGACGGCGACCTGGACCTTGTCGCCCGTGGAGAGGATGTCCTGCGGTTTGACGTCGCGGGACCAGGAGAGCTCCTTCAGGGGGATGAGTCCCTCGACGCCGCCGAGATCGACGAACGCGCCGAAGGGCATGAGGCGGGTGACGGTGCCGAAGCGGAGGTCGCCCTCGTGCATCTCTTCGCGGAGCGCGGCCTTCCGCTCGTCGCGCTCCCGCTCGAGAATGGCGCGGCGGCTGATGACGAACGCGCGCTCCTCGGGATTGAACTCGACGACGAGGAACGTCGTGCGCGTCCCGATGAGGGCCGCGTTGTTCCGGGTCGGGTCGCGGTAGAGGTCGACCTGGGAGAACGGGCAGAACGCGCGCTCGCCGCAGACGGTGACCTCGAAGCCGCCGTTGACCTCCTTCTCGAAGGTTCCCTCGACGGGCATCTTCGTCTCGAAGGCGGTGCGGATGGACTGCTCCGCGACGGAGCCGGCGGAGGAGATTTTCGCGGTGAGGTGGACGGCGCCCTCTTTCATCTCGACGACGAGAAGGTCGAGCTCGTCCCCGATGCCCGGGAAGGGCTTGTCGAGGTCCAGGTCGAGCTTGTTGACGAAGCCCTCGAGCTTGGAGTGGAGGTCGATGTTGAGGTATTCGGGACCGACGGCGACCACGGTGCCGCGGACACGCTCTCCGGGGTGGAAGTCCTGACGGAGGGAGGACACATTGGAACCGGCCTCGGCCATCAGGTCGGCCATGGAGGGACCGTCGAGGGGGGCGGCGTGGGAGATGCGCTTTTTCATGATTGTCAAGATTGTGGCGGAAGATACGACCCTTCGCCCCGGCGACATTCGGAACACACCGGTCCGGGCGAAAAGAAACAAGATTTTACTCTCATGCGGTCCGGAATTCAAGGGGAGTTTCCTTTACACACTTATCCCGCTTTTTTTATAGAATGAGAGTTTGTGTTATTGGATATGTGCGCTCAAGGCGTTGTTCTACGCCTAGCCAAGCCCTGGATGGAGCTGTCTCGAATCTGCCCAGGCGCGCTTTTCCGGGCGGCCGGAA
>JAZUKQ010000233.1:0-5720 GCA_045643325.1 Kiritimatiellia bacterium | reverse complement strand
GAACACGAGGCGCCCGTCGCGGCGCGCGAACGCCACGCCGTCGATGGGCTTCTTCCTCATGCCCGGGAAGACGAGCGGCTTCACGCGCTCGAGGCGCACCGTGCCCTCCGTGCGCCATTCGCCCTTCACCAGGCCCTTCTCGAAGCCCGTCACGCGGAAGGTGTGGCCGGCGTTGAAGGCCCAGACCTCGTCGCGCTCCGGGAAGTACTGGATGCGTCCCGAGAAGTCCTCGCCGCCGAAGGCGTACGGGATGCCGCGGCCCGGCAGACCCGGGATGTCGAAGAGATGGTCGACGTAGAAGCCGTCCTTCGTGTAGAGCGTGAAGACGCCCCATTCGGACGCCGCGGCCGAATACGCGTCGTTCACCAGTCCGGCGTGGCACCAGTGGTGCAGGATCTCGCCGTCCTTCATGCCGCCGACGGCCTTGCGCCCGGTCCGCCACAGGAGACGGCCCTCGGGGTCGTATTTCGTCATGAAGACGGCGCCGACGTCGGCCGTGTGGCCCATGCCCTGGTGCATGTACTTCGTGTATTCCTCCGTCGCGTACTCCGGGTCGGCCGTCACGGCGGCGTAGAAGTTGCCCTCGCGGTCGCGGCGCATGCCGACCAGCCCCAGGCGCCACGTGCAGTATAGCTTCTCGAAGCCCGGCAGGATCTCGGGAATCGCGATGTACGCGGCGTCCGCCGCCCATTGCGGCGCGCCGTGCGCCGCGAACCCGCGGCACGGGATGCCGATGACGAAGTTGTCCATCGTGAGGAGGAAGAGGTCCCCGTTTTCGGCCATCGTCATGGCGCCGCCCACCGTCGCGAGCGCGAACGAGCGCCCGGCGACCTCGTCGACGCGCGTCTTCTCCGATGCCTCCATCCGGCCGTCGCCGTTGGCGTCCGCCCACAGTTCGAAGGACTGCGTCGCGGCCCGGCGGTCGGGGTCCGGGACGCGGTAGCAGCCCGCGACGGGCTTTACCTCGTCGCCGTCCAGCAGGCAGACGGTCATCGGGCAGGTGGGGTCGCGGAAGTCGGGCGTTCCGTCCGGAACGAGATACTTCCGCCCATTCGTGCAGCGCAGGACCACCGGCATGTTCATCGTGTCCATGACGCAGCCGAATTCGGGGCGTCCGGCGCCGCGGAAGTCCCAGACGGCGTCCGGGGCTCCGACGCCTCCCCGCTCGGGAATCCGCGCCCGGGCGAACGAACTCGGCCCGGAAAGGGAGTAGTACTGGAGCAGCGGGTCGTCGCAGTCCGGGATGTTGGACGGCGAATAGGCCGTGTAGCCGTAGACGCGGCGGAGCGTCCGCCCGTCCGCCGTGTCGATCAGGTCGACGATCTTCGGCGACGACGCTTCCGGCACCATCAGCACGCCCGTCTTGTCGACGGCGAGGCCGAACGGGAAGAGAAACGCGTCCGGATCAAGGCGTCCCAGGAATCCGCGGCCGCCCTCCTTGCCGAGGGCGCGGAGGAGCCTCCATCCGGATTTTCCGGCGCCGGCGGCCGGCGCGAAGACTTTTATCTGCTGGCTCGTCCCGAGGTCGCTCACATACAGGCGGCCGGCGGCGTCGAGGGCGATGCCGTGCGGCGCGGCGAGCCCCTCGGAGACCAGCGTCTCCGCCGCGCCCGTCGCCGGATCGACCTTCAGCACGGCGCCGGGAATCGCCGCCGCGTAGAGGGCGCCGTCGCGTAGCCAGAGCCCGCGCGGGCCGGGAATGCCGGAGAGCTCGCGCGTCTTGACGCCCGTCGCGGCGTCGTGCACGAGGATCCGGTTGCCGGCGAAGTCCGAGAGGAAGACCTCGCCGCCGCGCACCGCGCAACCGACGATGTCGAAGCGGTACTCCGGCCGCACCGCGCAGCCGTCCGGCAGGGCGGGCGGCTCCGGCGCGATGTCGATGTCCATGGCGCCGCCGCCCAAAGGGCCGAGGAGGCCCGCGCCGAGGCCGAGCGGATGCGCGAGGCGCAGAAGCCCGTGCCGCAGGAGTCCGACCTCACCGCCGAGGAGACGCGCACCGTGCGCGAGATGGACAACGTCGCGACGCGCGAGCAGATACAGGCCGCAGCCGAGGCCGCGCAGCGGATGCTCCCGTCCTCCACCGTCGAGGTCGCCGCGCCGGAGACGGCGCCGGATTGGGTGAAACCGCTTCTCGCCAACGGACGCGTGAAGGCGACGGACAAGGGCGCGTTCGACGTGAAGACGGGCCGCGTCTGGATCAACGAGCGCACCGCCACCAGCACGACCGCGGCGCACGAGGTCGTATGGCACGGCGTGCTTCAGTGGGCCAAGGAGAACGCGCCGGACCTGCACCGCCGGATGCTCGAGGCCGCGAGGCAGGCGCCCTTCGAGGTCAAGCGCATGATCCGGCGCGCCTACGGCGTGGAGGTCGCCTTCGACGAGGCGTTCCTCGACGAGGTGGGCGCGTTCATGGTGGAGATGGAGAACAAGGGACGCATCGACCAGTTCCTCCAGAACAAGACAAACCGCTCGTGGTGGCAGCGCGTCAAGCGCTTCTTCGTGGAGATGTTCCGGCGCGGAAGCGGAAAGCCAGTGGACATGGACACCCTCATGAAGCTCGAGGGCCGCGCGCTCTTCGAGGGTCTCGGGCGCATGTACACCGAGGGCGGACGACTCGAGGCCCGTCCCGCGGCATCGCAGACCGCGCAGACAGAGCAGGCCGCCTCGGCGGTCGAGACTCCGGCTCCGGAGAACGAGCCGGCGGCGGAGACGCCGCCGCAGGAGAAGAAACCGGAGCGCCCCCTCACGCCGACGGAGCGCCGCAATCGGGAGGAACCTCCGGAGACGCGGCCCATCCTCTCCGAGGAGGACGCCGACGCGCGCCGTCGCGCGGGAATCGCGAAGATGTCCCTCAAGGAGCGGACGCGGTACGAGTCAATTTCCCGCTTCGCCGAGGAGATGCGCGGCGGAGAGGGCGTCTCCCTCCTCTTCTACGCGAAGGAGCAGGGCGGCCTCATGTATCCGCCGACGCCCAACAGCGAGGGGTACGACCTCTACCGGGACCTCACCGACCACGACCCGAAGATGCGGGCACTTCTCCTCCGTCCGAACCCCGACGGACTGCGCGGCGGCCTGGACGTCTACGCCGGAGAGATCGCGGACGCCCTCGGACGTCCGGAGTACGCCGAGGTCGGAGGCGTCGAGCTCATGATCAACGACTTCGTCGAGGAGTACAGGCAGTACCAGGACTGGAAGCGGCGCGGTTGCCCGACCGCCGAGGAGCTCTACGCCGACGACATGGAGATCGGCGAGAACGTGGCGCAGGTCGAGCGCGAGCAGGCCGACATGGCCGTCCCTCCGGAGGAGCTGGAGACGATGGCGCGGGAGCGCGACCGCCTCGACGCCTCCGTCATCGGAACCGCCACGGCCCCCAACGGCGAGACGATGGAGGTGACGCCCGACGACCTCTCCCGCCTGCAGTCCGGCGACATGCTCGCCATCAACGGACACGAGGACGAGCCGGTGAGGATGGCGAGGCGGGACGGAGGCGTTCCGCTTCACGGTTCCGCGGAATACTCGTTCGAGTCGCTTTCCGCAAAGCCGGACGTGGGCGTCGTAAGCGTTCCGGATTCCGCGATTCCGGACGGCATGTCTTCCAAGGACATGGTGCGGATTGCGAAGAAGAGCGTGCTCGACGCGGGCGGTCGAATGACGGAGCGTGGACTGGAGATAGACGTTCCTGGTCTCGGCGCCGTAATTGTCGGAACGAAAAGCTTGAAACACGGCCTGCGCCCATTCGGCGCGACGTTCGGATCGCTTGACAACGGGAACAACGGGCTCATCCTTCCTGTCGCCGGAGAGATACTCAAGAACTCCGTACCTGTAAATGAAACGGTTCCGCGCGTTTCCGACGCGGCGGAGATTTCCGGTGCAACGCTTCTCGTCGGATGCGCGAGCATCAATGGCGAGAACGTCCCTGTGTTGAGCGTCGTGTACCACTCCACAAGTTCGGTGGAGTCGGACGTCATGATATTCCCGCTCAAGTCTTTAAACGCCGAGACTCCCGCACAAGTTACCGCACGAGGCGGTCAGGGCTTGAATTCCCCCGTGGTACGGAAGCCCGGCACGGTGAGTATGGCAGATTTGCTGCGCGAAAGTCAAGCGGCGTTTGATGGAATCGTATCGGAGGATGTCGCGAACGCGCTGGGGCTTGATTATTCCGGCCGCAAGTGGGGCCTCCGATACTCCCGCCGCGTGACGGAGGACAACTCCGGCGCCGATTCCGACGGGAAGCTGCGGACGCACGGGCTGGAGCGTCTCTCCGCCGAGGCCGCGCGCGAGCAGGCGTACCGGCAGGCCGAGGAGAACGTCGCCCCGCTCGCGCGCATGGTGGAGGACGCCGCGCGGCAGGTCGGCGGCGAGCCCATGATGCGACGCGAGAACAAACCTGGCGAAGACGTGGATCCGCGCGAGGTCGGCAAGGCCGTCAAGAAGCGCAAGCGCGTGGACGAGAAGGCCGTGAACGACTACGATGGCGACTACTCCCGCGTCGTCGACCTCATCGGCGGAACGCTCGTCGTGCCGGACGTCGAGCTCATGTCGGAGGGAGTCGACGCGCTGCGGGCGGCCCTTCCGGAAGGCGCGACGATTGCGAAGGTGAAGCCGTTCAACATGGCCGACGGCGCGAAGGGGTACCAGGACGTCAAGGTCTCTGTGCGTTTCCCGAACGGCGGCATCGGCGAGGTCATCGTCGCCGACGCCTTCATGAACGACGGGAAGTTCAACCGCGGGGGCCACACGGTCTACGACATCTCAAGGTCTCTTCGTCCGATGCTGGACCAGGCGCTTGACGGGGAGGTCTTCATGCCGCAGGACATGATGGAAGACATCGACGGGCTCGTCAAGGACCTGGACGTCATGCAGGCGATTGTCTATTCGCGCACGCCGGTTTCCGAAGAGGTGCGCGCTGCCTTCGAACGCATGAAGTCCTCGGCGTCGTCTTCGCTGCAGCGTCTGCTGCCACGTCTCGGGTCCATGGAGTGGAGCTCCGACAAGGTCATCAAGTCGCTGAACGATGCGCTTTCGGAATTCCATTTGGCGAGCCCGCCCTCGGTGGACTCGAACGCAATGCCTAGCCGGTCGTTGATGAAGAATGCCATGTCGAATTCCTCTATGAATGTTCCTAACGGGGACATTGTAGTGGATGGAGGCGCGCAAGTCAACGGGTCCGATGTCCGCCTCGCCCGCCGCGAGGCGGGGGTTGAGTCCGTGCTCGACGAGCTTGCCCGGGCCCGCACCGCGTCGCCGGAGGCCGAGGCCGTGAACCGAGGCACCGTGATGAACCGCATCCGCGAGGCGTTCCCCGAGGTCACCTGGGGCCGGAGCCGGAAGGGCGTGGAGTACGACCCCGACGCGAAGAGCATCCGGCTCAAGGACCCGCGCGACATCGCCGGCGCCGTCGAGGCCGTGGGCCGCCACGCCGACCTCGCCTACCTCGGCAACGCCTCCGGCACCATGCTCTCCCGCGCCGCCGCCTTCGACGCCCTCGGCACCGAGGCCGGGCGCCGCGCCGCCGAGACCGTCCGACGGGCCGCGCAGGACCTCGAGGCCATCGGCCGCGACGCCCTCGGGCCCGAGGAGGGCCGCCGCGCCGGCCCGCTCGCCGCCCGCAACGCCGGCTTCGCCCGCGCCTTCCAGCAGGCGATGGACGACCCCGCCGCCCTGCGCAGCGCCACCCCCGAGGCCGCGCGCTTCCTCGACCAGGTCCTCTCCGACGCGCC
>JAZUKQ010000232.1:0-7961 GCA_045643325.1 Kiritimatiellia bacterium | reverse complement strand
GGGGGGGGGGGGGCGCCGGGGGGGGGGGGGGGGGGGGGGGGGGGGCGGTGGCTCGGAGCTTGCTCCGGCCCCCTCCGCGAGGGGGCTGCCGCTTGCGGCTGGGGGAGTACACCGTGCGCCGCAAAGGTACGGCGCGGCGATCGGGCGAAGGAAATAGGCTGCACCGATGCAAGGTGTGCGCAAGTGCGCGAGACGGCTTGGCCGCCGCACGGTGTACACCCCCCGGCGGCGTGCCGCCACCCCCCGCGCGGCGGGGGGCTGGCTCCGCCCGACCGACGCGAAGTCGGAGCCGCGAAAAGGGGTCAGACCCTTATTTTTCAAGAAGCATCGTTCTGTATAAAAGGATCAGACCCTTATTTTGCACAAAAAGGCCGGGAAGCGGAAAGGAAGCGAATGTGCTATGATACGCCTCACGCTCCCTGTTCCGCATCCCCTTTTTCCCGAACGCCATGCCTACCGACCGTTCCATTCTCCGCGGCCTCGCCGGCGACCTCGCCGAAATCGCCGCACTTCCTGTCCAGCGCGAACGGATCCGCCAATGGACCGCCCTCAACGACCTGCGCCCCGAGCGCCCGATGATCTGGATCACCGAAATCCCCTGGGGCGAGTTCGAGAACGACATCGAGGAACTCCGCCCCGTCTGCCGGGACCCCGAGCTCCGAGGAATCGAGTGCCGGCTCCGCCACAAACTTTTCACCGCGCGCCATCTGGAGACGGACGAGGTCGTGAACCCGTATTGGGAAGTCCCGATGGCCATCTCCAACGCCGGCGACGGATACGGCGTCCGGGTCGAAGAGGACCTCATCCCGCAGGGACGCTCCTACATCCAGTCCCACGGATTCAAGCCCGTCATCCGCGGGCCCGAGGACCTCGAGAAGATTCCGCTTCCCCTGCCGGTCGTCCACGATGCCTCGGAGACATGCCGCCGGCTGTCGTTCTTCAACTCCCTCTTCGGCGACATCCTTCCTCCCGTCCCCGTCGGGGCACGCGACCTCTTCAACTGCGACTGGGACCACATCGTCCGCTGGACCGGCGTCACCGAGGCGCTCATCGACCTCGTGGAACGTCCGGAATACATCCACGCGCTCATGCGCCGCGTCACCGACTCCTTTCTCCGCAAGATGGACCAACTCGAGGCGCAGGGACTTCTCACGCCCTCCACGGGCAAGGAGCGGATCGGCTCCGGCGCCGCCGGCTACACGACGGAACTTCCCGGTCCGGACGCTCCCGCGGGCCGTCTCCGCACGATGGACCAGTGGGGCGGCGCCACGGCGCAGATTTTCGCCTCCGTCTCGCCCGCCATGCAGAAGGAGTTCGCGCTCGACTACGAGATCGAGACCATGTCGCGCTGCGGGCTCAACTACTACGGATGCTGCGAGGCGCTGCACGACAAAATGGGCATTCTCTCGGCCGTCCCGCGTCTCCGCAAAGTCTCCGTGAGCCCGTGGTGCGACGCCGCGCTCGCCGCCGAGCGCGCGGGGCGCCCCCTCGTGTTCTCGCACAAGCCCAATCCCGCCATCGTCGCCGAGGAATCCTTCAGCGCGGAACGAGCCCGGGCGGATGTCCGCAAGCGTCTGGCCGACTCCGGGCCCATGCCCTGCGAGTTCATTCTCAAGGACATCAGCACCACGCGCGGCGACGTCCGCCGCGTCATCGAATGGTGCCGCGTCGCCCACGAGGAGGCGGTGAACTGGAAGGCGCCGAAGAGGCCCTTCTGACGGCGCGCTGCCCGGTCATCCCTCGACCGTGTCCATCGCGACCTCGTTGCCCTGGGCCCCGTAGTAGGAGCCGGCGCGGTCGGTGAACTTGGTGTACTGGTCCTCGAAGTCGAGCACCGCCTCGCCCGTCGGGCCGTTGCGATGTTTCGCGACGTCCACGTAGGCGAGCCGCTTGTCGTCGAACTCCGGGTCTCCCGGATTCTTGCACGGACGCCGCAGGAGAAGCACGACGTCGGCGTCCTGCTCGATCGCTCCGGAGTCGCGGAGGTCGGAAAGTTTCGGCTTTCCCGACTTGTCTTTCTCCGGCGAGCGGGAAAGCTGGGAAAGCACGATGACGGGGAGATTCAGCTCCTTGGCCATCGCCTTGATGTTGGAGGAGATGTTCGACGTCTCGAGCTGGCGGCCCTGCGCGGCGTACTCGCGGCTGTTGAGCAGCTGCAGGTAGTCGATCATGATCAGCTCGACGCCGAACTGCTTCTTCATGCGGCGTGCCCGGGCGCGCAGGTCCATCACGTCGAGGCCGGAGGTGTCGTCGACCACGATCGACGCCTTCTCGAGCTCGGAGGCGGCGCGCGTGAGTTTCTGGATGATCGCCGCCTGGTTTCCGAACCCCTGGTTGATCTCGCGCATATTGAGCTGCGCGTGGGCGCAGAGCATGCGCATGACCAAGGACTGCTGCGACATCTCGCAGGAGAAGATGCCGACCGCCTTCCGGGCCCCCGTTCCCTCTTTTCCGGAAACCGTCCCCAGCGCGACATTCTCGCAGATGTTCATCGCGAGCGACGTCTTGCCCATCGAGGGGCGCGCCGCGAGGACGATCATCTCGCCCGGGCGGAGACCGTACATGAGCCGGTCGAGGTTCTTGAGTCCGGTCGAGATGCCCGCGAGCGACTCGGGGCCATGGTCGAATCCGTGCTCGACCCGGCGGATGGTGTCGCGGATGGCCTCCTTCCAAGAAAGGGCGTCGGACTTCTGCTTTTCGGAGATGGCGAGCACCGCCTGCTCCGTCTCGGAAAGGATCGTGTCGGCTTTCGAGGGGTCGTCGTAGCACTTCGTCTGGGCGTCGGTCGCGACCTGGATGATGGTCCGGAGAAGATGCTTCTCGCGAAGCACCTCGACATAGAACGCGGCGTGCGCGGAGGTCGGCGTGGCGTCAACCAGATGGTTCAGGCCGTCGACGCCGCCCACCATGTCGAGGAGTCCAGCGTCGCGCAGAGCGTCCGAAACGGTGACGGCGTCGATCGCCTTTCCCGCGCCGTGGAGCTGGAGGATTGTCTCATAAAGGGCGCGGTTCTGCGGCGCGTAGAACGACTCCGGAGTAATGTCGGAGGTGAGGCAGAGGTCGATGACGCGTTCGGCGTCGAGGAAGATGGCGCCGAGCACGGCGATCTCGGCCTCTCCGTTGTGCGGAGGGACGCGCAGGGTGGAAAACTCGCTCTGCTCCGGATTACGGGTACGGGATCGGCTGGAACGGCTGGAGGAACGGGGAAGAGGCATGGGAAAGACGGGATGGGACAATAGACAAGGCGTCGCAGGACGGGACGGACGGTTGCGTGATCGCGAGAGAGAACGTGGCTGTGGAAGCGGAAAGCGGAGCGTCCGCGGACCCGTGCCGTCAGAACGCGGGAAAGTCTACCGGAAAACCCGCGTCCGAGAAAGCGGAAAGGATAAACCGGTTATCAACAGGTTGTGAACCGCCTCCCCTTCATACGCCGTCCGCCATCCTCCGCCCTCTCCCTCCCTTCGCGCGTCACTTCATACACCCCTTTCGCGCGTATTCAAGTTTCAACACGTTTTTCGCGAAAAATCCTTTTTATTTGACACGTTTTCAAAAATAAGACGTAATTGGTTTTTCGTTCTTATACACGACGCGGCGGCGGAACCCGCCCGGACGGTCCGCCGCGCCGCGGGTGGCGAGGACCCCCTGCGGACAAGGCGTCCAGAAGAGCGCCTGGGGGCCCGCGACCGGAAACGGACCGCGTCGCCCGGCCAGCTCCGGGACGCAACCCTAAAATGGTCTTTCGTTCCAACCCGTTGCTTTTCCTCCGGCTTTCCGGTAAACTGGAATCCTTTCAACGGGGAGGGGGAGTTTGTCTCCTCGCCTCCCAGCCCAACTACGCAAAACCTCCGCCCCGAACTGTCTGCCCGCCTACCTGCCGTCGTCATGAGCATATCCCAACGAAGTCTTGTCCCGTCTTTTAAATCCGCCGTCGTCCTCGCCGCGCTCGCGGCGGCCGGCCTTTTCCCCGCCCAAGGACGCGCCGAGGCGGCCCCCCGCGATCCGGGGGGCTGGTCCTGCACGTTCACAAAAGGCATCGAAACCCCGGACTCCTACACGGCCAACGGGGTCGATCTCGATTTTTCGTATACGTGGTCTCTCGAGGCCTACGGAAATTACGACGCCGCCAAAGGCATCCAAATCGGCTCGGCAAACAAACCCGTCAGGAGCTTTTCAGTCACCATCCGCGACGGACAGATTGCCGGAGACCTCCGCGAAATCCAAATCAACACAAGCGGCGCGTCGGGAATCAAGGGAACGAATTTCGTGACCGTCGGCGGCGCTCCCTGCACCCCGCCTTTCTATACACTCACCAGCACGGCGACCCCCGTCTCGTTCGTGCCGCCCGCCGACGCCTCCGGCGACATCGTCTTCTCCTACACGAACAATTCCGCGAGGGGCATCTACATCAAGTCCATCTCCGTCATCACCAACCGCCCCCCCGTCTGGACCACCGTGCCCGCCGCCGCCTCGACGCTCGAGCTCGGCAACCAGTTGACCATCCCCTTCGCCGCGTCCGACGGCGACGGCGACACGCTCGTCTATACCGTCGACGGCGAGCCGGCCGCCTCCCCCTACGTCTTCGACCCGCCCTCTCCCGGCGCGACGAACCTCGTCTTCGCTGTGACAGACGGATTCAAGACCCTCTCCGAGACGCTCTCCGTCAACGTCGTCGGAAGCAACCTCCGTCCGACGCTCTCCCTCTCGACCGACGCCGTGACCGTCCCGCAACTCGGCGGCACCGTCACCATCGAACTCTACGCGGCCGACGACAACGCCACCGCCCCCGCGCTCTCCGTCTCGCCGGATGTCGGATCCATCGTGAACGGCGTCTTCACCTGGACGCCCGACGAGGGCGGCGTCTATCCGCTCACGTTCACCGCGACCGACTCGCTCGACTCCCGCCTCACCGCGACCGTCCAGGCCGTGGTGACGGTCGGCCTCGCCGCCCCGCAGAACCTTGTGGCGGAAACCTCCGGCTCCGACCTCACCGCCAGCTGGGACGCGGTCACGGGCGCCGAAAACTACACCGTGAAACTCCTCAAAAACGCGCTCTACGAGATCGACTTCGAGTCCGAAGAACGGGGAAGCAACAGCTACGGCTCGAAATCCGGCTTCGCGAGCGGCCCGACGAGCACTATCGCATGGTCCACAGACAAAGGCTCCTTCGACAACGCCAACGTCGCCGCGACCGTGCTCGCCCTCGCCATCAAGGACGGAACCCTCGAGCTCGGGCCCTTCCCCGCCGGTCTCGGCGACCTCTCGTTCGACTACGCCCAGCCGAACAAGAACGCCGGAAAATTCACGGTGGTTCTGGACCTTCTCGACGCCGGCGACAACGTCCTCGAGACCCGCACGGTCCTCGCCGAGACAACGACGGCCGGCCAGCACGTATGGAAAAACACGGGCGCCCTCCCCGTGAATGCCTACAGCCGCTGCCGGATTCTCATTCCCGTCACGACCAATCCCGTCGCCTTCGACAATATCCGGCTCAGCGTCCCGACGCTTGTCGAGACCCTCACCCCGACCGAGCCGTGGGCGGTGTTCAACGGACTGGAGGCCGCGTCCGAGTACTACGTCTCCGTGACCGCGAACGCGAACGGCGTGTCGTCCCCCGCGTCCGTCAGCGCCCAGGTCGTCACCACCGGCAACCACCCGCCGGTCCTCTCCGTCTCCCCTGCCACCGCGCAGACGGTTCCCTATGGGTATCCCGTCACCTTCGCCGTCTCCGCCACGGACTCCGATGACGGCGACGCCGCGACGCTCGTCTACTCCGCCAAGGCGGACTACACGGACGTCGGCGAGTTCAACGAGGACCACACGTCCTTCACCTGGACGCCCGAGGAGCCCGGGACTTACTCGCTCAACTTCGCGGTCGCCGACAGCCACGGCGCCGTCGATACCGTGAGCGTCTCCGTCACCGTCGAGCTCCAGCCCCCGCAGGACCTCGAGGCCGTGCCCAGCGTCCACACGGCGGACCTCGCGTGGGGCGACGTCCGCGCGGACAGCTACGACGTCTCCTGGATCTCGCTCAAATGGAAGGGCGAGGTCCTCGCCGAGCTGATCGACCCGGACCGGACCAACGGATGGTATCTGGAAAGCTCGCTCATCCCCTCCAGCGGCGCCACCGACCAGTCCGGCATCCACGAGCCGGGCACCCGGAAATACGGGACCAGCGACAAGGGCGGCGCCGTCGCGACCCCGAACCTCGACCTTTCCAAAGACGGGGGCCGGTTCTCCGTCGTCTTCGACGCCCGCGCCTGGCTCGGAACCGTGGGCGGTGTCGTCACGCTCGACGAGACGGACCTCACCATCTCCGCCGGGACCACGGTTCTGGAGACCGTCCGGCTGACCGAGACCTACCAGACCTACTGCTTCACCTTCGAGGGCGGCACGCCCGACACCCCGGTCATCCTCTCGACCAAAGGCAAGAAACATCGCTTCTTCCTCGGGCAGCTCCGCGTCATCACCGGCGCCGTCGAGGCGACCGAGACGACCGTCACGGGGGTGGAGGACACCTCCGCCGTCGCGACAGGCCTCCGTTCCGCCCGGCCGAACTACTTCTGGGTGACGGGCCACCACGGCAGCACGGCGCTCGTCTCCGAGCGCTGCCTCTTCACCACCCTCCCCGCTCCGGCGGTCGGCGCGCTGATCATCAAGTAGCCGGGCTCCGCGGGCGGGGCGACCCGCGGAACCATCGTATCCGTTCCTCCTTTTTTCCTTGCGCTTTCCCACAGAAAAGCGCATACTGTCCGTTCCATCGCCATTTCAGGCGCCGCGCCCGCAGCTCGTACGCGCGCAAGGCGCCGCATCGGCTTTCCCCACCCACACACCCTGGAGTCAATATGGCCAAGAAAATCATGGTCGACGGCAACCAGGCCGTCGCCGATATCGCCTACAAGTGCAGCGAAGTCTGCGCAATCTACCCGATCACGCCCTCGTCCCCGATGGCCGAGTGGTGCGATGAATGGGCCGCCCACAAGGCCCCGAACATCTGGGGCTCGATTCCTCAGATTGTCGAGATGGAGTCCGAAGGCGGCGCCGCCGGCGCCGTGCACGGCGCCCTCACGACGGGAGCCGTCGCCACGACCTTCACGGCCTCCCAGGGGCTCCTCCTCATGATTCCGAACATGTACAAGATCGCCGGCGAGCTCTGCCCGGCCGTCTTCCATGTCGCGGCCCGCGCCCTCGCCTACGAGGGTCTCTCCATCTTCGGCGACCACTCCGACGTGCTCTCCTGCCGTCAGACCGGTTTCGCGATGCTCGCCTCCGCCTCCGTCCAGGAAGCCCACGACCTCGCGCTCGTCGCCCACGCCTCCACCCTCGAGGCCCGCATTCCCTTCATCCACTTCTTCGACGGCTTCCGCACCTCCCACGAAGTCCAGAAGATCACGCAGATCCCGGACGACGCGGTCCGCGCGATGATCGACGACCAGTTCGTCCTCGCCCACCGCGCCCGCGGCCTTTCTCCGGACCATCCGCAGATGCGCGGAACGGCCCAGAACTCCGACGTCTACTTCCAGGCCCGCGAGACCTGCACCCCCTACTACCTCGCGACGCCGGGCATCGTCCAGAAGTACATGGACAAGCTCGCGACGCTCATCGGCCGCCAGTATAAGCTCTTCGACTATGTCGGCGCCCCCGACGCGGAGAACGTCATCGTCGCCATGGGTTCCGGCTGCGAGACCGTCCACGAGACCGTCGACTACCTCGTCAAGCAGGGCAAGAAGGTCGGCCTCGTCAAGGTCCGCCTCTATCGTCCGCTCGATGTCGAGGCCTTCGCCAAGTCCCTCCCCGCCACCGTCAAGTACGTCACCGTGCTCGACCGCGTCAAGGAGCCCGGCGCCCTCGGCGACCCGCTCTACCTCGACATCCGCACCGCCATCGGCGAGGCCCTCGAGAAGGGCTGGCTCAAGGCCTGGCCCAAGGTCATGGGCGGCCGCTACGGCGTCGGCTCCAAGGAG
>JAZUKQ010000231.1:0-3627 GCA_045643325.1 Kiritimatiellia bacterium | reverse complement strand
AACGCGAAAAAGTTTCCGCACCGTAATTTCATTCCGGCCCCGACGCTTGCCGAGGGGCGGGAGCGCGCAGCGGCGATCCTGAAGGAGCACGGGACGACGCTCCTCTCCCTCGAGACCGCGCTCGACCGCGCGCTCGGACTTCTCGCCGAAACCGTCTAGCCGACACCGGACTTCCTCTTGACTAACCTATTACGTGTGGCGGAGCGCGCCATGTGACGTCCGCCGCGTTTTTTGGTATAATCATTTCACGTTACGCGCATTCCGCGCGCGTGGCACATTTTTTCAGGGACCGCGGCGATGTCTCCGGGACAGTCCGCGGCTCCGCAACTCCGCAACCTACCGTTCATCATGTCGAACCCCTCCAACGCGTCCACCCTCGATACCATCTCCGCCCTCTGCAAGCGCCGCGGCTTCATCTTCCCGTCGTCCGAGATCTACGGCGGAATCAACGGTTTCTGGGACTACGGCCCCCTCGGCTCCGAGCTCAAGCGCAACATCCGCGACGCGTGGTGGCGCGCCACCGTCCGCGGCCGCGAGGACGTGGTCGGCCTCGACGCGACGATCATCATGAACCCCGCGATCTGGCGCGCCTCCGGCCATGCCGACACCTTCTCCGACCCGATGGTCGACTGCCGCGACTGCAAGAAGCGCCATCGCGCCGACCAGCTCTGCGAGGAGCAGGGGAAGAAGCTTGTCGTCGACCCCGTCACGCACGCCATGTCGCTCCCCGAGGGGGTCGTCTGCACCGAGTGCGGCTCCAAGAACCTCACCGAGCCGAAGTCCTTCAACCTGATGTTCAAGACCTACGTCGGCCCCGTCGAGGACGCCTCGTCGCAGACCTGGCTCCGCCCGGAGACCGCGCAGGCCATCTTCGCGCAGTTCGTCAACGTGACGGGCTCCACGCGCGTCCAGGTTCCGTTCGGCATCGCGCAGCAGGGCAAGAGTTTCCGCAACGAGATCACGCCGCGCAACTACACGTTCCGCTCCCGCGAGTTCGAGCAGATGGAGCTCGAGTTCTTCATCAAGCCCGACGAGGCGATCGAGCTCGTCTGCGGCCACGTCGCCACGATGGCCGACAACCCCGACCTCGACGGCGACCCGCAGCCCGACTGGGGCTGGGAGGTCTGGCACCGCTACTGGTTCCACCAGCGCCTCGAGTGGTACCGCACCGTCGGCATCCCCGTAGAGAAACTCCATCAGCACTGGCAGACCAAGGAGGAGCTCGCGCACTACGCCCGCGCCTGCGTCGACCTCGAGTTCGAGTTCCCCTTCGGCGTCCAGGAGCTCGAGGGCATCGCCGCCCGTTCCGACTTCGACCTCTCGCAGCATCAGAAGCACTCCGGCAAGTCGCAGGAGGTCTTCGACGAGGCGCTCAAGAACGCCGTCGCCGCCCTCACGCCCGAGGCGAAAGAGGCGTTCGTCGCGAAGACCGTCGCCGACTGGACGTCCCGCGGAAAGACCGAGGAGGCCGCCCGCGCGTTCCTCGACGAGCTCTTCGAGGGACGCTACATCCCGCACGTCATCGAGCCGTCCGCCGGCACCGACCGCATGGCGCTCGCCATGCTCTGCAACGCCTACGAGGAGCAGAAGCTGTCCGATGCCAAGGGCAAGGAGGATGTCCGCACGGTCCTCCACTTCCACCCCTCCATCGCCCCGGTGAAGGTCGCCGTCTTCCCGCTCGTCAAGAACCGTCCCGAGCTCTACGCCAAGGCCCGGGAGGTCTTCAAGTCCCTCCGCAACCGCTGGAACTGCTTCTGGGACGAGTCCGGCGCCATCGGCCGCCGCTACCGCCGCCAGGACGAGGTCGGCACTCCGTTCTGCGTCACGGTCGATTTCGACACCCTCGAGAAGGGCACCGTCACGGTCCGCGACCGCGACACCATGGAGCAGACCTCGATGCCGCTCGACCAGCTCGTCGGATACCTCTCGGCGAAGATCGACGGGGTGTAGTTCCCCACGGGGGGCGGAGCGGAAGGTTTCCGAACCGTTCGCTCCGCCTGCCCGGAATCCTTCAACTTCATATCTGTTTGGCCATGGTTAAAGTCGCGACCTGCTGGGACGACGGCGTCACCACCGACATCCGTCTGACCGAGATGTTCCGTAAGTACAACGTGCCCGCCACGTTCAACCTCTGCCCCGCGCAGATGCTGGACGAGAACCGGATGCACCGATGGGTTCCGTACGGCGCGGAGGGTTGGCGCCACCACGGCTTTGACGGGGGCCGCGTCGGAAAGAGGCATCTCCTCGAGGTCTACAAAGGCTTCCAGGTCGCCTCGCACTGCATGAACCACGAGACCGTCGGCTTCGGGCCGACGCTCGCCGAGTTCACGAAGGCTGCGGTCGACGCCCGCAAGTTTCTGGAGGACACGTTCCAGCAGGACTGCCCGGGCTTCGCGTGGCCCTGCGGACGCTACGACGACGACTCCGTCAAGGCGCTCGCCGACGCCGGATTCGCCTACGGCCGCACCTGCAACAACCTCGAGGACATCCGCCCGACGCTCGCCGACCCGCTGCGTCTCGCCTCGAACTGCCACTACATGGCTTCCGACTTCAAGAAGCGCTTCGAGAAGGCGAAGGCCGAGTCCGGCGTCTTCTACTTCTGGGGGCATTCCTACGAGATGTACGACTGCGAGGGGCTCTGGGACCAGCTCGAGCAGAAGATCGCCGCCCTCTGCGCCGATCCCGATGTGCGGTGGTGCAATGTCGTCGACCTGGTGCGCGGGTAGACATGCACGCCGATCTCATCCGGATGCTCGTCGGGCGGAATCTGAAGATCCGCTATAAAGGGTCCGCCCTCGGATTCTTCTGGTCGCTTCTGACACCCCTCGCGATGATCGTCATCTACGCGCTCTTCGCGGGAGTGCTCGGGATGCGGAGGGATCTTCTCGGCATCGGAGGGACCGCCGTCGACTACCTCCCGTTCCTCGTCTCCGGCATCGTGTTCTGGCAGTTCACCTCGGGGTGCCTCTCCGACTCGCTCCATGCCATCGCGGGCAACGCCAACCTGGTGAAGAAGGTGTTTTTTCCGCGCGTCATCCTCCCGTCGTCGACGGTGCTCGCCAACGCGGTGAACTTCCTCCTGACGTTCGTCGTGCTGGTGCTCTACCTCGCGCTTTCCGGGAACCTCCGCCCGGAGGGCCTCCTCTGGCTCGTTCCGGCGCTGGCGCTGCAGCTTGTCCTCTGCTTCGGTCTCGCGTTCTGGGTCTCGACGCTCAACGTCTTCTACCGCGACACGGAGCACATCGTGGGACTCCTCCTGCTCGCCTGGTTCTTCCTCTCGCCCATCATGTACGAGACGACGCTCCAGACGAAGATCGTCGCCGAGAAGCTCGCCTTCCTCCCGCAGGGAATCGTCTACCTCAACCCGATGGCGGGCGTCCTCGCGCTCTACCGCCACGCGCTGCTCGGAATGGACCTGATGCCCGCGCGCTACGCGCTCGACGCCGCGACGGGGACCGCCGCCGCCACGGGCGAGCCGCTTTCCTCCGTCTGGCTCCTGCTCTCCGCCGGGGTCGGGCTTCTCGTCCTTCTCATCGGGCGCCTCGTGCTCCGCTCGGGCGACCGCCGCTTTGGAGACGTCCTCTGATGAGCTCGAACGACTCCGATTTCGCCGTCCGGGTCTCGCAT
>JAZUKQ010000230.1:0-4866 GCA_045643325.1 Kiritimatiellia bacterium | reverse complement strand
GGTGCGGAAGGGGCGGCCGAGGAAGTCGGTTTCTTCGAGGCGCCAGGCGGGGGCGGCGGGGGGGCCGTGGCGGGTGCGGGTCCAGCGGGCGCCGTTTGTCGAAACGCCGTATTCGTGGAAGGCGGGAGTCTGGGCGGTGCCGGTGACGGAGGCGGTCTGGCCGTCGAGGTGGCGGGTCTCGACGCGGGTGGCGCCGCCGGGGAGGGCGATGGTGACGGTGCGGCCGCCGTCGGCGTAACCGCGGGTGGTGGTCAGTCCGTCGGCGTCGGTGGTGGAGAGAAGGCGGCCGGCGAGGTCGTAGCGGCTGGAGGTGGCGAGGGAGAGGCCGCCGGCGGAGAGGGTCTCGGTGAGGACGCGGCCGTCGGCGTCGTAGGCGAAGGTGCGGGTGCGGCCGTCGGAGAGTTCGGCGACGGTGCGGCCGAGGGGATCGCGGGCGTAGGCGGTTTCGAGGCCGTCGGGATCGGTTCGCGAGACGAGTCCGCAGCAGTCCCAGGCCTGTTCGGCGATGTCGCCGTTGGAGGAGGTGCGGCGGGTTTCGCGGCCCCATTCGTCGCGCTCGATGGCGGTCCAGCCGGCGGGGCGGTAGTCCGTGCCATCGAAGACGGCGCGGGTTTCGAGGACGGGCCGGCGCCAGGCGTCGAACTCGACGGTGGTGGCGGTCGTGCGCCAGGCGACGCCGGCGGGCGAGGCGGCGATGCCTTCGATGGTGCGCTCGAACTCGATGCCGTCGGCGGTGCCGTATTCGACGGTGTCCAGGCGGCCGTCGGGGCGGAGTTCTCGCCAGAGCTTTTCGGAGGACAGGGCGCCGGGCTGGCGCGGATAGTAGTCGCGGACGGTGCGCAGGGCGCCGGGGTCGCCAAAGGCGGCGCCGGGGCGGGCGGCGCGTTCCTCGACGACGGTGCGGCCGCCAAGCGCGTTCGTGCGGTAGGCGTAGAAGGTGAGCGAGACGGGCACGCCGGCCACGCGCTGCCCGATGCGGCGCGGACGGCGGGCGTCCTCGGGGAGGCCGGCGTCGAGCGGGTCGACGGGGGCGTAGGAGGACCAGGTTTCGCAGGTGTCGGCGGAGGAGGAGAGCCAGGGCGAGATTTCGTTGGTGAGGCGTCCTGCGGCGTCGTATTGGCGGCGGGTCCAGCTGCCGTCGGGGCGGACGGTTTCGCAGGGCAGGCCGTAGCCGTCCCGGGCGGGGTCGGTGCCGTAGGAGATGGCGGTGGCGAGGGCGGCGCCGGCGGGGTCGAGGACGTGCTCGACGAGCGCCTCGCCGAAGTCGAACGTGCGCCACGCAAGGCGTTCGACGGACGACGTGGGGCCGTTCGGCAGGGATGTCGTGCGTGTCTCGATGCGCAGGTCGCCGGCGAAGGATGTGCGGCGGGACTCGGTGCGCAGGCCGTCGCAGGAAAGCGTCCAGGTCCGGGCCTGCGGGTCGTGGGCGTAGGCGAAGCGGTCCGTGCGCCCGCCGATGTCGCGGCGGACGGCGAGGACGCCGCCCGTGAGGCTGAAGCGCCATTCGGCAAGCGGTTCGCGGCCGGATGTCCGCGGGAGGAAGCGGACGGAAAAGTCGCCGGGCGCGCGGTCGTCGACTTCGGCCACGGCTTGCGGCGCGACGATGCGGCGCAGGACGCCTCCGACGCGCTCTGCCGTGACGTCGGGCCCCGCGGAAAGCCATAGCGCGGAGGGGCCGCAGGCATCGGGCGAAAGCTCGTCCGCTTCCAGCCAGAGGTCGCCGGCGGCCGAGCCGTCGAAGGCGCGGCCAAGGCCCATCCGGATGCGTACGCTGCCGAGGGCGGGCTCGCCGGAGCCGGGCAGCGCGGAGCAGTCCGTGCAGCCGCCGCACCCGATGCGTACGCGCAACCGCTGCTCGCAGCAGCCCGCCCGGGCGATGACCGTCAGGTGGCCGGTCCCGCTGTCCGCGTCGACCGCCAGCACGCCGTCGGCGTCGATTTGCGCATGGATGGGCACGTCGCCGTCGTTGTCGAAATCCTCGACGGCCCATTCGACGGCGCACACGGCCTCCGGCTCCATGCGCGCCGTAAACGTCTCCGAATCGCCGGGGGGGACGGCGGCGGGACCGCTCGACGCCCGGATGGGCCCAAGCGCCGGGACGCCCCAACTGTCGTCGTCGTCCATGCACGGCTCAACCATCGCCGTGAAGCAGGCCGTGATGTCCGGCCCCTGGTCCGCCGGCGTGACGACGTGGCTCGATGCCGAATCGTCCGCCACCACGACGTCGAACGGCCCTGCGCCCGCCCGAAGGAGCAGCTTCAGCGTCTCGAACCCATACGGCGAGACGTGCACAAGGCGGTCCACTTCCTCCGCCCCCGAGACGGTGCAGGAATAATGCTCCGGCACATGGCCGCCTTCGCGGATGACCACCCGGACAAGGGCCCCCGTCGGCGCCGCCACCGTAAACGTGACGACCCCGTTCGAGCCCAGGCTTTCACCCATCGCCCAGCCCGCGAAAGGCGGATCGATCGCGACAGAGACGCCTTCCGCCAGCGGCCGCTCCACCGGGGCCAGCGGGTCGTCGCGGCCCGCGCCGCCGCCGCCGCCACCGCCGTTCAGCTCCTCCTCGTCGAGCAGCCCGTCGGCATCCGAATCCACCAGGTCCGCAAGCGCGGCGGGACGTTCCGGGCGCGCGCCAAACATCCAGTCGTCGCGGGAATCGGTGTCGAGGCCGTAGCTTTTGCGCACCAGCTGGTAGCCCGGCGCCGCCCACAGATCCGTCGCCGTCGACCGCCAGCCGTCGGTCGGCAGGCCTTGCGCATTGAACGGCTCGTGCGCGCCATAGAAAAGCACGTCGACCGGATGCAGGAATGCCCCGGGCGGCCCCATCAGCCGGACGGCCGCCGTCGGCGACGACGACAGCGACGGCGCCAGCTGCAAGTCGGCTTCGACATCCGGGCCGACCCCCGCCCCGCCGACCAGCAGGAAATGCCCCGGCCGCAGCTTCGTGCCCGCCGGGAACGTCGCACGCCGGACAAACGCCAGGCCCGCGACCTCCAGCGAATAGCCGTCCAGCGCCACCGGCTCGGCCCCCGAGTTGTACAACTGCACGAATTGCTCCTCCGCCGGCGCATTGTAGCCGACCGCATGAATCCGCACCCCCTCCGGGCGCGCCGGCCAAACCGTCACCGCCTGCGTCGCCTCCGACACGTTGCCCGCCACATCGGCCGCCGACCACGTCACCGTCGTCGTGCCCGGCAGGAACGTAGCCGGCGCATCGTTCGTCACCAGCGCAATGCCGCAATCATCCTGCGCCCAAGGGTCGCCCAGAGACACCGCCTCGCCCGCCTCCGCCTCGACGTCCGGGGGGGCGGCGATGACGGGCGGAAAGATGTCGTCCGAGGCGTCCATGAAGCACTGGATGGCCGGGTTCGCGTTGCCGTTGCCCACGGCGTCCGGGGCCCAGCCCGGGAGCACCAGCACGTCGTCGATGTGCCCCGCCAGCAGGTTTTGCGACGTCCGCGACGGCGCCGCGTTGCCGACCACGACGGGCGCATCGTTCGTCGCGGGGACCACGTTTTGCAACACGCTCCCGACGCCCCGCTGGATGCCGTCCACGTAGAAATGGACATTCCGCGTCGCATAGTTCGTCGCCGGGCGCGTCCCGTCAAAAACCACCGCGACGTGGCGCCATTCGCCGTTCGTCGGGGCGATGCCGCCGACCGTGGTCGCCACCTCGGCCCCGTTGATCCGGAGCGCCAGGTTCCCCGCGACGCCCGAAAAGCGGAACTCCACCCCCGCCGTCGTATTCGTCAACGAAACCGAATCCGCATCGCTGAAAATCCGCGCCGAAAGATTCTCCCCCGGCGCGCTCTCCCTCCGCACCCAGGCCAGGACCGTAAACTTTTCCGCCCCGGCCAGCGGATCGTAGTCGTTGATCGAAACCGCCCCGGCGACGCCGCCCTCCGGCGGCAGGAAAAGGCTGTGCCCGCAATCGCAATTCGGCGGCGGGACATTCGACGAAAACGCGGCGCCGCCCGTCAGCCCGAGATTCCCCATATCCCCGTCCGCGCCCGAATTCAGCGCCCAGGACGGCGATTCCGCGACCGGCTCGAAAATCCATTCCCCGGCGGCATTTTCGTCGCCCGCGCAAAGGGCCCAGGCCGGGCCCGCCGCGAGGCAGAAAACCGCCGTCGCGCCCAAGATGAAGCGGAAAGTCGTGGTTTTCATGGCTTTTCGTCCGGTTCGTGCGAGTCCCCGGGGGCCCCGGCTTCCTCCGCGGCAAGGAAACATGGGCTCCGTGAACTCCGCGAGGAAGCAATAAAGAATACATGAACGGATATCAAGCAAAAAATGTTCTTTTTTGTGAAGGCGTGAGTTGTACAAAGAGACCGGACAGGGACTCACTGCCCACGGGTGGGGGGCGACGAGAGGGCTTCTGGCACCCAATCGGGTGCCAGAAGCCCGAGCGTCGATCCCTACCCATCATGTGCTTGCACGCGGTTTTACATCATCCGACGCCTGCGCCGCCTGACCCCGAATGCCGTCCTCCAAGCCTTGAGGGACATCGTCCGGCGCAAGGAAATCCGTGTCCTCAAGACCATTACCACCGACAACGGATCGGAATTCCTCGACGACGCGGCCATCGCGGCCATCCTGGCCGACCTGAACCGGGAACTGAAGCTCTACTACACGCACGCCTACGCCTCCTGGGAGAAGGGCTCCGTCGAAAACGCCAACGCTCTGGTCCGCCGCTGGCATCCGAAAGGGACCGACTTCAGCCGCGTTTCACATCACGCCATCCGCGTCCTCCAGGAAGTCATCAACTCCATCCCCAGGCGCGTCCTGGACAACCGTACCGCCGCCCAAGCCAACGCCGCCGCCGCATGACCGCATTCACCCCATCACTTTTTGTCCGGTTTTTTG
>JAZUKQ010000229.1:0-7172 GCA_045643325.1 Kiritimatiellia bacterium | reverse complement strand
AAGATGGGCATCCGCGGCTCGGCGACGCGCGAGGTCATCTTCGAGGACTGCCGCGTGCCGGCGGCGAACGTCGTCTCGCGTCCCGGAAGCGGGTTCCTTGTCGCGATGCGGACCCTCGACTACTCGCGTCCGAGCGTGGCCGCGCAGGCGCTCGGCATCGCGGAGGGGGCGCTCGAGTGCGCGCTCAAACACGCGAAGGAGCGGCGCCAATTCGGCCAGCCGGTCGCGGCGTTCCAAGGACTGCAGTTCCTGCTCGCGGACATGGGGATGCGGGTCGAGTCGGCGCGGGCGCTCGTGTACCGCTGCGCGCGGTATATCGACAGCGGGGCGCGGGACATCTCGAAGCTCTCCGCGATGGCGAAATGCTATGCGTCGGATGTCGCGATGCAGGTGACGACCGACGCCGTCCAGGTGATGGGCGGAAGCGGATACATGAAGGACTACCCGGTCGAGAAGATGATGCGCGACGCGAAAGTCACCCAGATCTACGAGGGGACGAACCAGATCCAGCGCGACATCATCGCGAAGGCGCTCCTCAAAGAGACCCCGCTCTAGAGACGGGTTCGCGGCGCGGACGCCTGTCCTGCGGGACGCCGGATGTTCCGGACCGCGTTTTTTTGGTAGGATACCGCGTATGCGAACCACGATTTGGATGATGTTTGGGTTGGCCGCTCTCGCGGCGCTTTTCGAGACGGCGGATGTCGTTTCGACGCGTTGTGACGCGGCCTTGGTGGAGGATGGCGGGACAGTGCCGGAAAATGTCTGGAAGACCGGCGGGGACGCCTGGACGCCTTGCGAGGGAGGCTCCGTGTCCGGCGACCGGGCGGCCGTCGTCGTCGTTCCCGGCGGGTCGGCGGAGCGGTGCAATACCCTGCGGCGGACGGTCGACCTCTCTCCGTTCGCCGGGAAAGGACTCTGCGCCGCCTCGATTCTGGCGCGGGCGAAGGACGTCTCGAAACCTCGGGCGTCCTACAACGGCGTGAAGTTCATGCTTTTCTATACCGATCCGTCCGGGCAGCCGATGTACCCCGGCGCGGGCGCGCCGGTCGGCACGTTCGATTGGAGAAAGCTCACGTTCACGTTCTCGATTCCCTCCGGAGTCGCGGAGGGGATTCTCAATCTTGGACTGCAGGACAGTTCGGGCGAGGTCGAGTTCGACCTGTCGAGCCTGACGGTCCAATCCGTTTTCCCGGTGGACGACAGCGACTATCGGTGCGTCTATTCGGACCGCGTCGCGAAACATCCCGTCCTTCACGGCGTGATGTCCCCGAACCAGGTCCTCGACGAGGATCTGGACACTCTGAAATCCTGGGGCGCGACGCTTCTCCGCTACCAGATGAACCGCAATTGGGGCGTCGCGGACGCGGAGCGCGACCTGGAGGACTATGACCGGTGGCTCGACGGGAAACTCGACCACCTCGCGGAGATTCTTCCCAAGGCGGAGGCGCGCGGCATCGCGGTGGTCGTCGACCTCCATACCCCACCCGGAGGACGGTATGCCGACAGCACGATGGCGATGTTCCAGGAGGCGGAATACGGCGAGCATTTCGTCGAGGTCTGGCGCCGTATCGCGTCCCGGTTCAAAGGGAATCCCGCCGTCTGGGGCTATGACCTCATCAACGAACCGGTGCAGAACGGTCCGGCGGAATACTGCGACTATTGGACACTGCAGAAACGCGCCGCGGAGGCGGTCCGGGAAATCGATCCCACCGTGCCGATCATTCTGGAGTCAAACGGCTGGGACTCTCCGGACACCTTCTCCTACCTCCGCCCCCTGGAGATGCCCGACGTCATCTACCAGGCGCACATGTACAACCCCCACAGCTTCACGCATCAGGGCGTCGGCCACACGCCCTTGAGCGGCCTTGCGTATCCGTCGGAAGGTCTGGACAAGGAGTTTCTGCGGAAACGTCTCGCTCCGGTCCTCGAGTTCCAGCGGCGGCACGGGGCGAGGATCTACATCGGAGAGTTCTCCGCCATCGCCTGGGCGCCGGGGGCGGAGGCGTATATCCGCGACCTGACGGAACTTTTCGGCGAATACGGATGGGACTGGAGCTATCACGCTTTCCGCGAGTGGGACGGATGGAGCGTCGAGCACGAGGCTTTCGACGGAAAGAAACTCCGGAAGAGCGACGACAATCCGCGGAAGCGCGCCCTGTTGGAGGCGTTCTAGCGGGGACTTTCCCCGGCGGCGTCCTTCGGCGCGGGCTTTAAAACGGATCTGCCGGGACCTCCCGGACGAGACATCGTTCGGAAGAGGCCCCGGCAGACGGCCGCGGGTCGCGGACGGGCCCGGAATATTACAGCTTCAGCGTCGCGCCGAACTGGGCGAGGAAGGCGTCGACGGTCATCACGCCCTTGTCGCCGTCGTCGCGGGTGCGGACGGAGACGGTGCCGGCCTCGTCCTCCTTGGCGCCGAGGATGAACATGAAGGGCACCTTCTCGGCGTTGGCGCGGCGGATTTTGGCGCCGAGCTTGTCGGACTTGTTGTCGACACAGGCGCGGACGCCGAGGTCGCGGAGCTTCTCGCCGATGGCGGCGGCGGCGGGGAGCTGGTTGTCGGTGATGGGAAGCACGCGGACCTGCTCGGGGGCGAGCCAGGCGGGGAAGGCGCCGGCGTAGTTCTCGATGAGGATACCGAGGAAGCGCTCCAGGGAGCCGAGGACGGCGCGGTGCAGCATCACGGGGTGGTGCGGCTTGTTGTCGGGGCCGATGTATACGGCGTTGAGGCGCTCGGCGCTCGGAAGCTGGTAGTCGAGCTGGATGGTGCCGCACTGCCAGGGGCGCCCGAGGGCGTCGACGAGGGTGAACTCGAGCTTCGGCCCGTAGAAGGCGCCCTCGCCGGGCTGGATCTCGTAGTCCATGCCGGCGGCCTTGCACGCGGCGGCGAGGGCCGCCTCGGCGTGCTGCCAGGTGGCGAGGTCGCCGACGTGGTCCTCGGGCATCGTGGAGAGCTTGACGAGGAGGTTCTTGTCGAAACCGAAGTCCTTATAGACGTCCTTGAGGAGGTGGCAGAACTTCGTGACCTCGGCCTCGATCTGCTCCTCGGTGCAGAGGATGTGGGCGTCGTCCTGGACGAAGCCGCGCACGCGCATGATGCCGTGGAGGGTGCCGGAGGGCTCGTTGCGGGCGCAGTGGCCGAACTCGGCGAGGCGCAGCGGCAGGTCCTTGTAGGAGCGCATGCGGCTGTTGAAGATCTCGAGGGCGCCGGGGCAGTTCATGGGCTTCACGGCGAAGACGCGCTTCTCGCTCTCCGTGATGAACATGTTCTTCTGGTAGTGGGCCCAGTGGCCGGAGCGCTCCCAGAGGCTGCGGGGCATGATGGCGGGGGTGTTGACCTCCTGATAGCCGTCGCGGCGGACCTTCTCGCGCATGTAGTTCTGGAGGGTGACGTAGATGGTCCAGCCGTTGGGATGCCAGAAAATCTGGCCGGGGTCCTCGGGGTCGAGGTGGAAGAGATCGAGCTCGACGCCGAGCTTGCGGTGGTCGCGCTTCTTGGCCTCCTCGATGCGGGCGAGGGTGGCGCGGAGTTCCTCCTGCGACTCGGCGACGATGCCGTAGACGCGCTGGAGCATGGGGTTCTTCTCGTCGCCGCGGAAGTAGGAGCCCGCGACGGCGGTGAGCTTGAAGGCCTTGACGCAGCCGGTGGACTCGACGTGGGGGCCGCGGCAGAGGTCGGTGAAGTCGCCGCAGGTGTAGAAGCTGATGGGGGCGTCGTCGGCGATGTCGGCGAGGCGGCCGAGCTTGTAGGTCTGGCCGGCGGCCTGGAGTTTCGCCTCGGCCTCGGCGCGGGGGAGTTCGAAGCGGACGAACGGGACGTTGGATTTGATGATTTTCGCCATCTCCTTCTCGATTTTCGGGAAGTCCTCCGGGACGATGCGGTGGGAGAGGTCGAAGTCGTAGTAGAATCCGTCCTCGGTGGCGGGGCCGATGTCGAGCTTGACGTCCGGGAAAAGGCGGCAGACGGCCGCCGCGAGAATATGCGACGCACTATGCCGCATGAGTTCGAGGTTCATTTCTTGTTTCCTTCTGCGTCCACGCGGCACCGCCAGACCAAGGCGGGTTTTTCCCGGAGGACACGCGCGATATTGTCCTCTTCCGGGGCCGAAAAGTCAACTTGTCCCGCTTGCGGGGCGCGGCCGCGGCGACCTTGCCTCCCGGGGGCGGAGGTGGTAGAATCCGGGCAGTTCAAGGGATTTTTTTTCACGGGATTCCGCGCGCGTTCCGGCGCCTCCGGGCGTCCAAGACCGAATTTCCTCATCGACATGAATGCTCTCAAATTGGCACCGAACCGCGTCTGGCGCACCTATCTCGGAGGCCGGACCCTGGATGAAATCGAGGGAAGGCCGGCGCCCGCCGACAGCCATTTCCCGGAGGACTGGCTTGTTTCGACGACCCGCGCCGTGAATATCGGCCGCGAGGAGATCGACGAGGGGGTTTCCCGGGTCGAATACGAGGGACGGATTGTCCCGCTCACCGAGCTTGTCGCCGCCCGTCCCGGCGAGGTGTTCGCCGGAGATTCGGCGGGATTTCTCCTCAAGTACCTCGACGCGGCGATCCGGCTCCACATGCAGTGCCACCCGACCGCGGAGTTCTCGGCGGCTCATCTGAACTCCCCTCACGGGAAAACCGAGGGATATTACATTCTCGGCGTGCGTCCGGGATGCGAGGGATACGTGTACCTCGGGTTTCAGCGTCCGGTCGGGCGGGAGGCGTTCCGCGACGCGGTTGTCCGGCAGGACACGGAGGCGCTGCTCGCCGGGTTCGACAAAGTGCCCGTGAAGCCCGGCGACTGCTTCCTCGTGCCGGGCGGAATCCCCCACGCGATCGGCGAGGGCGTCTTCATGGTGGAGATGATGGAACCATCGGACTTCGCCGTGCGGGTCGAGTTCGAGCGGGGAGGGTACGTCGTCCCGGAGGCCGCGAGGTTCATGGGGCGCGACGTCGATTTCGCGCTCTCGATGTTCGATTTCACGGCGCGGAGTCCCGAGGAGACCCGGAAGGCGTTCTTCGTGGAGCCCCGGATTGTCGAGGCGACCTCGTCGTTCCGCGTCGAGCGCCTCTTCGACCACCCGTGTTTCCGTTCTGCCCGCCTCACGCTTCGGGAGGGGAGGTATGTCTGGCGACAAGACGACTTCACGGCGGCGATCGTGCTCGCGGGCGAGGGGACGGTCGGGGGGCTTCCGGCGAAAAAGTTCGACCGGTTCCTGCTGCCGCGGTCCATGGCCGCGGTCGAATTCTCGGGACGCGGCCTGGAGGTGCTCCTCGCCCGGGCGGGGCGGCGGAAGGGGTAGGCGGGACCCGTTTCCTTCTCTCTCCGCACGGTCCGCGCCGCTCGCAGTCGCCAACGCGTTGGAAACGGCGGCGAACACAGCGGCCGGGCTTGTCTTCCGTCGAATCGGCGATTCGCGGCGCGGATGGTTCGCCCCGGTTTAATTCGCCCCCTCGGGCAGACGCTGCAGGATCAGCACCAGGAGAAAGCCGGAAAGCGGGGAGAAAGCCGCCTCCTTCTCGAACCCATGGACGTGGGTCTCGGGAATCATCTCGTCGTTGATACGTCGAGCATGGCTCCACCCGCCGCCAGCATTTCGCCGGCCGAAAATCCGAGAACGATGTCATTCCCGGTGCGGAAGGTTACGGACCAGCGGTCCTCCGCGGACGCCCTAGACGGTCGATCCCCCGACGGACAGCAAGACGATGAGCAAGACTTTCATGGTTGTGCGGTCCTGGGATGAAGAGGGGTGGCAGTAAAATGAAAAGACCGGCCTCGCGTGGGGGATCCCACACGAAGCCGGTCCCATGTCATTTCTAGACGGCTGGATCGGACCGGCGGCTAGAAGTTGTCGGCCTGAAGCTGGAAGTAGGCCTTCGGGTGGTCGCAGACGGGGCACTTCTCCGGGGCTGTCTTCGACACGACAATCGCGCCGCAGTTGCGGCACTGCCACTTTTCCTTGCCGACGCGCACCCAGACTTCATTCGTCTCGATGTTCTGCGCGAGCTTGCGGTAGCGTTCCTCGTGGTGCGCCTCGACCTCGGCGACCTTGCGGAACTTGAAGGCGATGTCCTTGAAGCCCTCGGCTTCGGCCTCGTCGGCGAAGCGCTTGTACATGTCGGTCCATTCCTCGTGCTCGCCGGCGGCGGCGGCGAGAAGGTTCTCGGGGGGCGAGCCGGTGCCCGCGAAGAGCTTGAACCACATCTTGGCGTGCTCTTTCTCGTTGAGCGCGGTTTCCTGGAAGATGGCCGCGATCTGCTCGAAGCCGTCCTTCTTGGCCTTGGAGGCGAAATAGTCGTACTTGTTGCGGGCCTGAGACTCGCCCGCGAAGGCGGCCATCAGATTCTGTTCAGTTTTGGATCCTTTGAGTTCCATGGTGTGTTGCCTTTCTGTGTAGGGGTGGTAGAAAGAAATGGGTGTGTTTTCAGGATATGGTCTTGCGGGCGCATTGCTCGCAGACACCGGTCACGCGCAGTTCGATATGACGCGGATCGGGAGGCATTCCAGATGGAAGGGAAAGCCCCTCGGGAAGCGGATAGTCGGTGATGCGTCCGCAGACTTCGCAGATGAAATGCGCGTGCGGACCGGTCCATGTGTCGTACCGCGCCGCAGACAGGGCGTCAAGCCGCGAGAGAAGACCGAGGGAGACGAATTCATTCAGAATGCGGTACACCGAATCGCGCGTCACGGTCGGCAGGTTCTTCCGGACTTCCGACAACGTCTCATCCACGGAGGGATGCCGCGCCAACAGCCGAACGGCGGAAAAAACGGCGAGGCGCTGCGCGGTGCATTTGAGCCCGTGCTTGCGGCAGAATGCCGGGAAGGCGTCCATCGTCAGTTCGTTCAACCGTTGCATCAGTGTGCTCTCTCCAGATGACCGAGCACTATTACTTGCGAAATGTAAGTAAGTTTAGCACTTATTTCCGGCGGCGTCAATAGCGATTTCATTGCACACTTATCCCACTTTTTTGTAGAGCGAGAGTTTGAGTTGTTGGATATGTGCGCCCCGAGGCGTTGTTCTGCGCCTGGCCACGCCCTAGTGTCTCGCAAAATTAGTTCAAACCTATAACAACTCGTTCGGTTTGGACCGCGAGCGCGTCATTCGCATGCTGGACCGACAGGAGGATGGCCTCGGCGGATTTCGTCCAGACGAACGGCATGGCGGAGTATTTGTTGAAGT
>JAZUKQ010000228.1:0-4448 GCA_045643325.1 Kiritimatiellia bacterium | reverse complement strand
CTTCGGGCCCGGTATGCGGGCGGGCCGGGCGGGGGGGCGGGGACGCCGGAAACGCGGGCGGGACCGTCTGTCTCGGATAGGGTTTCGAGGGGGCCGCGGGCTTGGTCTGTTTCGGTGTGGCGGGCTTGGTCTGCCGCGGGGTCGCGGGTTTTGTCGCCGCGGGGCGGAAGGGCGCGCCGGGCCCCATGCCTCCGGGGGCGGGGGGGCGGGTCATGTCGGGCGGCGCGGCGACGGACGCGAGGGCGGCGAGGGCCAAAACGGGGAGAAGGATGCGGTTCATGGATACCTCCTGAAGCGGGTTAATCGACGAAGTATATCACAGAAACGGGCCCGATGTCGCTCAGGGAAGAAGTTTTTTCAACTCCTCGAGGCGCTCCTCGGGCGTGGACAGATAGGTTGTGTCGAGGTCGAGTTTCGTGTCGAGAGAGTCCAACGCGGCGGCGGCGTTCCGTCCTTGGCGGATCAGGAGCTCCGCGCGGCGCGCGAGGACCTCGGGGGCGTCCGGATTGAGCGCCTCGGCCTGTTTGACGGCGCTTGCGGCGGTATCGAGGTCCTCGAGGGCGAGGGAAACCTCGGCGAGCGTGTCCCAGACCTCGTACCGGCCGGAGGCGAGCGCGACGGCGCGCGTGGCGCATTTCTGGGCTTTTTCGTACTCGTGGCCGCGGAGGTGGGCGTAGGCGAGGTTGTTGGGGAAAACGGCGTTCGAGGGCATGAGTTTCTCGCACCGCTCCAGATACGCGATGGACTGCTGGTAGTCGTTGAAGGCGAAGGAGTACATCCCGAGCGCGTAGTTCGCGTAGAGGTTGGCGGGGTCTTGGACGACGACTTTCCGCGCGAACGTGTTTGCCCAGCCCCAGTGGTGGATCGCGAGACTCACGTGGAGTCCCTGGGCGAGGAGCCACGGATCGTCGGGGACATCGTGCAGGGCGTCGTCGATGCGCGTGATGGCCTCCATATTCTCGCCGCGGAAGATGTCGCCCTGCACCAGCATCCGGAGAATGGCGGCATGCCCCTGCTCGGAATTCCCGAAGCGGCTCTGGAGCCTCGCGAAAAATCCGGGGTCCGGATTCTGGCAGGCCGCCGCCGCGCTTCCGAGGAGGAAGAGGAGCGTGTTGTCGATCTCTCCCGGGAGGTCGAGATACGGGGCGAGGAGGGCGACGATGGCGGAGTGGTCGCCCTTGGCGCGGAGCACGAGGGCCTGGGTGACGTCGCACTTGAGCGCGTCCTCGCCCGCCTCGCGCGCCCTGCGGACGAGGTCGAAGGCGCCGTCCCAGTCCTGGGCGATGGAATGGACCACGGCGCCGCCGAGCAGCGCCTCGCCGTTCTGCGGGTAGTCCCGGAGAAGCTCGTCGGCGAGGGCGAGGCCGCGCTGGACGTCACCGTCGCGGCAGAGGTTGAGCGCGAGGGCGGACTTGGACCGGACGACGAGCGAGATGTCCTTCCCCGCCGTCTCCCGCGCGAGCGAAAGCGCCTTCTCGAGGTAGCCGATGGAGGCGGAGGTGTCGAGCGAGGAGAGGTTGGCGATGCCGAGCTGCTGCTGCGCGGCGTAGTTCCGGATGGTGCCGCAGTAGCGGGAAAGGAGGGCGAGGGGGACGCGTCCCATCTCGCGGATGTTGGCGAGGACGTCCTCCACATATTGGGCCGCCCCGTCGGGAAGGGCGACGCCGGCCGCCCTCAGGGAGAGGAGGTTGAGGGTCGCCGAGATGTTGGATGGGAAGAGGTCGAGGGCCGCGGTGTAGGCCCGGCCGGCGGCCTCGCGGTGGCCGCGGTCCTCCAGCAGGACGCCCGTCTCGTTGGCGAGAAGGGAGAGCTGGCGCTCGATGCCGAGGAGGATGGCGCTCACCCGGGGGTCGGACGGCGTCTCGATGGCGTCGTCGAGACGCGCGCGCCATGTGTCCCAGAACGCGACAAGCCGGTCGGTCTCGTCGATGACGTCGGCGTCGAAATCCTTGCCGCCGAGGAACAGGGTTCGGGTCGGGACGCACTGGTAGGACGAGCCGATCCACAGGTCCGCGCCGATCTGCGTGGCGGTCATGACGGCGCGGTCCGGGTTGTTCCGGACCCAGTCGCGGACGAGCGCCGAGGGGCCGATGGCGTAGAGGTTGCGGCAGAGCTGGTCGGGAAGCTCGGTATCGACGACCAGCCGGTTCCAGCGGTCGCCGTTCGAGGAGAGGCAGACCGTGCGGAGCTCCCGGTGTTCTTTCCAGGCGTTCCAGCGGATCTGCGCGTCGAAGACGCCGTCCGTGAACAGCCATTTCATGCCGTCGCAGTCCGCGACCATCTCCTTGGTGAAGTCGTCGATGCAGACGACGCCTTTGCGGATGCCCGCCTGCGGCGCTTTCGCGACGCTGATTCCGAAGAGCGTGCCGATGCCCGCGAGGGCGACGTAGAAAATCGCGGCGCGTCGGATCGTGAGGGCCGTCCCGGCGCCCCGCCCCGGTTCCTGTCCGAATTCCCTCGTTTCCTGAAAGGACCGCGCGAGGTCCTTCGTGGCGAGCCCCGCGAGGCGCAGGATGACGGCGATGGAAAGGGAGAGGGTGTACGCGACGAGGAGGCTGCTTCCGATTCGGAAGTCGGCGGAGGCGAAGAACGGCCAGACGGAGAGCTTGTTCGCGGCGCCGGTCTGGAGCGCGCAGCCGAGTCCGGCGAGAAGGAAGAAAAAGACCATGTCCCGGTGGTTCTCCCCGTCGCAGGCGCGGGCGGCGAGAAGGTGGCCGAGGAGGGCCGGGGCGACGAGCAGGAACGCGACGATGAGCCAGCCGATGGACGGGATGGCCGATTTGATCTGCCCGAGATAGTCGCCGAAGACGAAGCGGACGAAGCGGACGAAGTCCTCGAACTTGTCGAGCGGGTAGGTGAACTTCCGGATGATGTAGCCGCGGGTGCCGTAGAATCCGCCGAGGACCCACCAGGCCGTCAGAAGGAAGACGACGGCGAAGAGGACGACAAAGAGGGCGACGGGAATCTGCCGGCCGGATTTAACCTCGAGCGGATTCTTTTTCGGGGCGTCGGGAAGGGCGATCCCGCGCGCCGTGGCGTCCGCTTTTTCCTTCTCTTCCTGCTTTTCCCGGCGTTTCACGTCCTCCTCGGGGTCGTCGTCGCCGAGGTGGAAAAGGGTGTCCGGCATGAAGACCGAGAGGGCGAGGGGCGGCAGGGCCAGAAGCACCATGGAGGACTCCAGGACGCCGACGCCGCCGAGCAGCGCCGCGAGAAGAAGGGGCGTCTTCGCGCCGTTCTCCAGATGCAGGAGGAAGAGCACGCAGAGAAGCGTCGTCACGAACGCGGGAAGAAGTTCCGGGCGCGCGCTCTGCGCGGCGGCCCAGACGGGCGGGGCGACGAGGAAACCCGCCGCGCCGATACAAGCCGCGAACCGGCAGCGGAGGTCCGAGGCGCGGGTGCGTTCCAGCGGGCGGACGCAGCCGGCGGCGAATCCGTGGGCGAAAAGATAGGCGCATCCGACGGCGAGCGAAAGGAGGATGAAGGCGAAGGTCTGGAGGACGGCGAACGGATCGGAGCCGGGGGTCGAGCCGACGAGCCATGTGGCGGCGGCGTGCCAGAACGGATTGCGGGCCGTCGCGCGCGGCCAGACTCCGGGCACCTCGAGGAGTCTCCAGACACTCTCGTCGGGATACGGGGCGGGAAAGCGGAAGAGACGGAGCAGAAGAAAGGAGAGGGCGGCGAGGAGGACCGCGACGGCCGCGTCGGCCCAGGTGTTCCAAGGCCGGCGCGCGTCCTTCTCCAGAAGGTACTGGGCCGGGGCCGCCGCGGGGGCGGGGGAAGAAGCGGCTTGGGAACCGGTCGCCGGGAAATCGCTTGGCATGGGAAAAACAGAAATTCGGTGGACTCTGAAGTTCGGATCCGGTTGTTCAGAAAGGCGGGGCGGCGGATGCGCGGCCGCCGGACCGGGCGTCTGGACGCCTCAGACGGGGGACCCCGGGTCGGCGGGGGATTTGCCCGCCTGGGGTTTCCGTTTCGCGATCCATACGAAGAGCGCGGCGGCCGCGAGGAGGAGCGGAAGCGCGACGAGCGGGCGGAAGACGAGCCACGAGAGGGCGACGACGATGAACGCGACCGCCAACGCCGTGAGGAACGCCACGGCGCCGAGGCCTTTCGCGAGAAGATTCCCGAGGAAGGGGAACACGTCCGTGAGCACGGAGAGGGGGCGGAGGACCTTCGAGAGGCTCGCTCCCATGAGAATCCAGGCGAAGATGCGGATCATCCAGGTCACGGTCTTGTTGGCACGCCGGGCCCCGTCGAACATGTTCCCCGCGCTATGGACGCCGTCCCGGAGCAGGTCCACGTTGCGGCCGTTCTTGGCGATATACGGCTCGAAGGTGCCGCGCACCTGCCGGGCGACGACGCTTACCTCGTGCGGGACGATGAGCGAGAAGGTCACGCGGAGGTCTCCGATCTCGGGGGGCGCGAAACGCGCCGCGGGGGCGGAGGCG